>NZ_ANBZ01000033.1:0-22254 GCF_000316965.1 Pseudomonas sp. 313
GAACGGTCGCCGAGAGTTCTCTGCCGGCCAAGACAAGGTTCTGCACATAGGTACCAGCGTATGACGACGCCTCTCGATTCCGCTCAGGGACACCCCTCGCAGGCCAAGGACGGCTCTACGGCAGAAGCCCATCTGCACGACCTCAAGGAGGTCGCTCGGGACACGGTGCAAGACGCCAAGCAAGAAGGCGCTGCGCATTACGAACACTATCGCGATAGCGCGGCCGACCAGCTCGGCGCCATCGCCCAGAGCGCCCAGGCGGCCGCCGACGAACTGGAAGACAAGGACACCCTGGGCCTGGCGCACTATGTCAGCGACATGGCGCAAAGCCTGACCGGCCTGGCCGAGGACCTGCGCGGCAAGAGCGCCGAGCAGCTGCTGCACCAGGCCGGCACCCTGGCGCGGGACAATCCGGCCCTGTTCCTCACCAGCAGCATCGCCATCGGCTTTGGACTGTCGCGTTTTCTCAAGGCTTCCAGCCAGCCGGATACCGGCAGCAGCTCGCGCGTCAGCGGCCCCGACGAGGTGCCTTCGCTGACCACGCCCTCGGTCGCGGCGGAAAACGAACTGGCGGAGCCGGCGGCGGGTGCCGATGTCATCCACACCAACAACATTCCCAAGGGTCCTGACCTCCATACCCCGACCACGACCCGTGGTGGCGACCCCATCGGCGGCGCGGCGATCAATCCGGCGCGCAGCGACAGCAGCCTGAACACCGGTACCTCGTCCAGCCAGCTGGATCGACCCACCCTGAGCGGAGGCAAGCAGCCATGATCAACGAGAATTCCACTCCGCGCCCCACCGAAGGCGATACCTCGGTCGTCGGCCTGGTCAAGCAGCTGGTCCATGAGGTCCCGGCGCTGTTCACCAAGGAACTGGCGCTGGCCAAGGCCGAACTGGGCGAATCCCTGCGCACCACCAAGGCCGGTGTGGCCGGGGTCGCCGCCGGTGCCATCGTGCTGCTGGCCGGCTTCATCGTGCTGCTGATGGGTGTCGTCTACTTTCTCTCCCAGTACCTCACGCCCTGGGCCGCCGCCCTGCTGGTGGGCGCCGTGGTCATGGTGATCGGCTTCATCATGCTGCAGTCGGGCAAGAAGCAATTCGAACCGTCCCACTTCACCCCTGATCGCACCGTCAACAGCCTGCAGAAGGACAAGGACGCCGTACGGAGAGCCGCACAATGAGCATCACCGACCAGATCGATCAGGAATCCAGAAAGAATCCCGAGGAACTCGAACGCGAGATCGACCAGAAGCGCGGACACATCGAAGACCTGGTGGGCGCGCTGGAAAGCCGCCTGTCGCCCGGCCAGCTGTTCGACCAGGCGCTGTCCTACACCAAGGGGCACAGCGGGGAGTTCGCCCATAATCTGGGCAACACCCTCAAGGCCAATCCGGTCCCGGCGGTGCTGACCTCGGTGGGTCTGCTGTGGCTGGCCCTGGGCCAGAACCGCACCCCGGCGCCGGCCGCGCCGGGCACCCCGCTCAAGGACAAGCTGACGGGGGCCATGGATTCAGTGGCCAGCAGTGCCGGCCATACCCGTGATTCCCTGAACCGCGGCAGTCACGACGTACGCGACAAGGTGACCGGCCTGGGCGAAAGCGTATCGGCCAAGGCCTCCCAGACGGGTGAGCGCTTGAGCGATACCGCGGCTCAGACCAAGGACGCCCTGGGCGCCCAGGCGCAACAGCTCAAGGGCACCTTCGATACCCTGCTGCGCGAACAGCCGCTGGTGGTAGGCGCACTGGGCATCGCCCTCGGTGCCCTGCTGGGAGCCTCGCTGCCGCGCACCGAGACCGAGGATCGCACGCTGGGCAAGCACAGCGACAAGCTGACCGCCAAGGCCAAGCAGGCGGCGAGCAGCGGCTACGAGCAGGTCAAGGCAGCGGGGCGCGACGTGGCGAGCGATGCGCACCAGCCCCGTCATGACCGGGATCAGCACGCCGGTACAGGACCGTCGCCCAGCCACCTGGTTAACGATCCCGACGCGGGCGTCGAGTCCATGGCGGGCTCCCCAACCGCTGGCACCGGCAGTACCCTGGGAGCCACTCAGGCGACCGCGGGCATGAACGTCGGTCGTACCGCTGCCCACGGCAACACGCCTGGTGCCGTGGGCGACGAGAGCGGCATGGCCACCCCGCCGCGCAGCGTCTAACCCGGCAAGACTGCCGGGGTCAGCAAAGGACCCCGGCCACAAACAGCAAAGGCGCACAGGTCTGGCCCGTGCGCCTTTGCTCGTTTCAGTACTCGCCTCAGTAACCCGGATCCGGATTTTCCTTGGGCTGCTCGGGCCGCTTGTCGTTCTGCGGGCGCTGTTCTTCACCGCCCTGATTGAGTTCCTTGTGGGTCTCGCCGACCTTGCCGGCGTTTTCCGGCTTATGGTCGAGATCGTCGCGCTTGGCCATGATGCTCACCTCTTGTGGCTGAGTAGGTTAGGCAACGGCGCGAGGCCAGGGTGCCCGCGCCGGCAGATCAACGTAAGGGCGGCGCCATGAATTCCGGGCCCACCGGATCCTTGACGTGTTCGGCGAGGAGGGCGTCGATGGCCGCCAGGTCCTCGGCGGACAGCTGCCAGCCAAAGGCCTCGTCCAACCCCTGCAGCTGCTCGGGCTTGCGCGCACCCCAGAGGGCGATGGTCGGCCCCTGATCGAGGATCCAGCGCACCGCCAGGGCCAGCACCGACTTGCCATGACGCTCGCGGGCGAAGGCGGTCAGGGCCTCCACCGCGGCCAGGTACTGGGCGAAGCGCGGGGCCTGGAACTTGGGATCGCCCTGACGCAGGTCGTCGCCGTCGAAGCGGGTCTCGGCGTTCATGCGTCCGGACAGCAGCCCGCGACACAGGGCGCCATAGGCCAGCACCACCAGACCGTGACGCTGAGCATAGGGCAGCACATCGGTCTCTATGGCGCGCTCGAAGAGATTGTAGGGCGGCTGCACGGTGGACAGGTTGGCGAACTGGCGGAAGGCTTCCAGCTGCTCGGGCGAATAGTTGCTCACGCCAATGGCGAGGATCTTGCCCTCCTGGCGCAGGCGCTCCAGTTCACGCGCGGTTTCCTCGTGGGGTACCTGGGGATCGGGCCAGTGCACCTGATAGAGGTCGATACGATCGGTGCGCAGGCGCCGCAGGGAATCCTCCACCTCCTGGCGGATGCGCGCGGCGCTGGCGTTACGACGCACCTCTTCGTTGGGCCATTCCAGGGCCACCTTGGTGGCGATCACCGCCTGGTCGCGGATACCTTCCAGGGCCTTGCCGACGATCTCCTCGGAACGACCGAAGCCGTACACCGGGGCGGTGTCGATCAGGTTGATGCCGCCTTTGACGGCGCCACGGATGGTCTCGATGGAGCGGGCCTCGTCGGTACCGCCCCACATCCAGCCGCCAATGGCCCAGGTGCCGAGGCCGATACGGGAAACAGGGGTATCGATACCGGGGATGCGCAGGGTTTCAGTCATAGGGAGCTCCAGGCGAAGACGCCAGTCGGAAGAGTTAGCCTTGTGAGGCTAATTCAAAAGGCGTTGAATGGGGCTCAACGAACTCTTGATCCTTATCGCGTGAGGGTTGTGCATGCCAACGCTGAACCGCGGCGAACTGGCCGATCTCAACGTCTTCGTCGCCCTGGTGCGCCGGCGCAGCTTTCGCCAGGCCGCCATCGAACTGGGCGTCACCACGTCGGCGCTGAGCCATGCCCTGCGCCAACTGGAGACCCGCCTGGGGGTCAAGCTGCTCAATCGCACCAGCCGCTCGGTGGTGCCGACCCTGGCCGGCGCGGCCTTGGCGGAAAAGCTCGAACAGGGTTTCACCCTCATCGGCGAGGCCCTGGGCGAGCTGGACCAGCACCGCAACGCCCCGGTCGGTCGCCTGCGCCTGAGCGTGCCGCGGGATGCGGCGCGCCTGCTGGTGACCCCGACCCTGCCTCGGCTACTGGCGGCCTATCCGCAACTGCAGCTGGACATCAGCGTCGAGGATCGTCCGGTGGACATCGTCGCCGACGGCCTCGATGCCGGCATCCGCTATGGCGACACCGTGCCCCAGGACATGGTCGCCCTGCCGCTCACCGACGAGTTGCGCTGGATCGTGGTGGGCGCCCCTGACTACCTGGCCCGCCACGGTCGGCCGCAGCGGCCGGACGATCTCGTCGAGCACCGCTGCGTGCGGCTGCGGCTGGGCAATGGCGCCCTCTATCGCTGGGAACTGGGCAGCGGCGCCACGACCCGCACGCTGGACGTGCCGGGCCCGCTCACGGTCAACGAGACCGAGACCTCGATCCAGGCCGCCCTCGATGGCCTGGCCCTGGCCTACTGTCTGGAATGGCGGGTGGCCACGGAGCTGCGCGACGGCCGCCTGGAGCAGGTACTACCGGACTGGGCCTCGCCCGGTGCGCCCCTGTGCATCTACTACCCGAGTCGGCGCCAGCCCCCGCCAGGGCTGCGCCAGTTGATCGAGGCGGTGCGGCAGACCTGGATCGAGCGGCATCCCTGAACGGGCGAACCAACCGGCGCGGAGTGAGGTCCCCTGACCACGCCGTGATCGCCTGACCGAGGAGGCCCCCTTGCCCGCTGCCAACGCCGCCGCAACCGACCTGCCGCTGCCCGTGGAACGCGAACTCAGTCCGCGGGCGCTGCTCACCGGCGCGCTGCTGGGCATCCTGCTGACCCCGGCCAACGTCTATGCCGGGCTCAAGATCGGTTGGTCGTTCAACATGTCGATCATCGCCCTGCTGGTGAGCTACGGCCTCTGGCATCGCCTGGGCCGCCGGCTGCAGCAACCGGGCTGGACGCTGCACGAGAGCAACATCAACCAGACCGTAGCCTCGGCGGCCGCCAGCATCGTCTCCGGCGGGCTGGTGGCGCCCATCCCCGCCTATACGCTGCTGACCGGCCAGGAACTGCCGACCCTGCCGCTGATGGGCTGGGTGTTCGCGGTGAGCTTTCTCGGCATCTGGGTGGCCTGGTATCTGCGCCCCCTGCTGCTGGCCGATGCCAGTCTGAGATTTCCCGAGGGCCTGGCCACCCTGGAGGCGCTGCGCCAGGTCTATGCCAGCGGCGCCGAGGCCCTGGCCCGGCTGCGGGTGCTCCTGGGCGCCCTGACGCTGTCGGCGGCGGTCAAACTGGTGGACACCTTCGCCTGGATGCTCCCGCGAGCGGCGCCTTCGCCCGCGCTGGAGCGGCTGACCTTCAGCTTCGATCCCTCGCTGCTGCTGCTCGGCTTTGGCGGCATCATCGGCCTCAGGGTCGGGCTGTCGCTGCTATTCGGCACTCTGCTGGCCTGGGGCGGTGTAGCGCCCTGGCTGCTGGCCAGCGGCGTCGCCGCGCTGCCGGCGGACGCCAGCGGCCCGCAATACGCCTTCCTGGTGCAATGGCTGCTCTGGCCGGGGGTGAGCCTGATGGTCAGCGCCACCCTGGCTTCCCTGGCGGTACGGCTGATCACCCTGCCGCGCGGCGAACGGCAGCGCCAGGGCTGGCAGCGACCCCGTGCCTGGCCACTGGCGCTGTTGCTGGTGGCGGCTCTGCTGGTGGTGGTGCTGCAGGTGCGGCTGTTCGGCATCGATCCCTGGCTGGCCCTGCTCGCCCTGCCCCTGGCGCTGTTTCTCGCCGCCATGGCCGCGCGGGTGGTGGGCGCCACCGGCATTCCCCCCATTGGCGCCATCGGCCAGCTGTCGCAGCTGACCTTTGGCCTGGCTGCCCCTGGCCAGGTCAACATCAACCTGATGGGCGCCAACACCGCCGGTGGCGCGGCTGGCCAGAGCACCGACCTGATGAACGATTTCAAGGTCGGCCAGGCCATCGGCGCCACGCCCGCCAAGCAGGTGGTGGCTCAGTGCCTGGGCATCGCCCTGGGCGCGGTGACCGGGGTGCTCACCTATCGGCTGCTGATTCCCGACCCCCAGGCGCTCCTGCTCAGCGCCGCTTGGCCGGCACCGGCGGTGGCCCAGTGGAAGGCGGTGGCGGAAACCCTGACCCAGGGCCTGGGCGCCCTGGATGACGCCATGCGCCTGGGCATCGTCCTGGGTGCCCTGGCCGGCGTGCTGCTGGGCCTGGCCGAAGCCCTGCTGCCTACCCGCCACGCGCACTGGCTGCCCAGCTCTGCAGCCCTGGGCCTGGCCTTCATCCTGCCGGCCTCGGTGTCGCTGATGATGACCCTCGGCGCCCTGCTCACCGCCCTGGTGCGCTGGCGGGCGCCGCGCCTGGCCGAGCGCTTCGCCCTAGCGGCCGCGGCGGGACTCATCGCCGGGGAAAGCCTGGCCGGTGTCGGGGCGGCCTTCTGGCAAATGTTCGCGTCCTGAACTGCGACATCTTGTCAACTGGACAATAATTTCCAGACGTAATGTCGCGAAGCTTTCAATAACCTTTCAAACCCATGAAATTCGGGGGTTGCGGTCCGATTCAGCTTGCCAGTGCGCTTTTGCAACACATAAGGTTACAAATAGTGCGACCCACCCATGAGAGGTCTGGGCGCCTTGCGCGAGCTGTCTCCATAACAAACCCAATCCGAGCTAGCAGTCATGGCCACCACCTCGAAAGCCAAATCCGTGTTCCGCGTCGTCAGCGGAAACTTCCTCGAAATGTACGACTTCATGGTCTATGGCTTCTATGCCACGGCCATCGCCAAGACCTTCTTTCCCGGCGATAACGAACTCGCCTCCCTGATGCTGTCGCTGGCCACCTTTGGCGCCGGCTTCCTGATGCGTCCCCTGGGGGCCATCTTCCTCGGCGCCTACATCGACCGGCACGGTCGGCGTCACGGCCTGATCGTCACCCTGGCGCTGATGGCCCTGGGTACCCTGCTGATCGCCGTGGTGCCGGGCTATGCCACCCTCGGCGTCGCCGCCCCGCTGCTGGTGCTGCTCGGCCGCCTGCTGCAAGGCTTCTCCGCTGGCGTCGAACTGGGCGGCGTGTCCGTCTACCTGTCGGAAATCGCCACTCCGGGCCGCAAGGGCTTCTTCGTTTCCTGGCAATCCGCCAGTCAGCAGGTCGCGGTGGTCTTCGCCGGCGTGCTGGGCGCGCTGCTCAACCACTGGCTGTCGCCCGCCGAGATGGGTGAATGGGGCTGGCGCATTCCCTTCCTGATCGGCTGCCTGATCGTGCCCTTCCTGTTCATGATCCGCCGCTCCCTGGAAGAAAGCCCGGAATTCGAGGCACGCAAGCATCGCCCGACCTTCCGCGAGACCATGACCTCCATCCGCCAGAACTTCGGCGTGGTGCTGGCCGGTGTGGCCATGGTCTCCATGACCACCGCCTCCTTCTACCTGATCACCGCCTACACCCCGACCTTCGGCAAGCACGAGCTGAACCTGACCGCCCTGGACAGCCTCATCGTGACCGCCTGCGTGGGCGTGTCCAACTTCATCTGGCTGCCGGTGATGGGCGCCCTGAGCGATCGCGTCGGCCGGCGTCCGCTGCTGATCTTCGCCACTGTGTTGGCCATCCTCACCGCCTACCCGGCGATGATCTGGCTGACCCACGCCCCGGGCTTCTCGCGCCTGCTGATGGTCGAGCTGTGGTTGTCCTTCCTCTATGGCACCTACAACGGTGGCATGGTGGTAGCCCTGACCGAGGTGATGCCGGCCCATGTGCGCACCACCGGCTTCTCCCTGGCCTACAGCTTGGCCACCGCGACCTTCGGCGGCTTCACCCCCATGGTCTGCACCTGGCTGATCCAGGAGACCGGCAACAAGGCCGCCCCCGGCATGTGGCTGACCCTGGCCGCCGTGCTCGGCCTGGTCGCGACCCTGACCCTGTTCAAGGGCAACGCCCAGCCGCGCTTCAAGGCCGCTACCGCCTGAGGAGGTTGTCGCAGAGCGGCACGTTGTGCCGCTCTCGCATCCGGACAGGTCGTCCCTCACCCTGATCTGTAACAGCTTTTTGCTAGGGTTGCGGCAGGCGACCGCACTGGGCGGTCGCTGTGCCGGAGCCCGCCGATGCCCATCCTTCCCCGCCTTCTCGCCGGTCTGGCCGGTGGTCTGCTGTCGCTGACCGCCGCTGCCACCGAGCTGACCCATTGGCCAGCCGACGCCGCCCGCCAACTCGATGCCCTGATCGCCGCCAATGCCAATAAGGGCAACTACGCGGTGTTCGACATGGACAACACCAGCTATCGCTACGACCTGGAGGAAGCCCTGCTGCCCTTCCTGGAAATGAAGGGCGTGCTGACCCGCGAGACCCTTGATCCTTCGCTCAAGCTGATCCCCTTCAAGGACGTCGGCGGCCACCAGGAAAGCCTCAACAGCTACTACTACCGGCTCTGCGAGATCGATGACCTGGTCTGCTATCCCTGGGTCGCCCAGGTGTTTTCCGGTTTCACCCTGCAGCAGCTCAAGGGCTATGTCGACGAGCTGATGGCCTACGGCAAGCCGATCCCCGCCACCTACTACGGCAAGGACGATAAGGTCGAGACGGTGGAGATCAATCCACCCAAGCCCTTCACCGGCCAGCAGGAGCTCTATCGCAAGCTGATGGAGAACGGTATCGAGGTCTATGTGATCAGCGCCGCCCACGAAGAGCTGGTGCGCATGGTGGCCGCCGATCCGCGCTACGGCTATGGCGTCAAGCCGGAAAATGTCATTGGCGTCACCACCCTGCTCAAGGACCCGGCCACCGGCGCCCTGACCACCGCCCGCAAGCAGATCGCCGAAGGCAAGTACGATCCCCAGGCCAACCTGAGGCTGCAGGTCACCCCCTACCTCTGGACCCCGGCCACCTGGTTCGCCGGCAAGTACGCGGCCATCCTCACCTACATCGATCCCTGGAAGAAGCCCATCCTGGTCGGCGGCGACACCCCGGTCAGCGACGGTCCCATGCTGTTCCAGGGCGTGGACGCCGCCAAGAACGGCATCCACCTGTGGATCGACCGCAAGGCCAAGTACCGCACCCAGATCGAGGCGATGATGAAGAGCAACGCCGAGGGCCAGGCCAAGGCCAGCGTAGCGGTCAACGCCGACCAGCACTGGGTGATCGTCAAACCCGAAGACATCCAGTAGGCCCGCGCTCCAGGGCGGGCTAGACTCGGGGCTCTCTCTGACTGCCCTGGAGCCCACCATGGAACACCTGGTCCTGACCGTCATCGCCCCCGATCGCCCCGGTCTGGTGGAAGCCCTGGCCGACTGCGTGGCCGCCCAGGGCGGTAACTGGCTGGAAAGCCGCATGGCCCATCTGGCCGGCCAGTTCGCCGGGATCCTTTCGGTGGAAGTGGAGCCGGAATTGCGCAATGGCCTGGTGGAGGCCCTGCAACAGCTGGCCATTCCCGGTCTGCGCATCCTGGTCGGCGAACCCGGCCAGCCGGCTGCGGTGGGTGCGCCGCTGGTGCAGCTCGACCTCCTGGGCAACGACCGCGTCGGCATCGTCCGCGACATCACCCGGGCGCTGCATCAGGTCGGGGTCAACGTCGAACGGCTGTCCACCGAGACGCGCCCGGCCCCCATGAGCAGCGAGGTGCTGTTCCATGCCACCGCCCTGCTGGCACTGCCGGCGGACCTGGCCCTCGAAACCCTGCAGGCCCATCTGGAAACCCTCACCGACGACCTGATGGTGGAGCTCAAGCTCTATCGGCACGGACATGACCAGCACTAAAGTAGGCTTCAGGGCAGCGATCTATAAAGATCTATAAAGATCTATAATCGACTTTAATCGCCTTGAATTGGGAGTTGTCGATGCCCGAGCGTTTCTATCACCGACACGCCATGGCTACTACCTATGCTGCCAAGATCATGGCAGACCCGCCGCATCCCGGTCTGTTTTTGGCGGCGCCACGGCGAACCGGCAAGACCACCTTCATGCGGGAAGATCTGGCGCCCGCACTCCAGCTCGCAGGTGCCGAGGTGATCTACGTCGATCTCTGGTCGAATCGACAGACTGATCCGGCTGAGTTGATCAATCAAGCGGTTCAGGTTGCCATCGAGCGCAATCTTGGTCTGATCGCCAAGCTGACCAAGCAAAGCGGCGTGGTGAAACTCAAGGTGGGTGGGGTCGAGATAGATACCGGCAGCATTGGCAAAGCCAAGGGCGTAACCCTGGCCGCTGCGCTGGCAGCGCTTTCCGACAGTCTCGGCAAGCCGATAGTGCTCATTATCGACGAAGCTCAGCATGCCGTGACCACAGCGGCTGGCAGCAACACGCTCTTCGCCCTCAAGGCGGCTCGCGACGAATTGAACGGCTCACACCATCACGGCCTGAGACTTATCTGCACCGGTTCCAGCCGGGACAAGCTGGCAATGCTCAGAAACAGCCGCGACCAAGCCTTCTTCAATGCGCCGCTGGTCAACTTCCCCCATCTCGACAGAGGCTATGTGGACTGGTTCTGCGCGCAGTCCAGGCTCGATTTCACCCTTGATCCAGAAGTAGTCTGGAGTAAATTCGTCGAAGCGGGCTATCGCCCCGAGGCATTGCAAGCGGCCCGTGAGTTACTCGAATACTCAATGATCGATGATGCTGCAGTGGGCAATGTCGCTTTTGCTGAAGCCGTCGACGAGCACGTGCGAGAGATGTCCGAGAGCGCTCTAGCCGTGATTCGCAGCCTCACACCGATTCAAGCGGCCGTACTGAAGGTGATGGCGGTCCAGGGCAAGGACTATGCGCCTTTCGAATTGGCAACTCTTGGCAAGTACGCAGAAATGCTACAGCTCGCCGGTATGAGCGAGGCCCAGGCCCAGGAGGCCGCCTACGCGCAGAACGTACAGCAGGCCCTGGCTGCTTTGCAGGAAAAGGCATTGATCTGGAAAGCTGAGCGCGGCGTTTACGCCATCGAAGAGCAAGGACTGCCGGACCTCATGCGTAGCGCCGGCATGCTGCCGGACGCTTCGTCAAACTAAGGGTGTTCAGCTGACCATCGGGGCGGCAAGCCCTATCGCCCCTGCCCCTTCTCCAACCGCCGCCGGATGCCTTCGGGCATGTCTTCCGGCAGCGGCATCCGGCCATCCGCCGGCAGGGCCTCCAGGCCAGCTTCGTCCAGCAGCACCAGCAGTTCTTCCTTGAGGCGACTCAGGGCGAAGGCCTGCCAGGCGTCGCGTACCGAGGGGAAGAGCTCCAGCTCGTAGTCGAAGGTGCGGATCGGCCGCCGGCTCTCCAGGGCAGCGCGCAAGAGTGGCTGGGCGTGGGGATGACGCAATTGGTGCAGAAAGGCTTCGCGCAGCTCCAGGCGGTCGTCCTGGGTCAGCCGCGGCAACGGCAGGTAGCGTTCGGGATCTTCCAGTTCCTCGCGCTCTTCCAGACTGAGGTCGTCCGGGTCGAGCAGGCGCAGGGCGCCGCTTTCGAGATCGAGGAAGTGAGTACCTCGCTCCCGGCTGTCGAGGGCGGCAGCCAGTAGCTCGAGGTCGAGGGTCAGGGGGCGCATGGCAGGACTCCGGCACAGGCGAACAGGAGCGGAGATAGAGCTCCGCTCCTGTTGCGACCCTAGCACCGGAGCTCGCGTTCAGCCCTTCCGCTGATAGGGAAAGAAGCGCCGTTCGCGCAGGTCGTGCTCGATCTGCTCCAGGCTCTTGCCCTTGGTCTCCGGTACCAGGCGCCAGATGAACAGCAGGGCCACCAGGGAAATGCCGGCATAGAGCCAGAAGGTGTGGGCGGCGCCCAGCTGGGTCACCAGGCTCAGGGTGGTGAGGGTCACCAGCAGGTCGAAGCCCCAGTGGCTGAAGGCGCCGACGCTGGCGCCCTTGCCGCGCACGAACAATGGATAGACCTCGGCGTTGATCAGCCAGATGCAGACGCCGAAGCCGCCGCAGTTGAGCATCAGGTAGGCGGCCAGGCAGGCCACCACCGTCCAGCGCTCGACCTCGGTCTGGGGACCGGCACCCTGGAACAGATAGCCCATGATGGCCAGGGCGATGATGGAGCCGGGGATCAGCGTCAGCAGGTAGCGACGACGACCGATGCGATCCACCAGGAAGCTGCCGACCACGGTCATGATCACCACCAGGATGGTGCTGCAGCCGGTGGCCAGCACCGCGGTCTGGTCGGAGAAACCGGCCTGGGTGAGGATGGTCGGTGCGTAATAGATCAGCGCGTTGTTGCCGGTGATCTGCGAGAACATGGCGATGCCCGCCCCCACCAGCAGCGCCGGTCGCACCCACGGCGAGAACAGATCGCTCCAGCTGCCCTCCGGCGCGTTGCTCACGGTCTTGATCTCGGCCAGTTCGGCCTCGGCCGCGGCCTTGCCACCGCGCACCCGTTCCAACACGGCCAGGGCATCCTGTTCACGCCCCTTGACCAGCAGCCAGCGCGGACTCTCCGGCAGCACCGCCATGCCCGCCAGCAGGATCAGCGCCGGCACCAGGCCGAGGCCGAACATCCAGCGCCAGTGCTCGTCCAGGGCGAAGCCGGTGAAATAGGCCACGGTGATGCCGAACACCACCATGAACTGGAACAGCACCACCAGCTTGCCGCGGTGCTCCGGCGGCGCCACCTCGGCGATGTACACCGGGATGATCTGGGTGGAGCTGCCGGCCGACAGGCCGAGCAGGAAGCGCGACAGGATCAAGAGGGTGACGTTGGGCGACAGTGCCGAGAGCACCGACCCCAGGGCGAATACCAGGGCCACGCCGATGATGGTCTTGCGCCGGCCGAGCCGATCGGAGATCGGGCCGGTGCCGAGGCAGCCGAACAGGGCGCCAAAGATGATGGCGCCGGTCACCAGCTGCTTGACGGTGTCGTCCATGGCGAATTCGCGGCCGAGGCCGAGCAGGGCGACGCCGATGATGCCGGTATCGTAGCCGAACAGCAGGCCGCCCAGGGCGGCGATCACGGCGATGAGCACGACCAGCCCCTTGCGCGGGGTGGCCGCCACGGGAGTGGCTAGCGAGGGTGAAGAAGCGAGCATGGGAAATCCTTTCTTGTTTTGCCAGGGCAAGGATCGCGGCAGCGGCCAGATCCACCCGCGCGGGCGGGCCGTGGGGGAGCATGGCCCAGGGAAAAGCACGATGCGGCAGGCAGAGAAACGTTAGGTGAATCGTTTCACCTAATGATGCCAGTTGTAACAGGACTTGTGAAAAGCATCACGAAAGGCGGATCGGCAGCGCCCTAGCTGCCGATGGTCAATTCCTGGAAGCGCTGCTCGGGCAGCGCGGCCGCGCCCTGCCCCGGGCGCAGCGCCTGATCGCCCAGGCGCTCGACCAGGAAGTCGATGAACACCTTGAGCTTGGGCGGCAGGTGGCGCGTCGCCGGATAGAGCAGCCAGGCGCCACCCTGGTAGTGCGGCAGAAAGGACCACTCCGGCAGCACCTGGACGATCTCGCCGCGGGCCAGGGCCGCCTGAGCGGTGAACAGCGGCAGGCTGCCGATACCAATGTGGTTGAGCACCGCGTCCAACCGTACCCCGGTGTGGTTGGCGGCGTAGCGCCCGCGCACGTTGACGTGAACCACCTTGGCGCCCTGGCGGAATTTCCAGCGCGAATCGGCCGGCTCTTCCGCCAGGTAGATGCAGCTGTGCCCAGCCAGGTCGCGCGGGTGCGCCGGCTGGCCGTGCTCGGCCAGGTACTGCGGCGTGGCGCAGAGCAGGTGCTCGATGGTGAGCAGCTGGCGACCCACCAGCCCAGGCGGCGGGCGGTCGGTGATGCGGATGGCCAGGTCGACGTTCTCGTCAATCAGGTCGACCTGGCGGTCTTCCAGCAGCAGTTGCACGTCCACCGCCGGGTAGCGGCGCAGGAACTCGGCCATGTGCGGATGGATCACCGTGCTGCCCACCGCCTTGGGCACCGACAGCCGGACGATGCCGGCCGGTGCCTGGTTGAACTGACCGCTGACCTCCAGTACCGCCCGGGCGGCGCCAACCATGTCGCTGCAACGCCGATAGACCTCCTCCCCCGCCTCCGACAGCCGCAGCTTGCGGGTGCTGCGATTGAGCAAGCGGGTACCCAGGGCCTTCTCCAGGCGCGCCACGCTGCGACTGGTGGAAGACGGGGTCAGACCCAGCTGGCGGGCCGCCGCAGAAAAGCTGCCGCTCTCCACCACCCGCACGAAGATGGCCATCTCGCTGAACAGTGGCAGGGGAAGATTTATGCTCACAGCGCAAAATTCCTTTGGAGAGAGGGTGGATTATCACCCTTGCGCGCACTCTTTAGAATGAGGACGTTTCTCGTTCTCCAAGAGTAGTAAGACGAATGACCGAGCGCCTGTATTTCCTGAGCGACAGCCTGATCGCCGAGGTCGAGGTCCACGCCTGTAGCGCCGCCGAGGAAGGCTATGTCGTCGAACTGCGCGCCACGCCCTTCCATCCCCAGGGCGGAGGGCAACCCAGCGACACGGGCTGGATCGGCACTGCCGAGGTGACCCGGGTGGTCCAGGACGGCGAGCGCATTCTGCACCACACCAACCGTCCCCTGGCGCCGGGCCGCGTGCTGGCGCGGGTCGACGAAGGCCGCCGCCTGTTGCATTCGCGGCTGCATTCCGCCGGGCATCTGCTCGGCCACATCGGCGAGACCCATGGCTGGAAGCCGGTCAAGGCCCATCACTGGCCGGGTGAAGGCCGCATCGAATTCGTCCCGGGCGAGGAAACCGTCGCGCTGGACGCCGAATCCCTGCAGGCGCACTTCGACGCCCTGGTGGAAGAAGACTTGCCGCTGCAGATCGAGGTGCAGGCCGACGGCCAGCGCCAGGTGCGCTTTGGCGAGGATGTGGCGCGCTATGCCTGCGGCGGGACCCATGTGCGCTCCCTGCGCAGCGTCGGGGCCTTGAGCGCCCTGGGCGTCAAGGAAAAGAAGGGGCGCCTGCTGGTGAGCTACGACATGGCTGGCGCTTGATCCACCGCCCACCTCACCCGTCGAAAGGAGGCGCCATGCTGCTCGAACTCGACGCTCTCGACACCGAGAGCCTGCTCCGTCTCACCGAAGAACGCCTGCTGGCCGTGCGTGTGCGCCGCTTCGTGCCGCGCCCGCTGGCCGACGACCTCGGCCAGCAGATCCTCGGCAACGGCTTCGCCACCTATACCAATGCCCCCAGCATCGGTCGCATCGGCATGGCGTTCTACGAGGCGGAACACCAGCGCGCGCAGATGGACGACTATTTCGCCAGCGTCGCCAGCAACCTGGAAGAATTGCGCAGGCGCTGCCGCCCCTACCTCAATCCCATCGACCTGGTGCGCTGCACCCTCGACGAGGTCTGGCCCGCCGGCGCCCACCTGCAGACCCTCTGGGGCCGCAAGATGTACGTCGGCCTGTCGCGGGTGGTGAAGCCCGGAGTGCGCTTTCTCGCCCACCACGACATCTTCGCCAAGGACGCGCCGGGCAGCGAGGAAGCCGAAAGCCTGGTCGCCCAGCTGGCCTGCAACGTCTACCTGACCATGCCCAGCCTGGGCGGCGAACTGCAACTCTGGTCGCGCGAGCTGTCGCCGGAGGCCTTCGACGCCCTGCGCGGCGACAGCTACGGCATCGAGCCCGACCGCCTCGGCCCACCCTGCCTGACCCTCCGCCCCGAACCGGGCGATCTGATCCTCTTCAATTCCCGCCGCATGCACGCCGTGACCCCCGGCAACGATCAGCCACGCCTGTCGCTGTCGTGCTTCGTCGGCTATCGCGGGGCGGCCGAACCCCTCACGTACTGGAGCTGACATGTCCCCCTACCTGAGCGAATTCCTCGCCCTGGCCACCATCCACTTCCTCGCCGTACTGGCGCCGGGGCCGGACTTCGCCGTGACCGTGCGCCAGAGCGTGAGATTCGGCCGCCTGATCGGTCTCTGCACCGCCCTGGGCATCGGCGCCGGCATCTCCGTGCACGTGCTCTACACCCTGCTCGGCATCGGCGCCCTGATGCACGCCACGCCCTGGCTGCTGGGGGTCGCCAAGGTGGTCGGCGGCGCCTACATCCTCTGGCTGGGCTTCAACCTGATCCGCAGCAAGCCCACCGCCGCACCGCTGGACGACAGCCAGTGGCAGCAGGCCGACCTGCAGCGGCAGTCACCCGGCAGGGCCTTCCTGACCGGCTTCCTGACCAACGCCACCAATCCCAAGGCCACCCTGTTCTTCCTGGCCATCTTCACCACCGTGGTCAGCGGCAGCACGCCGCTGACCGTCCAGGGCCTCTATGGCCTGTGGATGTGCGCGGTCAACGCCGCTTGGTTCGCCCTGGTCAGCCTGCTGTTTTCCAGTCCACGTGTTCGCCAGACCTTCCTGCGCCTGGGCCACTGGTTCGAGAGAACCATGGGCCTGGTGCTGGTTTTCTTCGCCGGTCGACTGCTGTTGTCGGCGCTTTGACGTCAGCCACCCCGTTTTTTGGAGGTCCGCCATGCCTTACGTCCACCGCGCTCCCGCTGGAATCCCCACGGAAAAATTCGTCGTCCGCCTGCCCGATGGCATGCGTGAACGCATCGCTGCCGTGGCCCGCTCCCATCGCCACAGCATGAACACCGAGATCGTCGCCTGGCTGGAACGCAGCCTGGTGCAGGATGGGGTTCTGGAGCAGCAGCAGGGCGAAGCGGACGACGACCTGCTCAATGCCAGCGAGCAACTGCTGCTGCAGCGCTTCCGCCAGCTCAACGAGCGCCAGCAGAAGGCGCTTATCTCGGTGCTGGAACTGGAATTGCCAGTGCCCGTGAACAGCCGCGAAACCGCCTGACGGCGTCCGGCGCCACCGCCGGTCGGCAGCAGGCCGCTAGCCTGGCGACCGGCCCTGACGTGCGGCTTTCAAGTATCGATCGGGACGGCCGATGAAGGGGGTCTTCGACCTCTCTTCCGGTACTCCCATGTCTGTTTCCAAAGCCTCCTGGCTGAGCAATCTCGGCATTTCCAAGAAGCTGGCCCTGGGCTTCGGCGCCCTGCTGGTCATGGTGACGGTGGTAGCCCTGTTCGGCTATCTCACCGCCAACACCCTGCTCGATCGCATCACCAAGACGCGCTACAGCGGTGAGCTCAAAGCCCACATTCTCAACGTCAGGATCGACGAGAAGAACTACCTGCTCGATCCCAGTGCCGCCAGCGTCGCTCGGCAGCAGACCGATCTGGCCGTGGTCGCGGAAGATGTCGCCAAGGGCCTGAGCTTGCTGAGCAACCCGGCCAACGTCGCCATCCTGCACAGCATTCAGCAGGAGATGAAGACCTACCAGGAGCGCTTCACCGCCCTGCAGCAGTCCAATCAGACCAGCGCCGAGGCCCAGAAGGAGTTGACCCGGGTCTCCGATAACGTCACCGAGACCTTCGACCAGTTGTTCGACCTGGTCTTCGCGCCGGGTGGCAGCTACAGCACCGCCGACCTCAAGGCCGTGGCCGAGATGAAGGCGCAGATGGTCGGCGTGCGCCTGGCCATCCGCCGCTTCCTCGGCACCCCCGACGACAGCAAGTCCCAGGCGACGCTCAAGGTCATCGACGGCTTGCTCCAGACCCTGGCCAGCGCCCAGAAGCAGATCGATGGCGACACCGCCGCCCGCCTCTACAGCGCCACCCAGGACGTGACCCGCTATCGCGCCTTCTTCGAATCCATCGTCGCGCAGAATCGCCAGGCCCAGGCCACGGTCGCCAGCCTGCAGGAGCAGGGCAACAAGCTGGTGCAGTTGCTGGATCAACTGGGCGAGGGCCAGCTCAAGTCCGCCGCCGCCGAACGCCAGGCCGCCCTGTTCAAGCTGTTGCTGACCAGCCTGATCGCCCTGCTCATCGGCATCGCCGCCGCCTGGCTGATCGCCCGCCAGATCACCCAGCCGCTGGCGACCGCCATGGCCATGCTCAAGCGCGTCGCCGCCGGCGACCTGACCCCGAGCGACGCGGTGACCCGCCGTGACGAACTGGGCGAATTGCAACGCACCACCCAGGCCATGGCCGCTGACCTGCGCCAGCTCGTCGGTGGCATCGCCAGCGGCGTGGGGCAACTCAGCAGCGCGGCCGACGAACTCTCGGCCTTTGGCGTCCAGACCAGCCGTGGCGCCACCCAGCAGCGTGACGAGATGCACCAGGTGGCCACCGCCATGAACGAGATGGCGGCCACGGTGCACAACGTGGCGCAAAACACCGCCAACGCCTCCAGCGCCGCGCAGAACGCCGACAACATGGCGCGCGAAGGCAGCCGTACGGTCAAGCGCGCGGCCCAGGAAATCACCCTGGCCGCCGAAGAGGTGCAGGGCCTGGGCGCGGCCATGGAGCGCCTGGACGCCGCCAGCGGTCGCATCGGCAGCGTCATCGACGTGATCAAGGCGATCGCCGAGCAGACCAACCTGCTGGCGCTCAACGCCGCCATCGAAGCGGCCCGCGCCGGCGAACAGGGCCGCGGCTTCGCCGTGGTGGCCGACGAGGTCAGGTCCCTGGCGCAGCGGACCCAGGAATCCACTCAGGAAATCGGCGAACTCATCGCCACCCTGCAGCAGGGCACCACCGAAGCCAGTGCGCGCATGCAGGCCAGCCGTGACCGTACCCTGGGCACCGTGACCCTGGCCCAGGACGCCGAGCGCGCCCTGGACGTCATCTACCAGACGGTGGCGGAGATCCAGAGCCTCAACCAGCAGATCGCCACCGCGGTGGAAGAGCAGAGCCTGGTAGCCGAGGAGATCAACGGCAACGTGGTCAAGGTCAGCGGCCTGGCCGAGGAGTCCGCCACTGCCAACGCCCATGCCGCGGCCTCGGTCAACGAACTGGCCCGCCTGGGCGGCGATCTGCAGCAGATGGTCGCGCGCTTCCGCGTCTGACCCCGGACCCGACGACGCCAGCGCTGGCGTCGTCCGACTCAGGCCTTGGGCGTGAGCAGCTGTCCCTGGATACCGTCGCCGATCACCAGGAAGTGACCACCGGCGACGTGATGCAGGGTGCGCAGGCTGTCCTGACCGCGGAAATCCCAGCGCCCCTCGCGAAACACCCGGGTATCGGCCCGGGCGGCGACCACCTCGCCAAGAAACAGGTCGTAGCCCTGCTGGTTGTGCGCCTCGGGCAGCACCCGGCATTCCAGCCAGGCCACGCAACCGGCGATCAAAGGCGCACCGACCCTTTCACCCGCCAGCGTCTCGATGCCGTAGGCGGCGAACTTGTCCAGCTCCCGGCCAGTGGTATTGCCCACCGTCTGCACCAGATCCACCTGGGCCGCGCAGGGCACGCTGAGCACGAAGCTGCCCTCGGCTTCCAACAGTTCGCGGGTCCAGGTCTGCTTGTCCAGCACCACCGCCACCTTGCCCGGCTCGAAATCCACCGCCATGGCCCAGGCCGCGGCCATGACGTTGCGCCGGCCGTCGTGAGCGGCGCTGACCAGCACCGTGGGGCCATGGTTGAGCAGCCGATAGGCCTTGGCCAGGGGCACGGCGGCAAGGGTCGAATTCATGGATGGACTCCGGTGGGAAAAGCCCCAGGGTAACGCAGCCCTTGCCGTCCGGCGCCGAGCGGGGAAAAAATTGCCGCTTTGCATTGCGCTCGCCAAACGCCGGGAGACATCAGGGGTCTATCGCCCACTCCCGGTATGGGATCGACAAGAAACCTGCGTTAAGGATGACCGCTATGCCCACCTGCCTGGCTCGCTCCCTTCTGCTGCTCTGCGCCTGCTATCTCGGCCTGCCGCTGGCCCATGCCGAGAACGCCAAACCGCCGCACAGCGCCCCGGCCACCCAGCCGCTGCTCTCCAGCTCCATCAACGACTTCAGCAACGAAGACTGGGATCGCGGTGTGCTGCGCCGCGTGGCCGGTCTGACCATTCCCGCTACGCCAGCCAACGTCGAGGGCTTCATCAGCGGTCGTCAGGCGCAGCTGGGCGACGGCGAGTGGCGTGCCATCACCGATGTCCAGCGCGTCGGCGACAATCTGGCAGTGTTCCTTGAGGGCAAGCCGCTGGATGCCGAGACCGTGGGTTATCCGCGGCGGCTGACGGTGGATGACGCCCCCGGCACCGGTCGGCACCTGCAGCGCCTGCCGGGGCGCTTCAGCACCCCGATCAACGACTTCACCAACCAGGATTGGCTCAAGGGCGTCTACCGCAAGGCCGCCGGCATTTCCATCCCGGTCACCGAGCGCAATCGCGAAGAATTCAAGACCGGCGCCATCGTCCGCCTGGCCGACGGCCAGGACTATGCCGTCACCTACGTCAACGAATTCGGCCGCAGCATGGCGGTGTTTCTCGACAGCCCGGCGCTGCCCGGGGAGAAGTACGGCTATCCGCGCCAGCTGACCTTCGTCGCGCCACCGCCCAAGCCTTGAGACCGAGGCGGACCGGCGCTGGTAGAATCCCCCGCCCAGCGTCGTCACCCCTCGGTCCGCCATGTCCAAGCTCAACCCCCGCCAGGCCGAAGCCGTGGCCTACATCAGCGGCCCCCTGCTGGTGCTGGCCGGCGCCGGCTCCGGCAAGACCAGCGTCATCACCCGCAAGATCGCCTACCTCGTACAGCAGTGCGGCATCCGCGCCCAGTACATCTGCGCCGTGACCTTCACCAACAAGGCGGCGCGGGAGATGAAGGCGCGGGTGGCCAGCCTGCTCAAGGCCGGCGAAGGCCGCGGCCTGACCGTCTCGACCTTTCACAACCTCGGGCTGAACATCATTCGCCGCGAGTACGTGCATCTGGGCTACAAGCCGGGCTTCTCCATCTTCGACGAAGGCGACATCAAGGCGCTGCTCACCGACATCATGCAGAAGGAGTACCAGGGCGACGACGGCCTGGACGAGATCAAGAACTACATCGGCAACTGGAAGAACGACCTCATCCTGCCGGAAGAGGCCTTGGAAAAGGCGCGCACGCCCAAGGAACAGACCGCTGCGGTGGTCTACCTGCACTACCAGCGCACCCTCAAGGCCTATAACGCAGTCGACTTCGACGACCTCATCCTGATGCCGGTGAAGCTGTTCCAGGAGCATCCCGAGGTGCTGGAGCGCTGGCGCAATCGCATCCGCTACATGCTGGTGGACGAATATCAGGACACCAACACCAGCCAGTACCTGCTGGTGAAGATGCTGGTGCAGGAGCGTGCCCAGTTCACCGTGGTGGGCGACGACGACCAGTCGATCTACGCCTGGCGCGGCGCGCGGCCGGAAAACCTGATGCAGCTCAAGGACGACTTCCCTTCGCTCAAGGTGGTGATGCTGGAGCAGAACTACCGCTCCACTAGTCGCATCCTCAAGTGCGCCAACGTGCTCATCGCCAACAATCCCCATGTGTTCGAGAAGCAGCTGTGGAGCGAGATGGGCCATGGCGATCCGATCCGGGTGCTGCGCTGCAAGAACGAGGACGGCGAGGCCGAGCGCATCGCCCTGGAAATCCTCACCCTGCACCTCAAGACCCAGCGGCCCTACGCGGACTTCGCCATCCTCTATCGCGGCAACCACCAGGCCAAGCTGATGGAGCTCAAGCTCCAGCACCACCAGATTCCCTACCGGCTCTCCGGCGGCACCAGCTTCTTCGCCCGCCAGGAGGTCAAGGACGTGATGTCCTACCTGCGCCTGCTGGTGAATCCGGACGACGACAACGCCTTCCTGCGGGTGATCAACGTGCCACGTCGGGAGATCGGCTCCACCACCCTGGAAAAGCTCGGCAACTATGCCGGCAGCCGCGACCTGTCGATGTACGCCGCGGCCGACGAGATCGGTCTGGGCGAGCACCTGGACGCCCGCTTCACCGAGCGCCTGGGGCGCTTCAAGCGCTGGATGGATGGCGTGCGCCAGAACTGCGCCGGCGAAGATCCCATCGGCGCCCTGCGCAGCATGGTGATGGACATCGACTACGAGAACTGGATCCGCCAGAACGCCAGCTCCGACAAGGTCGCCGATTTCCGCATGGGCAACGTCTGGTTCCTCATGGATGCGCTGAAGAACATCCTGGAAAAGGACGAGGACGGCCAGATGACCATCGAGGACGCCATCGCCAAGCTGGTCCTGCGCGACATGCTCGAACGCCAGCAGGAGGAAGAGGAAGGCGCCGACGGGGTGCAGATGATGACCCTGCACGCCTCCAAGGGCCTGGAATTCCCCTATGTGTTCATCATGGGCATGGAGGAAGAGATCCTGCCGCACCGCTCCAGCATCGAGGCCGACACCATCGAGGAGGAGCGCCGCCTGGCCTACGTGGGCATCACCCGCGCGCGCCAGACCCTGGCCTTCACCTACGCCACCCGGCGCAAGCAGTACGGCGAGCTGATCGACTGCACCCCCAGCCGCTTCCTCGACGAGCTGCCGCCCGAGGACCTGCAATGGGAAGGCCTGGAAGAAGCCCCCCAGGAGCAGAAGGCCGCCCGTGGCAATGATGCCCTGGCGGCGATGCGGGCGATGCTCAAGCGTTGAGGGGAAGGCCTTCACTGGGATCACCCTCACCCCAGCCCTCCCGGAGGGAGAGGGGGCGTCCGCAGTCACCACCGGGTTTCGCCATACGCCGATCAGTCCCTTCTTCCC
>NZ_ANBZ01000034.1:0-390 GCF_000316965.1 Pseudomonas sp. 313
GGCATCGAGCCCGGCGACCGGTACGGCAGCCAGAACTTGCGCCATGATCCGGTCACCGCCGGCATGACGCCCCAGACCGTGCTTAAGCTGACGCAGCGGCGCCGGCAGATCAGCAAAGGGCGCGCCGTTGCGCAGCGCACCGGGCTTGCGTTCGATCAGCGGGAGGTAGTGCTGCCAGTCATAGCTGACCTGGTCGCGATCCAGCAAGCGGACATGGCTGGCGATCAGCGCGTCGTCAGCCACCACCTCGATTCGCGTCGGATACAAACGGCTGCTGACCCACTTACCCGCATACTCACACGGCACCGAGTAGCGGTTGCGCCCGACGCTGACCAGGCAGGTGCTGGAGACCCGCGCAGGCCGCTCGACGTAACCGTCGAATGGCGCTGG
>NZ_ANBZ01000035.1:0-145593 GCF_000316965.1 Pseudomonas sp. 313
TCGTGAACAGGTTCTTACCAGCGATAGGCGACGGTGCCTATGACGCTACGTTCGTCGCCCCAGTAACAACGACCGGCATCGTTGCAACCCGAGACGTACTCCTTGTCGAACAGGTTCTTGGCGTTGACGTCCAGTGACCAGTGGCGGTCGAAGTCATAGCCGATACCAGCGTCCACCAGGGTGACGTCGCCGGTATCCAGCTTGCCGTAGGTGGTGGTGTAGGAGTACACGCTGTCGATGTAGCGCACGCCGCCGGACAGGCGCAGACCGCGCAGCTCGCCATCCTTGAATCTGTAGGTCAGCCAGCTGGAGGCGAAGTTGCGTGGCACCCCGGTCATCTGCCGATCCTCGAAACGTGAGCCAGGCGCGTCCTTGGTGATCCGGGCATCGGTATAGGTGTAGGCCGTCACCCAGTTCAGGTTGTCGGTGAGGTTACTGTTGATCTCCAACTCGAAGCCCTTGGAGCGACTCTCACCGACCTGGCGTGGCAGGTTGTTCTCGGTGATGACGTCGTTGTCCTTGCGCAGGTCGAATGCCGAGGCCGTAACGCTGGTGTTCCAGCCCTTGGGTTCGTACTTCATCCCTACTTCGTACTGTTCGCTGGTGATGGGGCTGAACGCCGGACCATTGACCGGCGGCTGCTGCACCGGTACGAAGCCGCGGGCATAGCTGACATAGGGCGACAGCCCATTATCGAACTGGTACATCAGCCCGGTCTGCCAGGTGAACTTGTGGTTCCAGTCGCTATCGTCCTGCGCCGCGGCGGCGAAGGTGCGGCGGTTGCGGTATTCGCTCTGGGCCCAGTCCATGCGTCCGCCCAGCAGGAAAATCCAGTTGTCGTACTTGGTCTGCAGCTGGCTGTAGGTGCCGTAGAGATTTTGGGTCAGCAGACTGTCGGCAACGGAGAGCGGCGTCGTGGGGTCACCGGCGTAAACGGGGTTGAAGACGTTGACGAGAATCGGTGCCCTGGGGTCGTTGGCGTTCCAGTCCTGGCTGTAGGATGTCCGGTCGTAGCCCGCGCCAAACAACAGGGTGTGCTGGAAGTTGCCAGTATCGAACTTGCCTTCGAGCTGGTTATCCAGCGAGTAGACCATCGACTTGTTCTGGCGATCGTACGCCGATACCGCCACGGTGGTCCCGAACCCACCTTGATTCAGGGCTCCCGGCCAGATCTCATGCCGGTCGATCCGCGACTGCAGGTAGCGGGAATTCTGGCGGAAGGTCCAGACGTCGTTGAACTGGTGGGAGAATTCGTAGCCCAGACTCCAGGTCTCGCGCTCGAACTTGTCCCAGTCTGGGTTGCCGAGCATGGCGTTACGGCTGAGCTTGCCGTTGGGGTTGTTGAACAGGGTTCCGGCGGCCGGATAGCCCAGCTCGATGGCGGTACGGTCACGCTGGTAGCTGGACAGCAGCGTCAGGGCGGTGCTGTCGCTCAGGTTGAAGGTGATCGACGGCGCGATGTAGAAGCGGTCATCGGGCACATGGTCCACCTGGGTGTCGGATTTGCGGCCAAGCATCACCACCCGCCCGAGCACACTGCCGTCATCGGTGAGGGGGCCGGAGACGTCCAGTCCGAGCTGGCGCCGATTGTTACTGCCATAGCTTGCCTGAACTTCACCACGTGAATCAGCCGTGGGACGCTTGCTGACCAGGTTGACCAAGCCGCCAGGGGCGTTCTCGCCGTAGAGGATGGAGCTTGGCCCGCGGAATACCTCAACCCGCTCCAAGCCATAAGGCTCCGAGGTGGTGTCGTAGCGATTGCCCTGAACTCTCAGGCCGTCGCGATAGAGGCCATAGCCATAGTCGGTCGCATTGAAGCCGCGGATGAAGAAGTAGTCGCCGGCCAAGCCGTCGCCCACGGCGAACGGTGGCGAAAAGATGCCCGGGGTGTAGCCGAGGATGTCGGTCAGGGTCTGTGCTTGCTGATCCTTGATGCGTTGCTGGGTAACCACCGAGACCGAACGCGGGGTCTCCGCGAGCGGAGTACTTGTCTTGCTGGCTGCCGCGCTGTTATTGGCCTTGTAGCCCACGTCCGGACCGACTGGCGAGGGCTCGGCCTCGGCGGTAATGGTCGTCGGCGCGATGGCGGCGGGCGCTTCCTTCGCCTGGGCCGTCGCCTGGGTCTGCCAGGCGACGGCCGCCGCCAGCAGGGTGATCTGGAATCCGTGAGCTACGACTTTGTGCATGGCTAGCAGCTGTCCTTGAAATGATCCTTAAAACCGCGCACCAGGCGCGTTCCCCTAAACCGTTCAATACTCTATTACATGGCAATAAGATATCAAATCAGAATCGTTACTATTTAGAAGTCAATCACTGCCTGGTGGCCGTCCCTGGCATACGGGCAGAATCAGGCTGCCGTCATCACCGTACGTAAGGCGGTCGCCAGGCAACCGGCGATCTGATCGATTTGCTCGGACTGCACGATGAGCGGTGGCAGGAAGCGCAGCACGGCGCCATGGCGCCCGCCGACCTCGATGATCAAGCCGCGTCTCAGACACTCCTGTTGCAGGCGCGCGGCCAATACACCGTCGGCCAGGGGGTGCCCCTGACGGTCGGTCGGGCCATTGGCACGCACTATTTCCACCCCCAGCATCAGCCCCCGCCCCCGGACATCACCCAGTTGCGGATAGTCGCGTTGCAAGGCGCGCAGGTGCCCGGCGAGGCGCTCGCCCATGGCGGCCGCATGCAGCTCCAGGCGTTCCTCGCGTACCAGGCGCAAAGTGGCGGTGCCAGCGGCCATGGCCAGCTGGTTACCACGGAAGGTGCCGGCATGGGCGCCAGGTGCCCAGCGATCCAGCGACTCGTGATAGACCACCACCGCCAGCGGCTGGCTGCCGCCGATGGCCTTGGACAGGACCAGCACATCGGGCTCGATGTCCGCGTGCTCGAAGGCGAAGCGCCGCCCACTGCGGGCGATGCCGGACTGAATCTCGTCCAGCACCAGGGGGACGCCGGCCTCCCGGGTGATGCGGCGGACCTCGCGCAGCCAGGTGATGGACGCCGGATTGACCCCGCCCTCCCCCTGGATCGGCTCGACGATCAGCGCCGCCGGCGGCAGCACCCCGCTTTCCGGATCGTTCAGCATGGTCTCCAGGTAATTCAGCGCCGCCCGCTCGCCCAGCTCGCCCCCCAGGCCGAAGGGGCAGCGATAGGCATGGGGAAAGGGCAGGAATTGCACGCCGCCGTTCATGCCGTCCAGGTGGCGCTTCGGCCCATGGCTGCCCATCAAGCCGAGGGCGCCCTGGGTCATGCCGTGGTAGGCGCCATGGCAGGCCAGCAACTGGCGCCGGCCAGTGGCGGTACGGACCAGTTTGATGGCGGCCTCCACCGCATCGGTACCGGCTGGGCCGCAGAACTGGATGCGCGCATGGCGGGCGAAGCCCTCCGGCAACAGGGCATAGAGTTCGCGGATGAAATCGTCCTTGGCTTCGGTCATCAGGTCGAGGGTGTGCAGGGGGCGCTCACCGTCCAACAGGCCGCGCATGGCGTCGAGGACCACCGGGTGGTTGTGCCCAAGGGCCAGGGTGCCGGCGCCAGCCAGGCAGTCGATGAACCAGCGACCCTCGCTGTCCTGCACATGAATGCCCTGGGCTCGGCGCAACTCCAGCGGCAGCCGCCGTGGATAACTGCGGGCATTGGACTCCAGGGCGGCCTGGCGCTCCAGCCGCGGAGTGCTGGTGAAGCAATAGTCGGCGTCGGCGGGGACAGACGGCAACGGATGACTAGCGGACATGATCGTACTCCTCGAAACCCGGGTTGCGGGCGCTATGGGCAAGAGATGAATTCAGGTTTTCGGCAACCTCGGCCAGCAGGCGCGGATCGCGGACGATGCCTAGATGGTCGGCGTCGATCCAGCGGGACTGCGCCAGGGGGCGTCCCAGTCCCTGCTCCAGCAGGGACTGGCCGTTATGGTTGTTTTCCGGCGAGCGGCTGGCCCACCAGGCATGGACCGGAGCACGCAGGGGCTGCAGCTGCGAGTGCTCGCGCGCCAGGTGGTGCAGGTGGGCTTCGACGGCCAGCAGCTGCGCCCAGGCGCCGCTCTCCTCGATCGAGCTATCGGCTGCCACTGGCGCCGGTCGCCGGACCAGACCCGCGCCGGGGACATAGCCATCGACCAGCCCGACGAAGGCCACCATCTTGCCCAGGCGTTCGAGCAGACTGGCCATTTCCAGCACCAGGGCACCCCCCAGGGACCAGCCGAGCAGCCGATAGGGGCCGCGTGGCTGGGTCTCCAGCAGCATCCGGACATAGTCGCGAGCCAGTTGCGCCAGGCTGGTATCACGCCAGCTGGGGTCGAGGATCTGGCGGTTCTGCAGGCCCCAGACATCCCACCGGCCGGCCAGTTGCTGCGCCAGGGAGTAGTAACCCACCACGGTGCCACTGACCGGATGGGGGCAGAACAGCGGCGGCTGCCCGGTGCTGCCTGGCGTCAAATGGAGCCGCGGATCGGCGCCTTTAGCGGCAACGACGGGCACCGCTGCCGTGGCGCTGGCGGCGAGCGCGGCCAAGGCCTGGTCAAAGGCGGCGAGCAGGCGCTCCACCGTGGCAGCCGCATAGCGCTCACCGCTGTAGCGGCAGCTCAGCCCCAGCCGGCCGTCGTAGACCTGGGCGTTGATCTCCAGCTCCCGCAGCAACGGGGTAGCCGGATCGACCAGTTCGCCACAGGCTTCCCGGGCCGGGACGAAACGGCCGTCGCCCAGGGCGCCGTCGAGCTGGCCGAGGTAGTTGAAGGCCAGCGGCGGTTCCGGCTGGTCGACCAGGACCTCGGCCTTGGCCAGGTAGCGCAGCGCGCCATAGTCCAGGCCGCGCTGGCCACCCGCGGCCAGTTGCGCGCGCAGCCCCTGGAGGGTGGCGAGCGGGCTCTCTGCACAGCTCAATCGCAGGGGATAGAGACTGGTGAACCAGCCCAGGGTACGGCCCGGGTCGAGCTCGGCGAACAGGGCCTCGCGACCGTGGCCTTCCAGGGCGATGACATGGCCGTCCTGGCCGCTCCAGTCGCGCACCGCCTGGGCCAGTGCCGCCAGCAACACCTCGTCAAGCCGCGCCCCCAGCGCAGTCGGCGCTTCGCGCAGCAGCCAGCGGGTGCGGGCGGGATCGAGCTGCACCTCCGCCGTGCACACCTGGCCCTGGGTGGCGCCGCCCGTGGGATGGTCCACCGGCCAATCCGGCCGCGGTGCCAGGTCCTGCCAGAACGCCAGCCGGGCTTGGGTCGACGGCTGCACCGCCCAGCCGGCCAGGCGCTCGGCCCAGGCCTGGTAGGCCGGGGGCCGCGGCTCGTCGACGTGCGGCTCGTCGCGGCCCAGGGCCGAATAGATCCGCCCGAGATCGTCCAGCAGCAGCCGCCAGGACACGCCATCCATGATCAGGTGATGGGCGCAGATGAACAGGCGCTGATCGCCTTCTGGATAGTTCGCCAGGACCAGGCGCAGCAAGCCGCCGCGGGCCAGGTCGAAGCTCCGCTGGGTACGCGCACAGAGGGCTTCCAGCGCCGCCGCATCGGCCACCTCGACCTGTTGCAGCAGCTGCTCGACGCCAACCGCGTCGCGGTAGCCGGCTTGCCAGCCCTGGGCGCTCGGCCAGAAGGCCAGCCGCAGGACATCGTGCCGTTGCAGCAGCCAGGCCACCGTCGCCGCCAGCCGCACCGGGTCCAGGGGCTCGCGCACCTCCAACAGCAAGGCCTGGTTCCAGTGCGCAGGGTTGGGCAGCGGCTGGGCGAAGAAGTGCGCCTGGATCGGCGTCAGGCGCTGTTCGCCCTGGGCCGGCTCCCAGGCGGGTTGGGTGGCGAGAGGTTGGAGACAGAGCGCCAGGTCGGCGAGTCTAGGACTGCGGAAGACCTCCTTGGGCCCCAGCTGCCAGCCCGCGCGTTGCAGGCGACTGATCAGCGCCAGGGACTGGATGGAGTCTCCGCCCAGCTCGAAGAAGCCGGACGCCCTACCAATCCGCTCGACACCCAGCAAGTCGCGCCAGAGTCCAGCCAGCAGTTCCTCGCGTGGCCCCTGGGGCGCCTCGTCGAGGGTTTGGCTGACGAATTCCGGCAAGGGCAGCGCACGACGATCCAACTTGCCGTTGGGCAACTGCGGCAAACGCTCCAAGAGCACCAGGTGCTGGGGTACCAGGTGGCCGGGAAGGTGCTGGCGCAGCCGCTCCAGCAGCGCCGCTTCCTGCAACTGGGCACCGCCGACATAACCCACCAGGCGGGCGCCAGCCGGGGTCTCGCGGACCATGACCAACGCCTCGCGCACGCCGGGGCAGGCCTTGAGCGCCGCCTCGATCTCGCCGGTCTCGATGCGGAAACCGCGCAGCTTGATCTGCTGATCGGCGCGGCCGAGGTATTCCAGCAAGCCCTCAGCGTTGAGCCGCACCCGGTCACCGGTGCGGTAGAGTCGCTCGCCGGCGCGGAAGGGATTGGGCACGAAGCGTTGCGCCGTCTCGCCGGGCCGCTCCAGGTAGCCGCGGGCCAGGGCCCCGCCCAGGTACAACTCACCCTCCACGCCCACGGGCAGCAGGTTGAGATCCTGATCCAGCACATAACCCTGGCGCTCGCCCACCAGGTCGCCGATGGGCGCATAGGCACTGGCGAAGTCCGCCGTGGCCGCGGATGCCCGCCACAGGGTCGGGGTGATGACGGTTTCGGTCGGGCCGTAGCCGTTGATGACCCACTGGGGCTGGAGATACTCCACCACCTCGCGCAGCAGGCGGTGATCATAGGCTTCACCGGCGAAGCAATAGGTCTTCACCCCAGGACCCCGACCCTGCACCCGGCCCCAGTCGGCCAGTTGCCGCAGATAGCTGGGCGGGAAGGCAACCACGGTGATGCCCTCCTCCTCCAGTGCCTGCCAGGTCTCCTGCACACTCCACAACGCTTGGTCGCGGATGACGATGCGAGCCCCTTGGCTCAACGGCGTCAGCCAACGCTCCTGGGCGCCGTCGAAGCTGATGGACAGGAAGTGGAGTTCGCGGTCCTGCGCGGTGAGTTCGTAGCGTTGCGCGATCCCCTGGCAGTGGCGCGCCAAGGGACCATGGGCCACGGCCACGCCCTTGGGACGACCGGTGGAACCGGAGGTGTAGATGACGTAGGCCAGTTGCTCGGGATGCAGAACCACGGCCGGGGCCGTGTCGGGCTGCTGGCTGAGATCCAGTCGATCCAGGGCGACCGCTTCGACGCCGGCCACCTGGGGTAGCCGGTCGAGCAGCTTTTGCTGGGTCAACAGCAGTCGAGCGCCGCTGTCTTCCAGCATCAGCGCCAGGCGCTCGGCCGGGTAGTCCGGGTCCAGCGGCAGGTAGGCACCGCCGGCCTTGAGCACCGCCAGCAGGGCGACGAACAAGTCGACACCGCGCTCGCAGGCCACGCCGACCCGGGTTTCCGCCGCGACGCCCTGCCCACGCAGCCACTGCGCCAGGCGATTGGAGCGTGTCTCCAGGCTGGCAAAGTCCAGCCGCTGCTGGCCGTGTATCAGGGCGATGGCCCGGGGTTGACGCCGGGCCTGCTCGGCGATCAGTGCGGGCAGCAGTGGCGTATCCGTATTGGCCTGCGCGGGTGGATTCCAGCGTTGCCAGGTGGCCAGGCCTTCCGCGTCGAGCAGTGGCAGGTCGCCCAGCGGCGTCTCGGGTTGGCGGACCAGGCCGTCGAGCAGGGTCAGCCAGATGCGCAGGAAACGTTGGGCGGTGGTTCGCTCGAAGAGGTCGCTGGCGAAGTCCAGGTAGCCGGAAATACCGCCGTCGGCCTCGTCGAAGGTGCCCAGCGACAGGTCGAAATGCACCTGGTCGCCCGCGCCGTCGAGGGCTTCGGCGGTCAGACCGGGTAGCTGAGCCAATGCCTGCTCACCACGCGCCTGGTGGTTGAAGGTCACCTGGAACAGGGGGTTGTGGCTCAGGTGGCGCTCGGGTTGCAGTGCTTCGACCAGTTGCTCGAAGGGCAGCTCCTGGTGAGCCTGGGCGTCCAGCAGCCGGGAACGTACCTGGGCGGCCAGGGCCCTGGCTGGCATCCGCCCGGCCAGTTCACCGCGCAGGACCAGGGTGTTGACGAAGCAACCGACCAAGGCCTCGGTCTCCGCCCGTACCCGCCCCGCTACCGGCACGCCGATACGCAGATCGGTCTGGCCGCTGAGACGGAACAGCAGGGTCTGCCAACTGGCCAAGAGCAGCATCGCCGGGGTGACCGCCAGCATCTGGGCCGTACGGCGCAGGCGCTGGGAGGCGGTCGCATCCAGGGCGAAGGTTTCCCGCCCGCCGCGGCCATCGCGCTGGGCGGGGCGTGGGTGGTCGGCTGGCAGTTCCAGCAGCGGGTGTTCGCTACCCAGTTGCGTGCGCCACCAGGCCAGCTGTCGTTCGCCCTCCCCGGCGGCCAGGCGCTCGCGTTGCCAGGCGGCGTAGTCGGCATAGTCCAGCGGCAGAGGTTGTAGTTGCATCCGGTCATCGCCCAGGGCCTGGCGATAGAGGCTGACCAGGTCTTCCAGCAGCAGCCGCATCGACCAGCCATCGGCCAGCAGGTGGTGCAGGCACAGCAGCAGCAGGTGCTCGTCCGGTGCCAGGCGCACCAGGGCCAGGCGCCAGGGCGGCGCGGCCTCCAGGTCGAAGGGTTGGCTCATGAAGGCGCGGCGATAGGTGTCGGCCGCCGCTGCATCCAGGATCACCACCTCGAACACGGGCTCATGCACGGCGTGGATGAGCTGCTGAGCGCCCTGCTCGCCGTGGCCGAAGGTGGTCCTCAGGCTGGCGTGGCGAGCGGTGAGCCGCTGGAAGGCCGTGCGCAGCGCGGCCTCGTCGAGTCGACCCTGCAGGCGCAGGCCACCCGGCAGGTGATAGGCCGCACTGTCCGGTTCGAGTTGGGCGAGGAACCACAGACGCTGCTGGGCGAAGGACTGCGGCGCCCGGGCGGGCGTACCGGGCCAGTCACGCCCCTGCAGCGGCGCCTCGTCAACCTGGGCCAGGTCGACCAGACTGCGGGCGAACGCCGCCAGGGTGGCGGCTTCGAACAGCATCCGGACGGGTACCTCCCAGCGGTGATCGCGACGCAAGCGGGCCACTACCTGCAGGGCGAGCAACGAATGCCCGCCGAGGGCGAAGAAGTCGTCGTCCCGCCCTACCCGCTCCACCTGCAGCAGCTCGGCCCAGAGCGCGGCCAATTCGGTCTCGATACCCGGCTCCGGTGCACGATAGGTCTGCTGGGTAATGTCGGGTTCTGGCAGCGCCTTGCGGTCCAGCTTGCCATTGGGGGTCAGCGGCAATTGATCCAGCGCCAGCAGATGGCTGGGCACCATGAAGTCCGGCAGCCGCGCCAGCAGCGCCTGGCGCAATGCAGCTTCGTCCAGACCTGGCGTCACCAGGTAACCCACCAGCTGCGGACCGGTGGCGCTCTGGCGTAGCAGCACCACGGCTTCGCTCACCCCGGCCAACTCGCGCAAGGCGGTCTCGATTTCGCCCAGCTCCAGGCGCAGGCCACGCAGCTTGACCTGGTGGTCCAGCCGGCCCAGGTATTCCAGGGCGCCATCGTCGCGCCAGCGCGCCAGATCGCCACTGCGATACAGCCGGCCACCCGGGGTGAAGGGATCAGGGACGAAGCGTTCGGCGGTGAGGCCAGGGCGACCGAGATAGCCCCGCGCCAATCCAACACCGCCGATGTACAGCTCGCCGGCCACGCCGACCGGTTGCGGGTTGAGGCGTTCGTCGAGGATATGGATCCGCAAGTTGGCGATGGGCCGGCCGATGGGCACCGCCAGGCGATCCTCTGGCTGGCAGGTCCAGTGGGTGACATCGATAGCCGCCTCGGTAGGGCCGTAGAGGTTGTAGAGCGCCACCTGGGGCAACCGCTGGCGCACGGCCTGGGCCAGTTCCGCCGGCAGGGCTTCGCCGCTGCAGACGATACGGGTCAGGCTGGCGCAGCCGGAAAGATCGTCCTGGGCCAGGAAGGCGGCCAGCATGGACGGCACGAAGTGCAGCGTGGTGATGCCCTCGCGGGCGATCAGGGCGCTCAGCGCCGCCGGGTCGCGATGGTCGCCCGGTCGAGCCAGCACCAGACGGGCGCCGGCCTGCAACGGCCAGAAGAATTCCCACACCGAGACGTCGAAGCTGAAGGGGGTCTTCTGCAGGACGTGGTCACCGGCATCCAAGCCATAGGCCGCCTGCATCCACTGCAGGCGGTTGTGCAGCGCCGCCTGGGTGTTGCCCACGCCCTTGGGTCGGCCGGTGGAACCGGAGGTGTAGATCAGATAGGCCAGTTGCTCGGGATGCACCTGAAGCTCGGGGGCGCTGGCGGGCTCGCTGGACAGGTCCAGTTGTTCCAGGTCCAGTACATCCAGCGACAGCTTTTCCGGCAACAACGAGAGGGCTGGCCCATGGCTGAGCAACAGGCGGGCACCGCAGTCTTCCAGCATGAAGGCCAGACGTTCGGCCGGGTAGTCCGGGTCCAGCGGGACATAGGCCGCGCCGGCCTTGAGCACCCCATAAAGAGCGATCACCATCTCCACCGAACGCAGCATGGCCACGCCGACCCGGCTCTCGCGGCCGATACCACGGCCGCGCAGATAATGAGCCAGGCGATTGGCCGCCTGGTCCAGCTCCAGGTAGCTCAGGCGGCGTTCGTCCAGGCACAGGGCCTCGCGCTCCGGATACACGGCGACCTGCTGGAGGAAGCCCCCCAGCACGCCAGCGGGCGGCAGTGGTGCATAGACCTCCGAGGTGGCATTCCAGTTGGCCAGCCGTGCAGGCTCGTCGGGCAGCAGTAGCGGCGCCTCGGCCAGGGCTTGCTGGGGCGCGTCGAGCAGCCCCTGCAAGAGCACCAGGAAGCGGGCGTGCAGTTGCCTGATGCGCGCCGGTTCGAAGAGATCGAGGGCAAAGGTCCAGCTACCGCCGAGGCGGCCGTCCGGGTCTTCCCAGGTCGCCAGGGCCAGATCGAACTGGGCCTGGGTGGCTGGCGTGTCGAGGATACGGGCTTGCAGCCCCGGCACGTCGGCCAGGGCGCGGTGATCGCGTCGCTGATGGTCGTAGCTAACCTGAAACAGCGGGTGCTGGCTGAGGCTCCGCTCCGGCTGCAGGTGCTCCACCAGGTGCTCGAAGGGCAGATCCTGGTGGGCCTGGGCGTCGAGCAGAGTCTCGCGCACCTGGTGCACCAGGGCGGTGAAATCCGTCGGGGTGGCAAGGTCCAGGCGCAGTACCTGGGTATTGACGAAGCAGCCGATGAGGTCGTGCAGCTCGGCGCGCGTGCGCCCCGCCACCGGTACCCCAATGCGCAGGTCGCGTTGCCCGCTGAGCCGACCCAGCAGCACGCCATAGCAGGCCAGCAGCAGCATGAAGGGCGTAACCCCCAGGGCATGGGCAGCCTGGCGCAGGGCCTTGGCCTGGTCCGCCGCGAGAGTGAAGTCCAGTCGCTGCCCGGCACCGCCGCGCCGCGCCGGCCGTGGCCGGTCGGCCGGCAGATCCAGAGTGGGCGACTCGCTGCCCAGTTGGGCGCGCCAATAGGCCAGTTGCCGCTCGCCTTCCCCGGCGCTCAGGTGCTCACGCTGCCAGCGTGCATAGTCGGGGTACTGCACCGGTAGTGCCGGCAGATCCGGTGCCACGCCGCTGAGCGCTGCCCGATAGAGTTCGGCGAAATCACGCAGCAAGAGGCCGACGGACCAGCCGTCCGAGATGGCATGGTGCAGGCACAGCAGCAGGCGGTGGCGCTGTTCATCGAGGCGCACCAGGGCCAGCCGCCAGGGCGGACTGCTGGCGAGCGCGAAGGGCCGGGCGATGAAGGCCTGCAACAGGCCGGCGAATTCGACCTCCTGGTCGACACCCGCGGCGAGCGCCAAGCGCTCCACGGCCACGGGTGCCGGCGGCAGGATGCGCTGGCGGGGCGGATCACCCGGCAGCAACAGCGTCCGCAGGCTGGCATGCCGCGCCGCCAGAGCGGTAAAGGCCGCGGTCAGGGCTTGCTCATCCAGGGTCCCCTGCAGCTCCAGGACCCCCGGCAGATGATAGGCCGCGCTCTCGGGTTCCAACTGCGCGAGGAACCACAGCCGTTGCTGGGCATGGGATTGCGGTGCCTCGTCCAGCGCCAGGGCCTGGAGTTCCAGCCCCTGGCGCTCGGGCGCCAGGGCGGCGATCCGCGCGGCTTGTTCCGCCAGGTGCGGCGCCTCGAACACCAGGCGCAGCGGCACCTCCCGCCCTTCTTCCAGACGCAGACGGGAGATGAGTTGGGTCGCCAGCAGGGAATGGCCGCCCAGGGCGAAGAAGTCGTCCTGGCGACCGACCCGCTCGACCTGGAGCAAGGCTTGCCACAACTCAGCCAGACGCTGCTCCAAGGCGTTCGCCGGTGCTGCATAGTCTTCGCTCGCCGCGACTTCAGGCGCGGGCAGCGCCCGACGATCCAGCTTGCCGTTGGGCAACTGCGGTAAGCGCTCCAGCACCACCAGGTGCTGGGGGACCAGGTGGCCGGGCAGGTGCTGGCGTAGCCGCTCCAGCAGCGCCGCCTCCTGCAGCTGGCCACCGCCGACATAGCCCACCAGCCGAGCACCAGCCGGGGTCTCGCGGACCATCACCAGCACCTCGCGCACGCCTGGGCACGCCTTGAGCGCCGCCTCGATCTCGCCGGTCTCGATGCGGAAGCCACGCAGCTTGATCTGCTGATCGGCGCGGCCAAGGTACTCCAGCAGGCCCTCGGCATTGAGCCGCACTCGGTCGCCGGTGCGGTAGAGTCGCTCGCCGGCGCGGAAGGGATTGGGCACGAAGCGTTGCGCCGTCTCCCCGGGGCGCTCCAGGTAGCCGCGAGCCAGGGCGCCGCCCAGGTACAGCTCGCCTTCAACGCCCACGGGCAACAGGTTGAGATCCTGATCCAGCACATAACCCTGGCGCTCGCCGACCAGGTCGCCAATGGGGGCATAGGCGCTGCTGGTGAAATCTGCGATCGCCGCGGATGCCCGCCAGAGGGTCGGGGTGATGACGGTTTCGGTCGGGCCGTAGCCATTGATGACCCACTCGGGCTGCAGGTACTCCACCACCTCGCGCAGCAGGCCACGGTCGTAGGCTTCACCGGCGAAACAATAGGTCTTCACGCCAGGGCCGCGGCCCTGCACCCGGCCCCAGTCGGCCAGTTGCCGCAGATAGCTCGGCGGGAAGGCGGCCACGGTAATGCCCTCCTCCTCCAGTGCCTGCCAGGTCTCCTGCACGCTCCATAGCGCCTGGTCGCGGATGACGAGGCGAGCCCCTTGGCTCAATGGCGTTAGCCAGCGTTCCTGGGCGCCGTCGAAGCTGATGGAGAGGAAATGCAGTTCGCGATCCTGCGCCGTGAGTTCGTAGCGTTGCGCGATGCCGCGGCAGTGCAGCGCCAGGGGGCCATGGGCCACGGCCACGCCCTTGGGTCGACCGGTGGAACCGGAGGTGTAGATGACGTAGGCCAGTTGTTCGGGATGCAGGACCACGGCCGGCGCCGAGTCTGGCTGGTCAGTGAGATCCAGTTGATCCAGGGCGACCGCTTCGACGCCCGCCACCTGGGGTAGCCGGTCGAGCAGGTCGTGCTGGGTCAACAGCAATCGGGCGCCGCTGTCTTCCAGCATCAGCGCCAGGCGCTCGGCCGGGTAGTCCGGGTCCAGCGGCAGGTAGGCGCCACCGGCCTTGAGCACCGCCAGCAAGGCGACGAACAAGTCGACGCCGCGCTCGCAGGCCACGCCCACCCGGATTTCGGTCGCGACACCTTGCCCACGCAGCCACTGCGCCAGGCGATTGGAGCGGATTTCCAAGGTGGCGAAGTCCAGCCGCTCCTGGCCATGCACCAGGGCGATGGCCTGGGGTTGGCGGCGGGCCTGCTCGGCGATCAGCGAGGGCAGTAGCGCCTCGTCCGTGCTCGCCGATGCCGGTGGATTCCAGCGCTGCCAGGTGGCCAGGCCTTCGGCGTCGAGCAGTGGCAGATCGCCCAGGGGCGTCTCCGGTTGGCGGACCAGGCCGTCGAGCAATTGCCCCAGGTGCGCCGCCAGCCGCTGGACCTGAGCAGGCGTGAAGCACGCGCGCTGGTAGTGCAGGTGCAATTCCAGGCGCGCACCGGCCATGACGGCGATGCTCAGCGGATAGTGGGTGCGCTCGCTCACCGTGACCGCGCCGATGGCTGGGGCCTTGGCGTTAGCGCCGCGCAGGGCGGCGTCCACCGGATAGTTCTCGAACACCAGCAGCGTATCGAACAACGCCTGACCGGCATGGCCGGCCAAGCGCTGCACCTCGAAGAGCGGCGTATGCTCGTGCTCACGCAGGGCCAGGTTGTGAGCCTGCAAGGCGGGCAGCCATTGGGCGGCGGTCAGCTCCGGTGCAGGTGCCTGGACCACCGGCAGAGTGTTGATGAACAGCCCCAGCAGCCGCTCGCTACCAGCGACCTCGGCCGGACGACCGGCGACGGTGGCGCCGAAGGCGACCCGGCGCTGACCGGTGTAGCGTTGCAGCAACAGGGTCCAGGCCGCCTGCACCAGGGTGTTGAGGGTGACGTGCAGCCGCCGGGCGGCGGCATCGAGCGGGGCCCGGTCGCGGACCAGGTGCTGTTCGCCACTGCGCGGGTCGTCGGCCGTGGTCGAGCGACCGAGGCTGTCGGCCAGACGGGTCGGCAATTCGAAGTCGGCCAGTTGCCCTTGCCAGAATTCGCCGCTACGCGCCGCGTCACGGCTGGCCAGCCAGGCGAGATAATCGCGGTAGCGACCCGGTACCGGCAGCGCCGCGCCGCGGGTCGCCTGGAGGACTTCCGCCAGCAGCGCCGCACTGCTCCAGCCGTCGAGCAGAATATGGTGCAGCGTCCAGACCAGTTGCCAGCGCTCGTCGGTGAGCCGTACCAGCAGCAGGCGCATCAGCGGCGGCCTGGCGAGCTCGAAGGGGCGTTCACGCTCCTCGCGTTGCAGGTCAGCCAGGGCAGCTGGGGCCGCCGGGCGGTCGCGCCAATCCAGCTCGCGCACGGCGAGGTCGGCGTGGCGCCAGATGGCCTGGACCGCCCGACCCTCGCCGGCCAGCCGCAGGAAAGCGGCGCGCAAGCCGGCATGGCGCCGTAGCGCCTGCCGCCAGGCAGCGAGGAAGGCCGCCTTCGGCAGGCCGTCCAGCTCGACGCCTACCTGGTTGACGTAGAGATCGCCTGCCCCGCCCAGCTCGGCGTGGAACAGCAGCCCCTGCTGCATGGGCGTGAGCGGATGCAGGTCTTCGAGGGCGGCCAGCGGCAGCGCATCGAGTTGCGCCTGGGTCAGGGCCAGCAGCGGGAAGTCCGAGGGGGTCGCACCACTGCTCTGGCGGCAGAGGGCGAGGACCTCGTCCAGCGCCGCGCCGAAGGCCTCCAGCAAGGCCTGGATGCGCGCGGCCGCATGGCGCTGGCCGCTGTAGGTGCAGACGAAGTGCAACTCGCCACCGTGGACAGCGCCCTCCAGGGCCAGCTCGGCCTCGAGGGGGGTACGGGGATCGCGCGCCTGTCCAGCAGACTCGTCCGCCAGGCGGAAGCCGCCCAGCTCGCTGTCGAGCTGACCCAAATAGTTGAACAGCAGCGAGCCGGTGGTCTCCGGCAAGCCCGCGTCGCCACGGGCCTGGAGCAGGCCATAGCCGAGGCCACCACGCGGGATAGCTCGCAGTCGCTCCTTAGTGGTCTTGAGGCTAGTGGCGAGATCAGTCTGGTCGCCCAACCGGACCGGATAAAGGCTGGTGAACCAGCCGAGGGTCCGGCTCAGGTCGAGTCCGGGGAAGAGGTCTTCACGACCATGGCCTTCCAGCAGCAGCCGCGCCTCGGCCTGTCCGCTCCAGCCATGCAGGGCCCGCACCAGGGCGGTGAGCAGCAGGTCGTTGACCTGGGTGCGGAAGGCCGCGGGCGCCTGGGTCAGCAGCTCACGGGTGCGCTCCGCGTCAAGTCGCAGGCTCAGGCGCTGGGCGTCGCGCTCCCAGGCGCGCCCGCTGGGATCGTCACAGGGCAAGGCTGGCGCCGCCGGCAACTGCTGCCAATAGGCCCGCTCGCTGTCCAGTTCCAGGCCTTGCAGCGCCTGGACCCAGCTGGCATAGGGGGTCGCGGCCGGCAGGGCCTGCTCGGGCTCGGCGTAGGCGCGCGCCAGGTTATCCAGCAGGATGCGCCAGGACACGCCGTCCACCGCCAGGTGATGGATCACCAACAACAGGCGCTGACCACCCTCGGCAAGATCGGCGAGCACGGCGCGCAGCAACGGTCCTTGGTCCAGGTTCAGGCTGGCCTGGGCCTCGTCGGCCAGAGCCGGTAGCTCGGTGCGGGTCACCGAGGAATGCCAGAGCAGCTCGGCGTCTTCGCTGGCGCGATAGTGCTGCTGCCAGCGACCTTCGGCCTGGGTGAAGCCGAGGCGCAGAGCGCCATGGGTGGCTACCAGCCGCGCCAGGGCTCGGCGCAGTCGCTCGGGCTCCAGCGGCGCCTCCGGTTCCAGCAACAGGGCTTGGTTCCAGTGTTCGGGGCGCGGCAAGGCGCGAGCGAAAAAGGCGTGCTGGATGGGTGCCAGCGCAAAGGGTTCACGCGTTTCGGCGGCAATCTCGCCAGGCGTCTCCAGGTGCTGCACCACGGGGGCCAGTTCGGCCAGGGTCTGCCGCTCGAACAGCTGCCGCGGGCTGAACACCAGCCCCAGGCGCCGCGCGCGGGCGATGATCTGCAGACTGAGGATGGAATCGCCGCCGAGGGCGAAGAAATTGTCGTCCCGCCCGACCCGCTCCACCTGCAGCAGTTCGGCCCAGAGCGTGGCCAACTCGGTCTCGATACCCGGCTCCGGCGCACGATAGGTCTGCTGGGTAATGTCGGGCTCCGGCAGCGCCTTGCGGTCCAGCTTGCCGTTGGGGGTCAGCGGCAGTTGTTCCAGTGCCAGCAGATGGCTGGGTACCATGAAGTCCGGCAGCCGCGCCAATAGCGCCTGGCGCAACGCGGCTTCGTCCAGACCTGGCGTCACCAGGTAGCCCACCAGCTGCGGACCGGTGGCGCTCTGGCGCAGCAGCACCACGGCCTCGCTCACTCCGGCCAACTCGCGCAACGCCGCCTCGATCTCGCCCAGTTCCAGCCGCAGGCCACGCAGCTTGACCTGGTGGTCCAGCCGGCCCAGATAGTCCAGGGCGCCGTCGTCGCGCCAACGGGCCAGATCGCCGCTGCGGTACAGCCGACCACCCGGGGTGAAGGGATCGGGGACGAAGCGTTCGGCGGTGAGGCCAGGGCGACCGAGATAGCCCCGCGCCAATCCAACACCGCCGATGTACAGCTCGCCGGCCACGCCGATGGGCTGTGGGTTGAGGCGTTCGTCGAGGATATGGATCCGCAAGTTGGCGATGGGCCGACCGATGGGCACCGCCAGGCGATCCTCCGGCTGGCAGGTCCAGTGGGTGACGTCGATAGCCGCCTCGGTGGGGCCATAGAGGTTGTAGAGCGCCACCTGGGGCAACCGCTGGCGCACGGCCTGGGCCAGCTCCGCCGGCAAGGCCTCGCCACTGCAGACGATACGCGTCAGGCTGGCACAGCCGGAAAGATCGTCCTGGGCCAGGAAGGCCGCCAGCATGGACGGCACGAAGTGCAGCGTGGTGATGCCTTCGCGGGCGATCAGGGTGCTCAACGCCGCCGGATCACGATGCTCGCCCGGACGGGCCAGCACCAGCCGGGCGCCGACCTGCAACGGCCAGAAGAATTCCCAGACCGAGACGTCGAAGCTGAAGGGCGTCTTCTGCAGGACGTGGTCGCGGGCATCCAAGTCATAGGCCGCCTGCATCCACTGCAGGCGGTTGTGCAGCGCCGCCTGGGTGTTGCCCGCGCCCTTGGGTCGGCCGGTGGAACCGGAGGTGTAGATCAGATAGGCCAGTTGCTCGGGATGCACCTGGAGGTCAGGCGCGCTGGCGGGCTCGTCGGACAGGTCCAGTTGCTCCAGGTCCAGCACGTCCAGCGACAGCTTTTCAGGCAACAAGGCGAGGGCTGGCCCATGGCTCAGCAACAGGCTGGCGCCACAGTCTTCCAGCATGAAGGCCAGACGTTCGGCCGGGTAGTCCGGGTCCAGCGGCACATAGGCCGCGCCGGCCTTGAGCACTCCATAGAGGGCGATCACCATCTCCACCGAACGCAGCATGGCCACGCCGACCCGGCTCTCGCGGCCGATACCACGACTACGCAGATGGTGGGCCAAGCGATTGGCCGCCTGGTCCAGCTCCAGGTAGCTCAGGCGGCGTTCGTCCAGGCACAGGGCCTCGCGCTCGGGATGCAGGGCGACCTGCTGGAGGAAGCCCCCCAGCACGCCGGCGGCCGGCAGCGGCGCATAGGCCTGCGCGGTGGCGTTCCAGGCGGCCAGGCGCGCGGGCTCGTCAGACAGCAGCAGCGGCGCTTCGGCCAGCGGCTGCTGGGGCGTGTCGAGCAGCCCCTGCAAGAGCACCAGAAAGCGGGCGTGCAATTGCTCGATGCGCGCCGGCTCGAAGAGATCGCAGGAGTAATTCCAATTACCACCGAGGCTGCCGTCACCCAATTCCCAGGTATGCAGCGCCAGATCGAATTGGGCGCTACCGTTGTCCAGCGGCAGCAGTTCGGCGCGCAGCTCGGGGCCCAGTTGCAGGGCGTCGAGCTGCCGCGGTTGATGGTTGTAGAGCACCTGGAACAGGGGGTGGTGACTGAGGGTACGTTCGGGAGCCAGGGCGTCCACCAGTTGCTCGAAGGGCAGGTCCTGATAGGCCTGGGCCTCGCGCACCCGCTCCCGAGCCTGGGTCAGCAGCGCCAGGAAGTCCGCCGCGCCTGCCAGTTCCAGGCGCAGTACCTGGGTGTTGACGAAGCAACCGATGACGCGCTCGACCTCGCTACGCTGGCGCCCGGCGACGGGCACGCCGATGCGCAGGTCCTGCTGGCCGGACAGGCGGCCGAGCAGGGTCGCATAGGCGGCCAGCAGCACGGTGAACAGGGTGGTGCGCTGAGCCCGGGCGAAGTCGCCCAGCTGTTGCGCCAGGGGCGCCGGCAACGCGAAGTTCAGCCGCCCGCCACGCTGGCTGGGAGCCGCCGGACGCGGTCGGTCCGACGGCAGTTCCAGCACCGGGTGCTCGCGGCCCAGGCGTGCGCGCCAGAATTCCAATTGGCGCTCGTCCTCCCCGGCGTCGAGGCAGGCGCGCTGCCAGAGGGCATGATCGGCGTAGCTGACCGGCAAGGCGGGCAGCTCGGCGACCTGCCCCGCCAGCGCCGCGCGATAGCAGGCAGCAACGTCGTCCAGCAGCACCTGGATTGACCAGCCATCGGCGATGGCATGGTGCAGGCAGAGCAGCAGATGCGCCGGCGCCCCGTCGACGCCCCGCGCCAGGCCCAGTCGCCACAGCGGCCCGCGTTCCAGGTCGAAGGGCCGATTGGCGAAGGCGCGGGCCACGGCGGGCAGGTCCTGGAGCGTGACCTCGCCCAGGGCCTCCAGCGGTACCTCACTGCGCTCGGCGACCCGTTGCAGGGGGATGCGGCCCGGCCCTTGCTCCAGCATGGTCCTCAGGCTGGGATGGCGCGCCGTGAGGGCCGCGAAGGCCGCCTGTAGCGCGGTCTCGTTCAGGCGGCCGTGCAGGCGTAGCGCACCCGGTAGGTGATAGGCCACATTGCCCGGTTGCAGGCGTTCGAGGAACCACAGCCGTTGCTGGGCATGGGAGGTTTCTGCACAGGCCGCCGCGGCGCCACCGGGAATCGGCAGCGCGCCGGCATCGAGGCCCTGGTCGCGCAATTTGGCGAGGAAGGTACGGCGCTGCGCCGGCGGCAGGCCGAGGAAACGTTTGGCCAGGGCCTGGGCTTTGTCGTGCAACATCAAGAGGTCTCCTCCAGCTCGTCCAGCAGCGCGTCCAGCGCGTCCAAACGGGCGTCGTCCAGGGTCTGCTCGCGCAGGGTGTCGATGAGTTCGGCTTGAGCCGCCACGGTGGTGGCGGTAAAGGCTGCGGCGAGGGGCACGCGCACGCCGAGCCGTTCGTGGATGCGCGATAGCAGCCGGGTGGCCAGCAGCGAGTGGCCGCCCAGGGCGAAGAAGTCGGCATCGCGGCCTACCTCCGGCACCTGCAGCAGTTCCTGCCACAGAGCGGCCAGCTGTCGTTCGGTGCCGGTTTGAGGCGGTTGCCCCGGCGCGGCGTCCAGTTCTGGTACCGGCAACGCGCGGCGATCGAGCTTGCCGTTGGCAGTGCGGGGCAGCCGTTCCAGCCAGAGCGCCTGGGTCGGCACCATGAACAGTGGCAGGCGCTGCGCCAGTGCCTCGCGCAGCGCGGCCAGGCTCGGGCGCTCGCCGTTCTGGGGCTCCAGATAGGCCACCAGTTGCGCCCCCTGGGGCGTGGGTTGGGCGGCGACCGCAGCATCCCGCACGCCGGGTTGCGCCCGCAGCAGGGCCTCGATCTCGCCCGGCTCCAGGCGTTGGCCGCGTAACTTGATCTGGAAGTCGGTGCGGCCGACATACTCCAGCTCGCCGCGGACGTTCCAGCGCACCAGGTCGCCGCTGCGATAAAGCCGCTCGCCGGCCGCGAAGGGACTGGGCACGAAGCGTTCGGCGGTCAGTCCGGCACGGCCCACGTAGCCACGGCCTACGCCGGCACCGCCGATGTACAGCTCGCCCACCCCGCCACGGGGCACCAGACGCAGCCGCGTATCGAGCACGAACAAGTGGGTGTTGTCGGTCGGCTTGCCGATGGGGATGTCCGCCTGGGGCGCCCGCAGTAGCTGCAGGGCCACGTCGTCGGCGCACTCGGCAGGGCCATAGGCATTGACCAGCGGGATGCCGGGGTAGCGTTGCAGCCAGCGCGCCGCCAGATCCGGCGCCAGCGCCTCGCCGGTGGGCAGCAGCCAACGCAGTGCCGGTAGGGGCTGCGGCGGCAACTCCAGCAGCGCGGCGATCACCGTCGGCACGCATTCCAGGACGCTCACCTCGCCGGCAACAACGCGCGCCAGCAGGGTTGCTGGGTCTTGCACCTCGGCTTCGGCGACGATCTCCACCCGGCCGCCGAACAGCGGCGGGGTGAGGAACTGCCACACCGAGACATCGAAGCCGGTGGCGGCCGTCTGGGCGATGACGTCGTCCTCGCCCAGTTGCAGGAAGGGCAGCTTGCTCAGCTGGTTGTTGAGCATGCCCTGCTGGGTGACCATCACCCCCTTGGGCTCGCCGGTGGAACCGGAGGTGAAGATCACATAGGCCAGCTGGTCGGGTCGGCTGCGCACGCCGGGGCCGCCCTGGGGCTGCCCGGCCAGCAGTTCTTCGAGCAGTAACAGCCGCGGCGGTCTCTGGCTCAGCGTCAGGATGGCCTGGGCCTTTTCCCGCTCGGCCCGGGGCACCACCAGCACCGGTGCGGCGCTACCGTCCAGCAGCCGGGCACTGCGCGCCGGCGGGTGACGCTCGTCCAAGGCCAGGTAGGCAGCGCCGGCCTTGAAGGTGCCGACCATAAGGGTCAGCAGTGCCAACCCCCGCGGCGCCCAGAGCGCCACGACCTGATCCGGACCGACACCCTCAGCCGCCAGGGCGCGGCCCAGGCGGCCCGCCTGGTGGTCCAGCTCGCCATAGCTCAGGCTGGCCTCGCCGCAGCGCGCCACGCTGCGCTCGGGATGAGCGGCGGCATGGGCCTCGAAACGCTCGATCCAGGGCAATTGATACCAGTGCGGTTGCGCCGCGCCACGGCCCCAGCCGAGCAGCCGCTCGCGCTCATCCGCCGCCAGGGGCTCCAACTGCTCCAGGACGCGTTCCGGCGCCTCGATCAGGGCCAGCAAGAGTCGCTCGAACTGGTCCAGCAGGGTGCGCATGTCGGCGGCGGCGAACAGGCCGCTGTCGAAGGTGAATTGCAGACGCAGCTCGTTGCCCGGCAGCAGGACCACCGTGAGCGGATAGTTGGTGTGGGTACGGTTGGCCAGGGGGGTGATGTCGAACTCGCGCACGGCCTCCTCCACCGCGCCGCCCAGGGGCACGTTCTCGAAGACAAACAGCGACTCGAACAGCGGCTCACCGGCCGGGACCGAGGCCAGCTGCTGCACCTCGGCCAACGGCAGATGTTCATGCTGGCGCAACTCCGCGTTACGCGCCTGCAACTGCTGCAGCAACGCCAGCGCCGGCACCTCGGCGGTCGGCCGGGCAACCCGCAGCGGCAGGGTGTTGATGAACAGGCCGAGGGCTTCCTCGATGCCTTCCAGCTCAGGCGGCCGGCCAGCAACGGTAACGCCGAAGATCACCTCGTCCTGGCCGCTATGGCGCATGAGCAGCAGCGCCCAGGCCGCCTGGACGAAGGTATTGGCGGTCAACTGGTGACGCCGCGCCTGGGCCGCCAGGGCGCGGGTCGCCTGCGCCGACAATGCCACGGCTTCGTCGCGCATCTCACCCGAGGCCAAGCCTTGGCGGCGATAGGGCAAGGGCGTGGCCGCTTCCACCCCGGCCAGCTCGGCGCGCCACCAGGCGCGACCCGCGGCGGTATCCTGGGCCGCGAGCCAGGCGAGGAAATCGGCATAGGGTCGGGCGGGTGGCATTGCCAGCTCGGTCCCGGCGACGGCTGCCCGATAGCGGGCAAAGAATTCGCCCAGCATCAGGCCGCGGCACCAGGCGTCGATCAGCACATGGTGATGGGTTTGCACCAACTGGTAGTCGTTCGGGCCGAAGGTTACCAGACGCAGGCGCAGCAGCGGTGGCCGGGCGAAATCGAAGCCCGTGCGGCGCTCCTCGGCCAGCAGCGCCTCCAGCGCGGCCACGCCCTCCTCCCGCGGCCGGTCGCTGAAGTCCAGCAGGCTGACCGGCGACGGCACCTGACGATGCACCACCTGGCGCCATTCGCCGTCCAGCTCCTGGAACCCGGTCCGCAGCGCCGGATGTCGCGCCACCACGGCGTCCCAGGCCTGGCGGAAGGCCGCGGCCGCCAGCGGTTGGCGCAGCTCATAGCGATCCTGCATCAGGTAGATGCCACTGCCCGGCTCCAGCAGGCTGTGCATGAGAATGCCTTCCTGCATGGACGCCAGGGGCAGTACGGCTTCAAGCTCGGCTTCCGGCGCCTGCGCGCCGTCGAGCAGCGCCGCCAGCGCCTCCACGAAGCCCTGGTGCAGCTGTTCGATGGCGTCCGCCGCGAAGCGCGTGGCGCTGTAACGCCAGTCCAGGCGCAACTGGCCGTCGCGGACTTGGGCGTCCAGCACCAGGGCACTGGTCAGCGGCCCTTCGGGGTCGCGACTGCTGCGCAGCTCCAGCCCTCGCAGCGGGAAGCCGGCCACCGTCGGCCGCTCGAAACGGCCCAGGTAGTTGAAGGTCAGGCCGTCGCGGGTATCGGCCAGGTCAGCGCCGCCCAGGTAGCGCAGCAGCCCGTAGCCCAGGCCGCGCTCGGGCACCTCGGCCAGGGTCAGCCGCGTGCGCGCCAGGGTAGCGGCCGGGGTCGACTCGGCGCCCAGCACCAGCGGATAGAGGCAGGTGAACCAGCCCAGGGTGCGACTCAGCTCCAGGCTGCCGTCCAGCTCCTCGCGGCCATGGCCTTCGAGGGCGATGCGGGTGGCCGCGCGGCCCGTCCACTGCCGCAGCGCCTCGGCCAGCGCCGCTAGCAGCACCGCTTCGGTGCCGGGTAGCTGGAGCAGCCGCTCGGTCAACTCCGCCGGCAGTCGCAGCGCCAGGCTACCGGCGTCGCGGACGCGGCAGCTGCCATGGGGGTCCAGGCACGGCAGGGTCTCGGGGACCGCGGTGACCGCGTCCCAGTAACCGCGCTGCTGCTGCAACCGTGGATCGGCGGCGCGTTGCGCCAACTGCAGGGTCCAGGCGCTCCAGTCGCTGCCCGTCTCGCCCAACTCCAAGAGCGCACCGGCTGCCGCCTGCTGATAGGCCAACGCCAGGTCATCGAGCAGGATGCGCCAGGAGACGCCGTCCACGGCGAGGTGATGGATGGCGATCAACAGCTGGGGACGCTGCGCCGGCCCTTCGGCCAGCACCACGCGCAGCAAGGGTCCACGGGCCAGGTCCAGGCTGCGTTCGGCTTCGTCGAACAACGGCGCCAGCTCGGCCTCGTCGGCGACTCGACAGGTCCAGAGCAGCCGCTCCGGGTCTTCCTGGGCTCTTAGCCGCTGCCGCCAGCCGCCCTGCTCGTTCGGCTCGAAGGCCAGCCGCAGGCTGCCGTGGCGGGCGACCAGGGCCGACAATGCCTGGCGCAGGGCCGCAACCTCGATGGGGGCCGCTAGTTCGAGAATGACGGACTGGTTCCAGTGCGCGCGCTGCCGGACCGGCTCGCTGAAGAAGCGGGCCTGGATGGGCGTCAAGGGCAGTTCGCCGGGGACGGCAGGCACAGACGCTGGGGCCACGGACGGCGCGGCGGCAGGCACCGCGACCGCGGCCAGGGCGGCGATGGTCTGGTGTTCGAACAGTTGCTTGGGCGTGAGCTTGAGGCCCTGGCGGCGGGCCCGGGCGATGATCTGCAGGCTGAGGATGGAATCGCCGCCCAGGGCGAAGAAATTGTCGTGCCGACCGACGCGCTCTACCTTGAGCGCCTCGCTCCAGAGCGCCGCCAAGGCGGTCTCGACCTCGCCCTGGGGTGCGGCGAACTCGGCCTGGCGGGCTTCGGGTTCCGGCAGGCGGGCGCGGTCCAGCTTGCCGTTGGCAGTGAGCGGGAAAGCCTCGAGCACCAGGATCTGAGCCGGTACCAGCGCCTCGGGCAGCAGCTGCGCGAGACGCTCGCCCAGGCGTTCGCCAGTGAGCTCGCGGCCAGTCACATAGGCCACCAGCTGCCCACGGCCATCCAGCTGCACATGGGCCGCCGCCACGCCGGGTTGTGCCAGCAGGGCCGCCACGATCTCGCCCGGCGCCACACGATAACCCCGTATCTTGAGCTGGTCGTCGTTGCGACCGAGGAACTCCAGCCGGCCGTCCGCGGCCAGCCGTACTCGGTCACCGGTGCGATAGAGGCGCTCGCCGGGCACCCAGGGATCAGGGAGGAAGGCCGCGGCGGTATCGCCCGGTCGGCCCTGGTAGCCCCGCGCCAGGCCCGCCCCCCCGAGGTACAGCTCGCCGGCCGCACCGGCGGGGAGCGGATTGAGGTCGGCGTCCAGTACCCGGGCGCGCAGATTGGGCAGCGGCGTGCCCAGGGCGATGCCCGCTGTCGGCTCGTCGAGGACCGCGGTCAGGGCGCCCACGGTGCTTTCGGTGGGGCCGTAATGGTTGAACAGCCGGCACCCAGGCTTGAGTTCGCGAACCCGCGCGGCCAACGGTTCTGGCAGCGCCTCGCCGCCCAGCACCAACGCTGCGGACGGCAGCAGGGGCGTCGGATCGGCGGCCTGCAGCAAGGCGTTCAGATGGGTAGGGACGATCTTGAGCACCGCCACGGGATGGCGCGCGAAATAGTCGGCGCAGCGATCGGCATCCTGGACCACCTCGTCAGCCAAGAGGTGCAAGGTGCCGCCAGTGGCCAGGGCGCCAAACAACACCGTGTGGCCGAGATCGGCGGCAACCGTGGAAACCATGGCGAAACTGGCCTGGGGCGGCAACGCCAGCCGCTGCAGCACGCCCTGCACATAGTTGGCGATGGCGCCATGGCTGACCACCACCCCCTTGGGCCGCCCAGTGGTCCCGGAGGTGTAGATCAGGTAGGCCGCCTGGGCCGGCAGTACCATGACATCCAGCGCCTCCGCCGACGCCTGCCGCCAGTCCGCCGTGGCGTCCAGCGCCAACGCGGGCGGCCCCTCGGGCACGGGCATGCCGAGCAGCAACTGGGCACCACTGTCAGCCAGCACCTGCGCCTGGCGCGCCGCGGGCCACTTGGGATCGACGAAGACGCAGGCCCCGCCGGCCTTGAGAATGCCCAGCAGGCCGACGACGAAGCTGGCCTGCCGTGGTTGGCAGAGCGCTACCCGGACCTCGGCACCAATTCCCTTGGCGCGTAGCGTCCGCGCCAAGCGATTGCTGTCGGCCTCCAGCTGGGCATGGCTCAGGCTGGCATCGCTGGCCACCAGGGCCGGTTCGTGCCCGGCCTGCGCCAGCCCCGCGCGCCACAGTGCCAGCAGGTCCGTTGCCGGGAAGGCTTGGGATTCACCGGCCAGTCCCGCTTCCTCCTTGGCCAGGCGGTAGCACGCCAGGGGTTGCTCGGCATCGGCCACCACCTGCTGCGCCAGGTGCGCGAAATCGTCCGCCAGCGCGGCGATGCGCGGCGCCTCGAAGAGGTCGGTGGCATAGGTGAACACCGCTTCGATGCCCGTCGCCAGGTCGGTGATGTCCAGGCCCAGGTCGAAGTGCGCGGCGCCATCGTCGAGCTGCCGCGCGGACAGCGTCACCCCGCCCAGGTCCAGCGCCTGGGGCAGTGGGAATTGCTGGGTGAATTTCACCTGGCACAGCGGATTCCAACCCAGGTGCCGCTCCGGCGCCAGGGCTTCCACCAGCAGGTCGAACGGCAGGTCCTGATGAGCCTGGGCTTCCAGGGCGCGCCGCTTGACCTGGTCGAGCAGGACGCTGAACGAGCGGGCGCCGTCCAGCTGGCATCGCAGCACCTGAGTGTTGACGAAAAAGCCGATCAGGCGCTCCGTCGCCCGTTGGGTGCGCCCGGCCACGGGAACACCCACGCACAGGTCGCTGCTGCCGCTATGGCGCTGCAACAGCAGCTGGAACAACGCCAGGCCGACCATGAACAGCGTCGCCCCCTGGCGTTGGGCCAGATCATGCAGGCCCGCGTTGACGGTGGCGGGCAGGCTGAAGGCGAAGCGCGCGCCGCGCCCGCTCTGCTGCGGCGGTCGGGGGCGGTCGCCGGCCAACTCCAGGCGTGCGGGCGCGTCGGCCAGTTGGGCCTGCCAGTAGGCCAATTGGCGCTCGCGGGTTTCACCGGCCAGCAGCTGGCGCTGCCAACGGGCGAAGTCGGCATAGGTGATGGTGAGGGGCGCCAGCGCGGGCGTCTCGCCCTCGGCAGCGCGGTACAGGGCGGCGAAATCTTCCAGCAGCACCTGGATCGACCAGCCATCGGCGATGATGTGGTGCAGTACCAGCAGCAGCCGATGGTCCTCGGCGTCTCGGCGGATCAGCGCCATGCGCCACAGCGGCCCTTGGCGCAGGTCCAGCGGACGGCGCACCAGGCTCTCGACCAAGGTGGCCTGGGCCGCCTCGGGCTGTGCGGCCTGGCTCAGGTCATGGTGCTCGACCGCCCCTTGCGCCAGCATTTCGATGCATTGCTCGGGCACCTCACCGGCACCTGCCGAGAAGCGGGTGCGCAGCGCCGCATGGCGCTGCACCAGGGCCTCCAGCGCCCGCTCCAGCCGTGCCACGTCCAAGCTTCCGTGAAGGAGGATTTCACCGGCCAGGTGATAGGCGGCATTGCCCGGCTCCAGCTGATCGAGAAACCAGAGGCGCTGCTGCGCGAAGGACTGGGGCGCGCGGGGCGCATCCTCGGCGACGGGGCCTTCCGCCGCGGCTTCGCGCGGCAGCGCGGCCACCCGCGCGGAAAAGGCGCCCAGCGTCGAGGCCTCGAACAGCAGCGCCGGATCGATCGACACCCCAAGCGACTCGCGCAACCGCGCCTGCACCTGCACCACGGCGACCGAATCCCCGCCCAGGGCGAAAAAATGCGCCTGGGCGGTCAGGTCATCGCGCCCGAGCACCTCGGCCCAGGCCGTGCGCACCTCGGGCAGTACGGGCGGCGCCGCGACCTGGGACTCGCCCTGGGCCAGGGCGCCATCGCGCCACTCGGCGAAGCTGTCCAGGCTGCCCGCCAACCAACCGGCCCGGCAGGCGGCGCGTTGCAGCTTGCCGCTGGTGGTGCGCGGCAGCGTTCCGGGCTCCAGCAGCGCAATGGCTCTGGGTGCGACCTGAAAGGCCTGAGTCAAGGCCTCCACCAAGGCCCCGCAGATGCGTTCGGCCGGTACCAGGCGGCGCACGTTGCGACTGATCTCCAGCGCCAGACCGATGCCCTCGCGACCGTCCTCGCCCACCAGGGCGAAGGCCGCCACCCGGCCCCGCCGCAGGTAATCGGCCACCTGCTCTTCCAGCACCAGCTCCACGTCCTGCGGATAGAGATTCTGTCCATTGAGAATAATGAGGTCCTTCAGCCGCCCGGCGATATAGAGTTCGCGCTCAGCGGCGATGCCCAGGTCGCCGGTGCGCAGCCAACGGCGACCATCGCGCTCGATGAAGGCCGCGGCCGTGGCCTCGGGATTGTTCCAGTAGCCTTGCGCCAGGCTGGGGCCGGCGACCCACACCTCGCCGGCGCGGGTCTCGTCCAGCGGTTCCAGGGTGTGCGGATCGACGATGCGCAACTCGTGGTCGGCATCGCACCAGCCGCACCCGGCCAGGCGGCCGTGTTGCAGCGCCGCCTCGGCCCCGGCGGCACTCAAGGCGTCACCGGCGAATCGCTGGATACGGAATTCGTCGGTCGGCTCGTGGGCGCAGACATAGAGGGTCGCTTCGGCCAGGCCATAGGCCGGGGTCAAGGCCTGCCGGCGGAATCCCGCGGCGGCGAAGCGCTCGCAGAAGGCATCCAGGGTGTCCACTCGGATCGGCTCGGAACCGGAAAAGGCCATGCTCCAGCGACTCAAATCGAGCTCGGCCAGGGCACTGTTGCTGATCCGCTCCACGCACAGGCGGTAGGCGAAGTCCGGCCCGCCGCTGACGGTGCCGCCGTATTGGCTGAGCGCTTGCAGCCAGCGCGCCGGGCGGGTGAGGAAGTGATTGGGCGACATCAGCGTCAGGGTGCCGCCATGAAAGATCGGCAGCAGCAGTCCGAGCATCAGGCCCATGTCGTGGTAGAGCGGCAACCAGCTCACCCATTCCTCGTCGCGCCCGGTGAAGAAGCCGCGCTGCATGGCCTTTTCATTGGCAATCAGGTTGGCATGGCTGACCATCACCCCCTTGGGCGCCGACGTCGAACCCGAGGTGTATTGCAGGAAGGCCAGCGCCGAGGGGTCCACCACCTGGGGGCGATAGGTCAGCGCCCAGCTGGCCTCGATGTCTTCCACCGCCTGGCACAACGCGCCCTCGGGCAGCGCCTGCGCCAGGGTGTCGGCATGGGCGGCGAGGCAGGCCCGCTCGCCGAGCACTACCCGCGGCTGGGCGTCGTCGAGGATGCCGCGCAGGCGCTCGATGTGCATCTGCCGACTGTTTTCCGGCGGGAAGGCCGGCACGGCGATGACCCCGGTATAGAGGCAGGCGAAGAAGGCCGCGGCGTAATCCGGGCCGCTGGGTAGCAGAAGCACGCAGCGCTCGCCCCGGGTCTGCCCGAGCCGCTCCTGCAGGTAGCCGGCCAGGCTCAGCGCACGGTTGCGCAGCTCGGCATAGGAGGTCAGCTGCGGCGTCTCGTCGTTGGTCAGATGGCGCAGCACCGTCTTGTCCGGCTGGCGCTCGGCGTAGAAATCGAGGACGTCGACGAAGTGCTCGGCTTGATCCGCTCGGGAGGTCATGGCTTCACCTGCAAAAATAGAAGGCCGGACGCCGCCGTGGCAGCGTCGCGAAAAGAAAGGAGTGACGGGTGGCTCAGGCGGAACGCATCGCCACCGGCGGCGCGCTGGCCAGGGTCATGGCCTTAACCAGCTCAGCGGAGCGAATCGCCAAGACCGACAGCAGGGTGTCGGACAGCCCGTGGCTGACCTCGCAGCCACCTTGCAGGAACACCTGGACCGCGCCGCCCGCTGCCAGCGGCAAGCGGTAGTGGCGGTCGGGCTCGCCGTCTTGCAGATGCTCGCGCAGGCCGGCCAGCAGGTGCTGGTGGTAGTCACGGCGATAGCCGGTGGCCAGGATCACCACGTCATAGCCCAGGGTGGTGCGGCTGCCGTCCAGCCGCCCTTCCAGCTCCAGCTCCAGCCCCTGCGCGGATGGCAGGCAGGTCACCACGTCTCGCTCGCAGAGCAGTCGATGGCGCTCGTGACCGCGCAGCTTCTGCAGGTAAAAGAGTTGGTAGAGGTTCTCGATCAGCTCCAGGTCGACGACCGAGTAGTTGGTATTGCGGTACTCGGCGAACAGGCGTTCACGGCGCTCGGGCGATTGCGCATAGATCCGGTCGGTAAAGGACGGATTGAAAATCTCGTTGACGAAGGGGCTGTCATCGGACGGCTTGAGCGCCCCACCCCGCACGATCAGCGACGCCTCGACCTGGGGGAAACGCTGGGTCAGATCCTGGAAGATCTCGGCCGCGCTCTGGCCGCCGCCGACCACCGCCACCCGCCGCGGCTGGGCTGGATCGGCCAACAGCGCCTCGATACGCCCGCGATAGGCCGAGGAATGCAGTACCCGCGGATCGCTCAGCGTGGCGAAGGCCGGCGGTACCTGGGGGGTCCCGCCGATACCGAGGATCAGGTTGCGGCCCAGGCGCCGCTGCAACGTGCCCTGCCGATCGCGGGACACCACCTGCACGGCGGCCAGGATACCGTCGCGGTACCAGGGCTCCACCGCCACCACCTCTTCGCCGTAGTGCACCTGCTCGGCGAAGGCGGCAGCCGCCCAGCCGAGGTAGTCGTTGTACTCCTCGCGGCTGGGGAAAAAGGTCTTGAGATTGATGAAGTCCTCCAGTCGACCGCGTTCCTTCAGATAGTTGATGAAGGTGAAGCGGCTGGCCGGATTGCGCAGGGTCGTCAGGTCCTTGAGAAAGGAGATCTGCATCGTGCTGCCCTCGAGCAGCATGCCTTCGTGCCAGCTGAAGGCCGGCTTGCGCTCGATGAAGCATCCCTGGGGCTGGCGCTCGGGAGCCTGCTCGTCCGCGGCGATGGCCAGCGCCAGGTTGGAAGGCCCGAAGCCGATGCCGATGTAGTCGTGGACCTGTTCCATGCGAACCTCTCGTCGATAACCGGGTGGGATTGCCCTCGCGACACAGCACGACTGACAATCATTCTCACCTTCCTCGACGAACAGCCCTGACGCTTGTTCAGGGCTTTTTTGCCGATCCCTGTCCAGATCGGCGACTGCTTCTCACCTCCTAGCCGGCGATCTCCCGCAGGGCATCGCGACTGGCCCGCTCGCGCTGCTCACCGACCAGTTCCACCAGGCGGCCGCCATCCATCTTCAATAGCCGATCGGCCTGATCGAAATAGGCGTCGTCATGGGTGATGGCAAATACCGTCAACCCCGCCGCCTTCATCAGGGGCAACAGCTCCCGATAGAACAGCTGGCGAAACAGCGGGTCCTGGTCGGCGGCCCACTCATCCAGTAGGACGATGCTGCGCCCCTCCAGCATGGCCAATAGCAGAGCCAACCGCTTGCGCTGGCCCTGGGACAGGCGGGTATCGCTCAGCCGCCCCTCCGCCACCCGCACTTTGCGCTCCAGATGCAGGCGTCGCAGCCAAGTCTGCACCTGAGACCCCTCGGCAAGCGTGCCATCGGGCCCGAGCAGGCGATCGAACAGATGGAAGTCGGTAAAGACCGCGGCGAACAGCTGGCGATAGGCCGTCCGATCGGCCACGCCCACGACCCTGTCGTCCACCGCGATGACGCCGCGTTGCGGCTGATACAAGCCGGTCAGCAGACGCGCCAGGGTCGACTTGCCACTGCCGTTACCCCCCATCAGGAACACCGTCTCACCGCACCTGAGCGTAAGATTCAAGGGTCCCACATCGAAGCCCTGCTCATCGCCCTGGGTCTCGTAGCGATACTCCACGCCACGCAACTCCAGGCGCTGCCAGTCTCCTGCGAAGGCCGGCACCGACTTGGCGAAATCTTCCGCGGCGGGCGCCAGGGCCAGAGCCTCCACCCGCTCCAACGCCACCTGCCCCGCCATCAGCGGTGGTAGCGCCCCGACCGCCATCACCAGCGGCGTGCGCAGGAACAGGATGGTCAGGGCATAGGTGGCGGCCACCTCGGTGCTGGCCCAGCCCAGTCCGTTCGCCAGGTAGAACGCCAGGCCGATGGTGCCCAGCACCATGGTGTTGGCCCAGTTGCTGGCGAGGGCGTTGTAGCGATCCGCCAGCGTCACGTGCTCGCGATAGGCACTGGCGTTGTCCTCGAAGTCCTCCTCGAAGAAACGCTGGGCGCGGGCACGATTCAGCGCCAGTTCCTTGCGCCCCTCGATCAGCGCCTGGTAGTCCGCATAGAGGCTATTCTCCGCATCGCGCAGCAGATGCAGATGGCGATTGAGCCGCGTCACCAGCAACCAGCCCAGGCCCAGGGTCAGGGTCATCCAGGCGAGCGTCACCAGGAACAGCGACCAGGACAACCAGGCCATATAAAGGAACGCCGCCAGGCTCAGCACCGCGCCATAGAGCAGCCCAGGCAGCTGCACGAAGGCCAGGGTGAGGTTGCGCAGGTCGCTGGATAGACTGGCCAGGATGGCCGGCCCCCCCACGGCCTCGATGCGTTCGATATCGGTATCCAACACCCGCTTCACCACCTGCCGCCGCAGATCGTAGACGAAGCGATGGCCCAGCGCGGTCAGGGCCACCTGGGCGCCGGCAGCCATCGCCAGCAACAGTAGCAGCAACCCGAGGAATTGCAGCAGCGCCTCGGTCGGCGCTGTCTGGACGGTCACCAACCGCCAATTGATGAAGGCGATCACCCCGACGCTGAGCAAGGCACTCCCCAGGCTGAGCAACAGCACCAGGGTCGTGGCCAGCGGGCGATAGCGCAGGATGAGGCGGATGAGGGTCATGGGCGACCTCGCTTCGGACAGTTACGGGCAAGACAGTTGCCGGTCAGGGAGTTGCGACAATGCACGGTAGCGTCCTGCAGCAGGACATTGACCAGCGCCGGCGAGGCACCGATCCGCCGGGCGACATCACGCTGGGTCAAGCCCTCAACCCGACACAGGGTGATCACATCCTGGGTGCGGGGCGGCAGCTGCCGCAACGCCCGGACCACTAGCCCGATCTCCTCCCGGGCCTGGACCACTCGCTCGGCGGACACCTCGCCCGGCACCCCTTCGGCCTGTTCATCGGGGCTGGTGAACCAGCGCTCCTCCAGCTTCCGGCGGCGCAGCTGATCGACCGCCAGATTCTGCACCACCCGATACAGATAGCGCGAAGGCTCCACGACCTCCCGGGAATCGCGCTGCTCCCAGAACTTGAGGAAGGCGTCTTGAACGATGTCTTCGGCACGCTTGCTACAGCCGAGCAACCGCGTCGCGATTCCGAGCAGGCGGCTACGGTGATGATCGAACAGCTTTCCCAGCGCCGGACCCTGAGCGGCGCCCCCCTGCCCGACCGGCTGCGGTGGTGAAGCCTGAAGGGTCGGCGGGGTGACCTCATCAAGGGGAAACCCGGGCTGACGTGACGCCTGAAGTGGAGCAAGCAGCGATAGCATTTTTGCGTCCATGTAAAACTAGGAACGCGAAACTCTAATTGATACTCATTCTCACATCAACGAACCGTTTAACGTTTCGTGATCCTGCTTGTTGAGCACTCTTGGAATGGGCGAGGGCCAAACCCTTAGCGGCTTAGCGAGTTTTGCGAAGAAGCATGCCTCGACAGTTATACCCGGCGCAAAGCGCGGGCAGGTAGAGCGGCGCCGCAGACTCTAGACAGCCGATGGCCACCGTGCCCGAGACCCTCTCGTTTTCCACCTTGGCGTTCTGTTCCAGTTCCTGGGACAACCGCAACAGTACCTTGGCCTTTTCGTGGAGTCGGCGCCCGCTGGCATGGCCCAGGGTCACAAGCCGGACGAATTCATCACCCAGGCGCAGCTGGATGGCTGCAACGTCATGCTGGAGCGGGTGTTGGCCTTCGCCTGTCGCTGACTCGATCATTCCAGTTTGCGGAATGCTGAAGTGACCAGAAGGCCCATTCCCTCGCGAAGGTTCTGATTCCAAGCTGGTAGCACCTGTCGGGACCACCCTTGGCCCCGATGCCTGCCAGGAGTCGGCTCATGCAGCTCTATCACACCCCGCTGTCCGGTCATGCCCATCGTGCTGTGCTCTTCGCCTCCTTGTTGGGATTAGAGGTCGAGCTGATCGACGTCGATATCCCGGGCGGCGCCAATCGCACGCCTGAATTTCTCGCCCTCAACCCCTTTGGTCAGGTACCGGTGCTGCGGGACGGCGAAACGGTGGTCGCCGATGCCAACGCCATCCTCGTCTACCTGGCGAAAAAGACGGGCCGCAGCGACTGGCTGCCTGAGGACCCGGCTGGTGCCGCCGCCGTACAGCGCTGGCTGTCGGTAGCAGCCGGCGAGCTGGCCTATGGCCCGGCGGCGGCGCGCTTGATCACGGTATTCGGCGCCCAGCTGGATGCCGACGAGGTCATCGCCCGCGCCCATGTCCTGCTCGAACGCCTGGAGGCCCACCTGGCCTCGCGAGACTGGCTGGCGGCCGCTTACCCGACCGTCGCCGATATCGCCCTCTATAGCTATTTGGCCGGGGCGCCGGAAGGCAATGTGGATCTGGCACCCTACGCGGCCGTGCGCGCGTTCCTGCAGCGGGTGGAAGCCTTGCCGGGCTTCGTGCCCTTCCCCCGGACCGCGGCAGGCCTCAGGACCTGATCGCGCGTCGCCTAGCTGGAGGTCACGGTCATGCACGAATCCCTACCCACCTGGCACGCCGGTGAAACCCTTATTCAGGAACGCCTGGGCGTCCGTGAGCGCATGGCGGCCCTGGGTCCGCGGGTTATCCGCTCGTTCATGCCCGACCAGCATCGGCAGTTCTTCGCGCAGTTGCCCTTTGTGATACTAGGCAGCGTCGATGCCGAGGGGGCGGCCTGGGCGACGATCCTGGCAGGCCAGCCCGGCTTTCTCGCCTCGCCCACGCCCACCACCCTGGACATCGCCGCCCATCTCTCAGCCGAGGATCCGGCAACCCCGGGCCTGGGCGACGGCGCCGCCGTGGGCCTGCTCGGCATCGAGTTGCATACGCGCCGCCGCAATCGCATGAACGGCACACTCAGCGTCACTGCCCAGGGTCTGCGCGTGACGGTGGACCAGAGCTTCGGCAATTGCCCGCGCTATATCCAGCTGCGCGATCTGAGCGTCGTCCACGCGCCAGGCCCGCCCCCGGTCGCATCGATGGAGAACCTCGCCTGCCTGGACGCCGATGCTCGCGCGTTGATTGCCGGCGCCGATACCTTTTTCGTCGCTTCCTATGCCGACCAGCAAGGCCAGCGGCGGGTCGATGTCTCCCATCGCGGCGGCAAGCCGGGCTTCGTCCGGGTCGGCGCCGAAGACCTGCTGACCATTCCCGACTTCAACGGCAATCTGTTCTTCAACACCTTGGGCAATGTCGTCGCCAACGGCCGGGCCGGGCTGCTGTTCGTGGACTACGAACACGGGGATCTGCTGCAGCTGAGCGGCACCGCCGAGGTGCTGTTCGACTCGCCGGAAATCCCCGCCTTCGAGGGCGCCGAGCGCCTCTGGACCTTTCGCCCGCAGCGTATCGTCCGGCGGCGCGGCGCCCTGACCCTGCGCTGGCAGGCGCGGGCCGGGGGCGAGTCGGACAGCAGCCAGCTGACCGGCAGCTGGGCGCAGGCGCGCGAGCGTCTGCTGAGCCGGGAACTCGGCAATCGCTGGCGACCCTTGCGCGTCATCCGCATCGTCGAGGAGAGCGCCACCATCCGCTCCTTCCATCTCGCCGCGGCGGACGGCACCGCCTTGCCACCCGTCCAGGCCGGCCAGTTCCTGCCGGTACGCCTCACTCCGGTCGCCGGCCAGGCCCCGGCGCTGCGTAGCTATAGCCTCTCCAGCGCGCCGGCCGACGGGCACTACCGCATCAGCGTCAAGCGCGAAGGGCTGGTGTCCACCTGGCTGCATGACCGGCTGCGGGAGGGCGATCTGCTCGACACGCGCCCGCCGGCGGGAGACTTCACCCTGGGAGCCGCCGCTGACCAATCCTTGGTACTGCTGGCTGCGGGCATCGGCATCACCCCGCTGCTGGCGATGCTCAGGCACCTCGTTCACGAAGGACGCCGGACCCAGCGGCAGCGCCGGATCACCCTCTTCTACGGCGCCCGGTCGAAGGCCGAGCGCGCCTTCGATGCGGAGCTGGTCGAATTGGTGGCCGCCGCCGAGGGCTCGCTGCGCCTGGTGCGGGCGCTGAGCGATACCCGCGGGGCCGTGGCGGATACCGACTACGAGGTGGCCGGACGGATCGACCTGGGCGTGCTGGGCCGCTTCCTGCCCTTCGGCGATCACGCCTTCTACCTCTGCGGCCCGGCGGCCTTCACCCAGGCACTGTACGACGGCCTGCGCGGCTACGGCATCGAGGACGCGCGCATCCATGCCGAAGCCTTCGGTCCGGCGGCGCTGCGCCGCAGTCAGCCCCTGGAAGCGGCGGCGCCTGTGCGTCCAGCCGCGGCCACGGACAGCGTGCCGGTGGTCTTCACCGCCTCGCTCAAGGAAGCGCGCTGGACACCCGCGGCAGGCTCGCTGCTGGAACTGGCCGAAGCCCGTGGCCTCGATCCCGCCTTCAGCTGCCGCGAAGGTCATTGCGGCAGTTGCCGAACACGGCTGCTCGGCGGCGCCGTCACCTATGGGCGGGAGCCGGTAGCGCGGGTAGCCGACGGCGAGGCGTTGCTGTGCTGCGCGGTGCCGGCGGCAGGCACCGACCGCCTGGAGCTCGATCTATGATCCGTGCCGCCGGAAGTTGACTACCATGGAGCCTGGTCGACAAGACAGGGGGCGAGGCAGATGGATCGTTGGCAGGCGATGCGCGTGTTCGTGAAGGTGGCCGAGACCGAGAGTTTCGCCCGCGCCGCCTGCGAACTGCATCTCAGCGCACCGGCGGTGACCCGCCTGGTGGCCGGCCTGGAAGCACTGGTCGGCGCCCGCCTGCTGGTGCGCACCACCCGTTCGGTGAAACCCACCGAGGCCGGCGCTCGCTATCTGCAGGATTGCCGGCGCATCCTCGGCGAGATCGCCGAGGCGGAACTGGCCGTGGCGGGACACCAGGCCAGGCCCTCGGGCACCCTGGCCGTCACCGCACCCATGCTGTTCGGCCAGCTGCACGTGCTGCCGCTGGTGCTGGAATTTCTTGCCCGCTATCCGGACATGCGCGTGCGCACCTTTTTCGTCGACCGCCAGGTGAATCTGCTGGACGAAGGCATGGATGTCGCCCTGCGCATCGGTCAGTTGCCGGATTCGGGCCTTACCGCCATTCAGGTCGGCCAGATGCGGCGGGTGGTCTGCGCGGCCCCGGGCTACCTGGAAGCCCAGGGTACTCCCGCTACCCCAGCCGCACTCAAGGAGCACCGCATTCTCGCCTGCCAGGGCGCCTGGGCCTCGCCGGAATGGCGCTTCGCCCGCGGACAGAGGGTGGTGGTGGATCCGCTGTTGCTGTGCAACACCAATGAAGCCGCCATCGCCGCCGCCCAGGCGGGGCACGGCCTGACCCGGGTGCTGCACTACCAGATCGCCCCGGCGCTGGCCGAGGGCTGCCTGCGGATCGTGCTGGCGGACCACGAAGAGGCGCCGCTGCCGGTGCACCTGGTCTATCCCCAGGGCCGCCAGGCAGCGGCCAAGGTCAGGGCCTTCGTCGAGCTGGCGGTGGCCGCGCTGCGCGGCGATCCGCTGTTTGGCGATCCGCCGGGCGCTGCACGCTGAGAGGTCACCGCAGAAACTGCGGCCAGGCCGCGACGAACGCGTTCCCTCGCCCTTTCGGGCGGGGCATTTCGGCATCGGTGGCCGCCACCCCTCCCTAGACTCAGGGCCTGACCTGCCACTGGGAGCGCCACCATGCCGCTGCACCTCGATCTGCGGGATCCCCGCCTGCTCAAAGCCTCCGCCTATGTCGACGGCCACTGGATCGCCGCCGACAACGGCGCCACCTTTGCCGTGGACAACCCCGCCACCGGCGAGACCCTCGCCCAGGTCGCCGCCCTGGAGGCGGTGGAAACCGCCCGCGCCATCGCCGCGGCGGAAGCCGCCTGGCCGGCCTGGCGCGAGCGTCCGGCCGCCGAGCGCGCAGCCCTGCTGGAGCGCTGGCACGCGCTGATGCTGGAGCACCAGGACGACCTGGCTCTGCTGATGACCCTGGAACAGGGCAAGCCCCTGGCCGAGGCCCGCGGCGAGATCGCCTATGGCGCCAGCTTCGTCAAATGGTTCGCCGAGGAAGCCCGGCGCAGCTTTGGCGACATCCTGCCCGCACCGGCCCGGGATCGCCGGGTGCTGGTACTGCGGCAACCGGTGGGGGTCGCCGCCGCCATCACGCCCTGGAATTTCCCCAACGCCATGATCACCCGCAAGGCCGCCCCGGCGCTGGCCGCCGGCTGCCCGGTGGTGATCAAGCCCTCGGATCTCACCCCGCTGTCGGCCCTGGCGCTGGCCGAGCTGGCCGATCGCGCCGGCTTTCCGCCCGGCGTATTCAACGTGGTCACCGGGATGCCCGCCGGCATCGGCGGCGAGCTGACCGGCAATCCGGCGGTGCGCAAGCTGTCCTTTACCGGCTCCACGCGCATCGGTCAGCTGCTGCTGGCGCAGTGCGCGGCCACGGTGAAGCGCACCAGCATGGAACTGGGCGGCAATGCGCCCTTCATCGTCTTCGATGACGCCGACCTGGACCTCGCCATCGCCGGGGTGCTGCAGAGCAAATTCCGCAACGCCGGCCAGACCTGCGTCTGCGCCAACCGCATCCTGGTGCAGGACGGCATCCACGACCGTTTCGCCGAGCGCCTGGCTGCCGAGGTGGCCAAGTTCAAGGTGGGCAACGGCCTGGAGGCCGGCGTGACCCTCGGTCCGCTGATCAATCGCCTGGCGGTCGACAAGGTCGCACGCCATGTCGACGACGCCCTGACCCAGGGCGCCAAGGCCCTGTTCGGTGGCTTGCCCAACGGCCGCGACCAGTTCGTCGCGCCCACGGTGCTCACCGGCGCCACGGCGGACATGCTGCTGGCCCGCGAGGAGACCTTTGGCCCGGTGGCGCCGCTGTTCCGCTTCCGCGACGAAGCCGAGGCGCTGGCGCTGGCCAATGCCACGCCCTACGGCCTGGGCGCCTACTACTACACCCAGGACCTGCGCCGCGCCTGGCGCGTCGGTGAACAGCTGGAATTCGGCATGGTGGCCCTCAACACCGGCACCCTGTCAATGGAGGTCGCGCCCTTTGGTGGCGTGAAGCAATCCGGCCTGGGCCGCGAAGGTTCGCACCTGGGGCTGGACGAGTACCTGGAGGTCAAGGCCTGGCACCTCGGCGGCCTCGACTGAAAGCCACGGGCGGCAGGCAACCGAAAATGCCGCCACCCCTGACCAAAACAGCCGATCGCGATGCCGGGGCCGGCAACTTCAGCGTTACCGACCCTGCGGCCTGCGTAGGCTGGAACTCTCGCCCCTGCCTGGAGTATCGCTGCATGAATTCCGCTGCCAAAGCCACCGACCGCCTGCTGGGTCTTCGCGAAAAAGACGTTCCCCGCGGCATCATCACCGCCCATCCCGTCGTGGTGGCCCGCGCCCAGGGCAGCGAAGTCTGGGACGTGGACGGTCGCCGCTACCTCGACTTCGTCGGCGGCATCGGCGTGCTCAACGTCGGTCACAACCACCCACGGGTGGTGGAGGCCGTGCGCCGCCAGGTCGGGGAGATTTCCCACGCCAGCTTCCAGGTGATGGCCTACGAGCCCTATCTGGAGCTGGCCAATCGTCTCAATACCCTCGTCGGCAACGGCGAAGCCTACAAGACGCTGCTGCTGACCTCCGGCGCCGAAGCCGTGGAAAATGCCATCAAGATCGCCCGCGCCCACACCAAAAGGCCCGGGGTGATCGCCTTTCGCGGCGGCTTCCACGGTCGCACCCTGCTCGGCGTGACCCTGACCGGCTTCGCCCAGCCCTACAAGCAGAACTTCGGCCCCTTCCCCGGCGACATCTATCACGCGCCCTACCCTGATCCCTTCCACGGCGTGGACACCCAGCAGGCCCTTGCCGGCCTGCGCGAGGTGCTCGCCACCCAGGTCTCCCCCGACCAGGTGGCCGCCATCCTGATCGAACCGGTACAGGGCGACGGCGGCTTCCGTCCGGCGCCGGTGGAATTCCTCCAGGGGTTGCGCGCGCTGTGCGACCAGCACGGTATCGTCCTCATCGCTGACGAGATCCAGACCGGCTTCGGCCGTACCGGCAGCTTCTTCGCCTTCCAGCAGACCGGCATCCAGCCCGACCTGGTGACGGTGGCCAAGAGCCTGGCCGGCGGCCTGCCGCTCTCCGGGGTGGTCGGTCGCGCCGCCATCATGGACGCGCCCCTGCCCGGTGGCCTCGGCGGTACCTACGGCGGCAACGCCCTGGCCTGCGCCGCAGCGCTGGCAGTCCTGGACATCTTTGAAGAGGAGGACCTGGTCGCCCGAGGGATCGCCCTGGGTGAACAGCTGCGCAGCGGTCTGCTCGACCTGCAACGCCGCCACCCGCGTATCGGTGAGGTCCGTGGCCGCGGCTTCATGCTGGCGGTGGAGATGGTCGGCGCGGACGGCAGGAGCCCGGACGCCGCCCTCGCTCAGCAGGTCATCGAGGGCGCCCGTCAGGCCGGATTGCTAGTGATCAAGTGCGGAGTGGAGCGGAACGTCATCCGCTTCCTGGCGCCTCTGGTCACTACAGAAGCACAACTGGCCGAAGCCTTGCAGATGTTCGGCCAGGCTCTCGCCCAGGCTGGTGCCTGAGGTCAAACGTAACGCCGCCCGGCCCGGCTGTGGCAGCGCCAAGGGAATCCGACCATGAGAATCACGCGTTACCAGGCCCTAGGCTTTTCCTGCTACGGCACCCTCGTCGACCGTGAAGGGGGCATCCTCGAAGCCCTGCGCCCCCTTGTGGCGCAGGCGGGCCTGAGCACCCATCCCGACTGGCTGCTCGGCAGCTACCACCGCCTGGCCCGCGAAATGCGCCAGGCGGCTCCCACTGCCAGCCAGACCAGCCTGCACCTGCGCATTCACCAGCGACTGGCGCAGGAGTTGCAACAGGAAGCCGACCTTGATGCCAGCGTGGCTTTTGGAAACGCCACGACGTGCTGGCCGGTGTTCGAGGATGCTCCGGGCGCGCTGCAGTACCTGAGCAAGTTCTATCGATTGGTGTTGCTGGCCTCGCCCGATGACGGCGAGGCGGCAGCGGTCACGGCGCGCTTGCCTGAGGTGTTCGCCGCCGTGATCCCCAACCGCGGTGGCGATCTGCGCCAGGCGTTGGACAACACCCTGGAAGAACTGGGCTTGGCGCGTGGAGATTTGCTGCCCATCAGAGGCAGTGAACCGGACGATCCCTGGAGTGCCCTGGTGGATTTTCCCCTGTGTACCCTGCGCCGTGATCGCTCGCGGCCCTGGAACCTTTCGCGGCAGGCCCTGGATGGCACGCGATGCGAGTACGCGAGTCTCGCCGATCTGGTGCATGCGCACCAGACCGCCCTGCGTGCCTAACCTGCCGTTCACGATTGCGAGGAACGACGATGGACGCCGCAACAAAACTGGATCGCATCGACATCAACATCCTGGTGCAGCTGCAGAAGGATGGCCGGATGACCAATGTCAGTCTCGCCGAAGCCGTGGGCCTCTCCCCCAGCCCCTGCCTGCAGCGGGTCAAGCGCCTGGAGGCGGCCGGCTACATCAGTGGCTACGAGGCCCACGTCAACCTCGCCAAGATCGCCAACTCGGTGACGGTTTTCACCGAGGTCACCCTCTCCGACCACAAGCGCGCCGACTTCGTGAAGTTCGAGTCCTTTATCCGCGGGGTCGACGAGATCCTCGAATGCCACCTCATCAGCGGGGGCTACGACTACCTGCTGCGCTTCATGTGCAGCAGCATCGGTCACTACCAGGAATTGATGGAATCCATCCTCGACCGCAACGTCGGCATCGAAAAGTACTTCAGCTACATCGTCATCAAGTCGCCGGTGGTCAAGAACGCCCTGCCGCTGCGCAGCCTGATCAAGGCCGGCTGAGCCCCTCGCCGCGACGCTCCGCCAGCATCCCGCTGCCGGAGCGCGCTCTTCTCAGCGCAGGATGCAATAGAGCTTGCGCACCCGCTCCCGGCTATCCCAGGCCATGGGCGTTTCCGCCGGTACCAGCACCGCCTCGCCCGCGTGGACCGTGCAGGGCGCTTCGCCCTCGACCGCCAGGGTCACGGCGCCGGCATAGAGCAGCATCAGCTCGCAGTGGGGATTGCTCACCGCCTTGCGCGTATAGGCCGTGCACTCCCACATCCCGATCCGCAGGGCCCCGCCACCGCTTTCGAACAGGTCGCAGCCGGTGGCCTCGGGCTCGGGACTGAGCAGTACGCTGGCCGCTGGCGGCGGCGAGGGTTCGCGCGGCGCCGAGGGATCCAGCAGCACGGGTGCCTGGGGCATCGGGCCTTCGCTGGCCCGGCCGGGAAAGGCCATGAACAGGCGCCGCAATTCGCCACTGTGACGCCAGCGGCAGCTCAGGCCACGCGGCAGGATGAAGGCATCGCCGGCCTTGAGGTGCAGGGCATTCCCCTCCCATTCCAGCTGCAACTCGCCGGCCTCGAGGAGGCTGACTTCCACCCAGGGGTAATCGTCCAGCTGGCAATCGGCGGAATGGGTGAAGGCGCTGCCCATCACATAGCCCAGGGGGCCATCGTGCAGGTGCAATTCGCGGCCGGCGGCCAGGGGGTCATCGTGCAGCGGCTGGAGCGCCCGGGGCAGCTGGCGGTCACCGGGCGGCTGGCAGTAGTGCAGCAAAGGCATGGCGGATCCTCGTGTCGAGCGGCGCGGCAGGGGCGCCGCGGACCCGGCCAGTATCGACTCGCAAGGCACCCGGGTTATGGCGTTTTGGGGCCCAGGCCGACACAGAAGCTGCCGTTTTTCCCAGATGCGGCGCAGTTTCCACCGCACCACCAATCATGGCGGCAGCAGCGGAGAATTCGGGACAAACTACCGCACGCTTGCGCCATCCTTGAGCTTTGCCGGAGACCTCCCCATGACGCTGCTCTACAAGGCCGATCCCGAACGCGGCCAGGCCTGGCGACGCCTGTTCCAGGAACGCGCGCCCGATATCGCCTTCCGCCATTGGCCGGACGTGGGCAATCCGGAAGAGATCCGCTACCTGGCCTGCTGGCAACCGCCGGAAGACCTGGCCAGCCGCTTTCCCAACCTGGAGGTGCTGTTCGCCACCTCGGCCGGCGTAGACCAATTCGACCTGAATCTGTTGCCGCCAGCGCTGCCCGTGGTGCGGATGCTGGATCCCGGCATCGTCGCCGGCATGGTGGAGTACGCCACCCTCATGGTGCTGGCGCTGCATCGCCAGCTGCCCCTCTATCTCGACCAGCAGGCCACGGGACGCTGGCAGGAACATGCCCTGGTAACGGCGAACAACAGACGCGTCGGCGTGCTGGGTCTCGGCCAGATCGGCCAGGCGGTGCTGGAGCGGCTCGCCACCTTTGGCTTTCAGCTCTCGGGCTGGTCGCGCTCGGCCCATGAGCTGCCAGGGGTGCGCTGCCATGCCGGCGCCGAGCAGCTGCCGGCGTTCCTGGCCGATTGCGAGATCCTCATCTGCCTGCTGCCGCTGACCGGGGAGACCCGCGGCATCCTCGACGCCCGCCTCTTCGCTGCCCTGCCCCGCGGCGCCAGCCTGATCAACCTCGGCCGTGGCGCCCAGCTGGTGGAAGCCGACCTGCTGGCGGCGCTGGACAGCGGTCAGCTGAGCCAGGCGGTGCTGGACGTGGTGGAGCCGGAACCGCCCGCAGCCGACCACCCCTTCTGGCAGCACCCGCGGATCTGGCTGACGCCCCACGTGGGCGCCATGACGGTGCCGGAAACGGCGTTCACCGTGCTGCTGGACAATATCCGCCGCCATCAGCGCGGTGAGCCCCTGCGGGGTCTGGTGGATCGCCAGCGGGGCTACTGAAGAGACCGGGTGGCCTCAACCCAGGGCCACCCGCAAGCGTCCCAGCAAGGCGTCACAGGCAGCGAGCTGGCTCAGTTCGACATACTCGTCCGGCTTGTGCGCCTGCTCGATGCTGCCGGGGCCGCAGACCACCACCGGGGTGTCCAGCCGACGGGCGAAGAGGCCACCCTCGGTGCCGAAGGCCACCTTGAGCTGGGTGGTGCCCGGCTCGACCAGGGTCTGCAGGAAGCGCACGGCTTCGACGCTGGGATGGGTATCCAGGCTCGGATAGGCGTTGACCGTCTCGATCTCGATGGCGGCCTTGGCCGAGGTTTGCCGCGCCTCCCGGACCAGGCTGTCCGCCGCTTCCTGCAGCGCGGCGACCAGGCTGGCGGGATCGTCCGCCGGCAGGTGACGGATCTCGAAGTCCAGGGTGCAGAGGTTGGGCACGATGTTCAGCGCCTTGCCACCGTCGATCCGCCCGACGTGCAGGGTGGTGTAGGGAATGTCGTAGGCCGTGTCGTGAGCGCCCTCTTCCGCCAGGCGCCGCTGGCTGGCGCGCAGGGCGCCGACCAGGTCGCTGGCCAGGTGAATGGCGTTGACGTGCAGCGGTGCCAAGGAGGAATGGCCCTCCTGGCCATGGCAGTGGGCGCGCAGCGCGGCCTTGCCCTTGTGGCCGAGAGCGACCTGCATCTCCGTGGGCTCGCCGACGATGCAGAGGAAGGGGCGCACCGGCGCCAGTTCCAGCACGTCCAGCAGGCGGCGCACCCCGACGCAGCCGATCTCTTCGTCGTGGGACAGGGCCAGTTGCAACGGGCGTTTCAACGGTGCGCCCCGGGCGGCGGCCAGCAGGGCCACCACGGCGCAGGCGACGAAGCCCTTCATGTCGCAGGCGCCGCGGCCATAGATTCGGCCGTCACTGAGGGTCCCTTCGAACGGCGGCAGGGTCCAGGCCTGGCCGGCCACGGGCACCACGTCGGTATGCCCGGAGAGCAGCTCGCCGGGCACATCGCTCGGGCCGACGCTGGCGAAAAGATTGGCCTTGCGCCCGCTCTCGTCGAGCACCAGGCGGCAGGCGATGCCGGCGGCTTCCAGCAGACCCTGCACATGCTGGATCAGCGCCAGGTTGGAGTCGGCGGAGACGGTGGGAAAGCCGATCAGGGTGCGCAGCAGGTCCTGGCTGTTCATCCGGCGAGGCTCTCGCTGCGGGGTTGCGCGAAGCGGCCGATGTCGAAGGCCGCCAGCGGCGTCTCGGTACGACCGGTGGCGATCAGTTCGGCCATGGTGTCGCCCACGCCCGGGCCGAGCTGGAAGCCGGCGCCACAGAAGCCGAAGGCGTAGTAGAGACCCTCCACCTGGCTGCTCGGGCCCATGATCGGCAGGTCGTCGGCGATATAGCCTTCCACCCCGCTCCAGGTGCGGATCACGTTGACCCTGGCCAGGGCCGGCGCCAGGCGTCGCAGCTGGGTGAGCTGATTGAGCAGGCCATGGGGCTCGGCGCGGGCCAGGCGGGTGTCCAGATCCGGGCGGGTGCGGAAGCAGCCGCCGAAGATCACGTTGCCGCGCGGGATCTGGCGGAAGTAGATGGTCTCGCTCACCAGCGGCGAAGAGACGCCCACCGCCTCCTTGAAGGCATAGGGCAAGGGCTCGGTGACGCCCATCTGGGGGCCATGGGTCTCGATGGGCACCGGCTCGCCGAACTGGCTCGACAACCGACTGCCCCAGGCCCCGGCGGTGATCAGCAGCCGCGGCGCCCGATAGCGGCGGCCATCGGCGGCCTGCACCAGGAAATCGCCATCCGGCTTGGTGACCTGGGTGATCTCCACCCCTTCCTGCAGGTTGACGCCCTCGCGCACCGCGGCGCGGGCAAAGGCCGGGGCGGCCAGGCGCGGATTGGCGTGGCCATCGTGGGGCGCATAGGAGCCGGCCACCACCTCGGGGCCCAGGTAGGGAAACTTCTCGTGCAGGGCCGCGCCTTCGAGCACCTGCAGATCGAGGGCGGCGGTCTCCGGCGCCCGGGCATACTCGTGCAGCATGGCGATGCGGCCGGGATCGTAGACCACCCGCAGGTGGCCGCCGGGGATGAACTCCAGGTCATCGCCGATCAACTCGGGCAGGCGACCCCAGATACCGCGGGAACGGTTGGACAGCGCCACCTGGGTCAGGTAGCGGCCCTGCCGGCGGACGTTGCCGAAATTGGTGCCGCTGGCGAAGCGCCCGACCTGGTCGCGCTCCAGCAGGAGCACCGACAGGCCCCGACGGCGCAGAAAGAAGGCACTGGCGCTGCCCATGATGCCGGCGCCGACGACGATGACGTCCGCGCGGTTGGCGGTCTGGTTCATGACGAAAGCTCCTCTTCGCTGGTGACGATGCCCAGCGGCAATGGCCGGACCGGTGCCTGGCCGCGCAGGCGGCCGACGGCCTCCACCGGTACCCCGGATTCGGCGGCGATGATCTCGGCGCCGGCCTGGGCGCAATAGCGACCCTGGCAGCGACCCATGCCGACGCGGCTGAAGGCCTTGGCCCGATTGGCTTCCTGGGCGCCCTTCTCGCGTACCACGGCGCGCAATTCTCCGGCGGTGATGCCCTCGCAGCGGCAGACCACCGCGGTATCCGGCAGGCTGGCCATCTGTTTCGCGGGCCAGGGAAAGGCCTCGGCCAGGCCCAGGCGAAAGCGCTCCTGGACCGTCAGCGCCTCGCGGCAGCGCTCGGCGAGGCCGGCGGGCGGGGTGCGACCGAGATCGCTCAGAACCGCGCAGGCGGCCAGTTGCCCGGCCAGCTCGGCGCCGTCGGCGCCCCGTACCCGCGCCCCATCCCCGGCGGCATAGACGCCGGGCGTGGAGGTGCGGCCGTCGCCGTCCAGTTGCAGTACCCACTGGCCGGTCGCCTGCTCGAATTCGAAGGCGCAACGGGCCAGATCGGCCAGTTGGGTTTCCGGACGCAGGTGGTAGCCCAACCCCACGGCATCGCCGACCACCTCCTGACGCAGGCCGCGGGCATCGGCGAAGGCCACGCCACGCACGCCCTGCTCGGCATCGCCGAGGATCTCCAGCGGGGTGACGCCCAGGTGCAGCGGCACCCCGGCGCGCTTGAGCGAGGCCATGAGCTGCACACCCTTCCAGGCCACCCCCGGGCGGGCCAGCAGCTTGGGCGTCGCCAGGGCACGCAGGCGCAGCGGCGCGGTGTCGAGTACCGCCGCCACCGTGGCGCCGGCCTGCTGGTACTGGGCGGCGACGAGATAGAGCAAGGGCCCGCTGCCCATGAAGATCACCCGGCGGCCGATGGACACCGCCTGGGCCTTGAGGGCGATCTGGGCGCCACCCAGGGTATAGGTGCCGGCCAGATTCCAGCCCGGCACCGGCAGCAGCCGATCGCCGGCACCGGTACAGAGCACCAGGGCGTCGAACTCCAGGGTGCGCTGGCGATTGCCCTGCACCGTGTAGAGGGTGCGCTCGTGCAGGTGCCAGGCCAGGGTGTCCGGGCGGTAATCGAGGCGTCCGCGCAAACCATCGAAGGTGCGGTGCAGGTCCTCGGCCTTGGCCGCCTCGCTGCCATAGAGGGTGGCATAGGCGCGCTGGAAGCCCTCGGGCTGACGACGATAGATCTGGCCGCCGTCGCGTCGATTCTCGTCGATCACCACCGGGCTGATGCCGGCGGCCAGCAGGGTCTCGGCGCACCGCACGCCGGCCGGACCGGCGCCGACGATGACCACCCGCGGAGTGCTCTTGCCCGGTTGGGCTAGGCCAGATTCCATATGGCCTCCGGTTGCGCGGTGAGGATCTGCAGTCCTTCGCGGACCTCGGTGCCGCAGGCACGCAGGCGCTCGCCGGCGGCGGTCCACACCCAGCAATCCTGACAGGCGCCCATCAGGCAAAAGCCGGCACGGCGCTCGTCACCGAATTCGGAACGCCGCAGCGCCGGACCGTTGGCGAGCAAGGCGACCATCAGGGTATCGCCGGCCAGGGCCGTGACCGGCAGCCCGTCGACGGTGAGACTGACCTGCGGCCGGCCGGTTTCGGCGAGTCGCTGGAAGCGGGAAGTCATGCGCGAACTCCTTGGGAATGCAGCACGGCGCCGCCCTGCAGCCGCTGCAGGGTCTCGCCATCATGGTGACAGAGGATGCGGTTGCCGCCGGCCAGCGTCAGGGGCCGTGGCGGCACCTGGTCGCAGCGGCCTTCGAGCCGTACCGGGCAGCGCTGCAGGAAGCTGCAGAGCCGACCACTGGCGGGCGGCGACGAGACCAGAGGGACCGCCGTGCGGATGGGTTGCTCTTCCAGCCAGCCCTGGCGCAGCGCCGGTACCGAGGCGGTGAGCAATTCGGTGTAGGGGTGCAGCGGCGGATGCTGCAGGGTGGTCGGGGTGCCCAGTTCCACGGGCTGCCCGGCATAGAGCACCAGTACCTCGTCGCAAAGGCTGCGCACCGTGGAAATGTCGTGGCTGATGAACAGATAGGCCAGCCCCAGCTCACGGCGCAACTCGACGAGCAGGTCGAGAATGGCCGCGCCGACCACGGTATCCAGCGCCGAGGTGACCTCGTCACAGAGGATCAGCTCGGGTTCCGCGGCCAGGGCACGGGCCAGGTTGACCCGCTGCTTCTGGCCACCGGAAAGCTCGCCTGGACGCCGGCTGGCGAGGCTGGCCGGGAGTTGTACCCGGTCGAGCAATTCGCGGACCTTGCGCTGGCGGGTGGCCTTGTCGAAGGCGTGATAGGTCTCCAGCGGGCGCATGAGGATGCGTTCCACACTGTGGGCCGGATTGAGCGCCGTGTCGGCATTCTGGTAGACCAGCTGCACCCGGCGGAATTGCTCGCGGGTGCGGCCTTCCAGCCCCGGTGGCAGCAGTTCGCCGCCCAGGCGCACGCTGCCCTGGGCCGGTGGCAGCAAGCCGGCGATGACCCGCGCAAGGGTCGACTTGCCCGAGCCGGATTCGCCGATCACCCCCAGGGCCTGGCCGGCGGCGATGCGCAGATCGATACCCTCCAGCACCCGGTAACGTGGCAGGCCATCGGCGCCGCTGGGGCCATAGCCGGCCACCAAGTCCTTCACTTCCAGTACCGGCGCCGCAGTCTCGACCGTGGGCAGGCCACGGTCCGTCAGGGGCTCCGGCCGGGCCGCCGCCAACAGGCTGCGTGTATAGGGATGGCGGGCGCTGGCCAGCAGCCGTTCGGTGCGGCGGTTCTCATAGACCTCGCCGCCGTTGAGCACCAGGATGCGATCGGCCATCTGCGCCACCACCGCCAGGTCGTGGGAGACGTAGATGGCGGTCACGCCCCGCTCGCGGACCACCTGCTTGAACACCCGCAGCACCTCGATCTGGGTGGTCACGTCCAGCGCCGTGGTGGGTTCGTCGAGGATCACCAGGGTCGGATCGGTGATCAGCGCCATGGCCGCCATCAGCCGCTGCAATTGACCGCCCGAGACCTGGTGCGGATAGCGCTGACCGATGTGCTCGGGATCCGGCAGCGCCAGCTCCCTGAACAGTTGCAGCGCCCGCGCTTCGGCTTCCTGGCGCGTCAGTACACCATGGATCAGGGCGCTCTCGATGATCTGTTCCATCAGGCGCCGCGACGGGTTGAAGGCCGCCGCGGCGCTCTGGGCGATATAGGCCACGGTGCGACCGCGCAGGCGGCGCAGGCCAGCGGCGTCCAGCTCCAGCACCTGGGTATCGCCGACGCGGATCGAGCCGCCGGCCAGTCGGCAACCCTCACGGGCATAGCCGAGCAGCGACAGGGCGATGGTAGTCTTGCCCGAGCCGGACTCGCCGATCAGCGCCAGCACCTCACCCTTGGCCAGGTTGAAGCCGACGTCCTTGACGATGGGGGTTTCGCTGCCGTCGTCGCCCTGGGCGACCACGCGCAGGTCCTTGACCTCTACCAGCAGTTCCATCTCAGCGCCCTCCCCGGCGTCGCGCGCCGAACCGGTCGATGAGCAGGTTGACGCCCACGGTCAGGGTGCCGATGGCCAGCGCCGGCATCAGCACCGCCGGGGCGCCGTCGGCCAGACCGCCGATGTTTTCCCGCACCAGGGAGCCCAGGTCGGCGTTGGGCGGCTGCACGCCAAGACCAAGAAAGCTCATGCCGCTGAGCAGCAACACGATGTAGACGAATCTCAGGCCCAGGTCGGTGAGCAGCGGCAGGCGCATGTTGGGCAGCATCTCGCACAGGGCGATATACAGCCGGCCCTCGCCACGGGTGCGGGCGACCTGGACGTATTCCAGCTCGATGAGATTCATCGCCAGGCTGCGGGCGATCCGATAGCAGCCGGGGGCATAACCCACCACCGCCATGACGATCAGCAAGGGCACCGAGGAGCCAAAAGCCGAGACCATCACCAGCGCCAGCATCTTGCTCGGCAGGGAGATCAGTGCATCGATCAGGCGCGACAGCGGCTCGTCCACCCAGCGCCCGGACAGCGCCGCGAGCAGACCGAGACCGGTGCCGAGCACGCAGGCCAGCACGGCCGCGATCAACGCCAGGCCCACGGTGAAGCGGGCGCCGTCGAGGATACGGCTGAGCACATCACGGCCCAGGTAATCGGTGCCCAGCGGATGGACGGCGCTGTAGCCGGCCAGCACCGCGCTGTCGCCCAGGGCGCCTGGGTCATAGGGCGCGAGCCAGGCGCCGAACACGGCGAGGAATAGCCAGAAGGCCACCAGGATGCCGCCGATGATGCCGGTCAGGGACCAGCGGCTGCGCCGACGGGTGCGCGGCGGCGACAGCTGGGCATCGAGCGTCTTGCCGTCCACCGGCAGGACGGACGCGGCACGTACGGGAGTCACGGGTCGGGTCATAGCGTTCTCAGCCTCGGATTGGACAGGATGGCGCAGAGATCCGCCAGGGTCATGAGCACCAGGTAGGCGCAGCAGAACAGCATGGCGCAGGCCTGGATCAGCGGCAGGTCGCGACTGGCGACGCCGTCCACCATCAGCTGGGCGATGCCCGGGTAGTTGAAGATGGTCTCGACGATCACCACCCCTCCCATCAGGTAGGAAAGACTCAGGGCGATGGAATTGGCGATGGGCCCCACGGCGTTGGGCAAGGCATGGCGCAGCACGGCGCGCACCGGACCGACGCCCTTGAGCCGGGCCATCTCCACATAGGGACTCTGCAGCTGCTCCACCAGGGCGGCGCGGGTCATGCGCGCCATCTGCGCCACGATCACGCAGCACAGGGTGCCCACCGGCAAGGCGTAGGCACGCAGGAAGTCCAGGGGGCCGGCGATGTCGTGGGCGAAGGTCAGCGCCGAGGTCCACTGCAGGTGCACGGCGAAGACCAGCACCGCCAGGGTCGCCACCAGGAATTCCGGCACCGCGACGATGCCCAGGGTAAAGACGTTGAGCGCCCGGTCCAGCCGCCCGCCGGCGTTCATCGCCGAGGCGATACCCAGGCCGAGCGCCAGGGGCACCGACACCAGGGCGGTGACGCCGGCCAGCATCAGCGAGCCGCCCAACCGGTCACCGATAATGGCGGAGATGGGCATCTGGCTGGCCAGGGACTGGCCGAGATCGCCGTGCAGCAGGCCGCTCAGCCAGTGGAAGTAGCGCAGCAGCGCGGGTTGGTCGAGGCCCATCTGCGCGCGCAGCGCCGCGACCTGCTCGGGCAGCGCGAACTGGCCCAAAGCCTGCTGCGCGGCATCGCCCGGCAACAGCGCCGAGACGAAGAACACCAGCAACGAGACGATGAGCAGGGTCAGCAACCCGCCCCCGAGGCGTCTGGCGATGAGGGAAAACACGGAAAGATCCAAAGCCACCTCCTGCTTGAGCGTGGAGTGGCGAGTCCTGTCCTTGCGGACCGACTCGCCGTCAGGCACCGGGCGTCAGGCCTCCAGCCAGACGTGTTCGGCGAACATGTAGCCCATGAAGCCCCCGATAGGGATGATTCCGTAGCCACCGAGCTTGGGCGAATGGGCATCGATGGAGCTGGTGAAGATCGGCAGGCCGATACCGCTGTGCTGGTGGATCAGCAGCTGCATGTCGGCGTACATCTGCTTGCGCTTGGCGACATCCGTCTCGCCGCGGGAGGCCACCAGCAACTGGTCGAACTGTTCGTTTTTCCAGCCGGATTCGTTCCAGGGCGCATCGGACTTGAAGAACTGCGACAGCAGGATGTTGGCGGTGGGCCGGGCGTTGATGTTGCCGAAGCCCAGCGGATCCTTCATCCAGTGGTTGTCCCAGTAGCCGTCGGCGCTGACCCGATTGACCATCAGGTTGAGGCCGGCCTGGCGCGCCGACTGCTGCAGCACCAGGGCCATCTCGTTGGCGTTGTCGGCGGCGGTGGAGGTCACCAGCGGCATACGTGCGCCGGCGATGCCGGCCTTCTGGAAGAGGAACTTGGCCTTGTCCGGATCATAGGGCCGTTGCGGCAGATCCGCCGCGTAATAGGGTGTGCCGGGCATGATCGGCTGGTCGTTGCCGATGGTGCCGTAACCGAGGAACACCGACTTGAGGATCTGCTCGCGGTCGAACAGCAGCTTCATGCCCTCGACCACGTTGGGATCGTTGAACGGCCGGTTGGGGAGGCGCATGATCAGATCGGTGTAGCCACCCGAGGTGTTGGCCACGATCTTGAGTTTGCCGCCCTGCTTGAGGCGGTCGGCGGAGCGCGGATCCACCGAGACGGTCAGCTGGACGTCACCGGCCAGCAGCGCATTGACCCGCGAGGGTTCGTCGCCGATGCCGATCAGCTCGATCTCGTCCAGATAGGGCTTGCCGGACTTCCAGTAGTTTTCGTTGCGCGTGCCCACGGTGCGCACCCCCGGCTTGAATTCCTTGACCTTGAAGGGGCCGGTGCCGTTGGCGGTGGAGAAGTCCTTGGTGCCATCGGCGATGATCAGGAACGGCGAGATGGCCAGTACCGCGGGCAGCTCGGAATTCGGTGACACCAGGCGGATACGCACCTCGTCGGGCGACACCGCGGTGATCTCGGCGAACTGGTCGGCCAGCGCCTTGACCTTGGAGCCCACCGCCGGGTCCTTGTGGCGCAGCAGCGAGTAGACGACGTCGGCGCTGTCGAAGGTCTTGCCGTTATGGAACTGCACACCCTGGCGCAGCTTGATCGTCCAGGTCAGGGCATCCTGGGTGTCGAAGCTGGTGGCCAGGGCCATCTGCGGCTCCAGATGGCTGTCGAACACGGTCAGGCCGTTGTAGAAAAAGTAGTGGCGCGCGTAGTCACCGGAAAAGGCGCCACGGGCCGGGTCGAGGGTATCGGCGGTGGACGAACCCGCCGCCGCGGCGCGCACCCGACCGCCGCGACGCGGGGTGCCGGTAACCGCATCTTCTGCGGCGAAGGCCTGACCATCGCGGCCGAGCAGACCGCCCACGCCGGTCGCCAGCAGTCCGGCGGCGCCGAGCAGGCGGAGCGCATCGCGCCGCGACACACCCCGCTGCAGGGCCTCGAAGGCACGCACGCTTTCAGCAGCACCTATCAGGGGACTTCCAGTCTTTTTCTCGGTCATGTCGGCTCGCTCGTTGGGGGCTTTGTCACCAGCGCCGCGATCCCCTCCCCGGGCCTGCGGCACTATCCTCGTGGCCGCCGTGTCGCACGGCCTGGTTCATTACAGCACCGGGCCCTCGTCGAATACGGTCGAATTGAGCAGGCGACGAGACAGAAAAGACCGTTTTGGCCAAGCCGCTCAGCATTGTTTGCGGTGTGCGTCGCCACAGCGCAGCGGGTCGGCCCATGCCCGGGTTTGGCGCGCTGCCAGCCGTCTCGCTGGCCAGCGGGGCGGCGTTTCCGACCAGGTACAAGATGCGAACGCCGACCCTCGCAGCAGCTTTCACGCCGCCCACCTGCCTGGCACTGGGGAAAATGCCAAACCGCCCGTTGGCCTGCAGAAACGACAAAAACCGCCCGCCCTGACGCTGCGGTTGGCAGGGTCCGGGCGGGCGGTTCGTTGATCAGGATCTAGGTTCTGTACGAAAAGTCGACGAGCGAAGGTCAGGCGAGGCGAAAAAGGCTGAGGAAGCGGATCGGACTCGCGCTCGAGTTTACGAGCGGTAAATGAGCATTCCGACCGGGCTGGCGATCCAGGCCTTTTTCAACGAAGCATCACCGAGCGCAGGCACTTTTCGTACAGAACCTAGTGCAGGCGATCCTGGACCCGGTAGTACAACCCCACCAGCGGCAGGAACCACGGCTTGCCGAAATGGCCGGGAATGGCCGGCCAGTCCAGCACCCGCCAGGGGTTGGCCTGGCTGCGCCCTTCCAGCACCTCGGCCATCACCCGGCCCATGTGCACCGCCATCTGGACGCCGTGACCGCTGTAGCCCATGGCATAGAACAGGCCGTCCTGCTCGCCGGCGCGGGGCAGGCGGTCGGCGGTCATGTCCACCAGCCCGCCCCAGCAATAGTCGATGGGCGCCTGGGCCAGGCTGGGAAACAGCTGCCCCAGGGCGGCGCGCAACACGGCGCCGCTCTTGGCGTCCTGGCGTGGATCGGACAGCGCGAAGCGCGCCCGACCGCCAAAGATCAGCCGGTGGTCCGGGGTGGTGCGGAAATAGTTGCCGATGATGCGGCTGGTGACATAGGTGCGGCGGTTGGGCAGCAGCTCGTCCAGCTGCGCCTTGGGCAGCGGCGCGGTGGCGATGATGAAGCTGCCCACCGAGGCGATGCGTCGCCGAAACCACTGGAAGGGGCCGACCCGGGCATTGCCCGTCGCCACCAGCACCTGGCGGGCGCGCAGCTCGCCCTTGGCGCTGACCACGCGAAAGCTGCCACCGGGCAGCCGCTGCAGATCACTGACCGCCGCGCCTTCGTACACCTGGGCGCCACGCCGGACCGCCGCCTCCGCCAGGCCCACGCCGAACCGCCCCATGTGCATCTGGGCGCCATTGCGCTGTAGCAGACCACCGTGGAAAACATCGGAGGCCACCTCGATCCGCACCTGGGCGGCGTTGAGCAGCTCCACGTCCGGGTCCACCTCCCGGCGGATCAGCTCGCAGGTACGTGCCAGGTTGTCATAGTGCTGCGGCTTGGCCGCCAACTTGAGCTTGCCGGCCTTGTGGAAATCGCAGCCGATGCCCTCCTCGGCGATCACTGCCTCCACGCTGGCCACCGCATCGGCATAGGCCTGGTAGAAGGCCCGCGCGCGCTCGGCACCCAGGCTGGCGTGCAGGGCCGCGTAGTCCTGGGCGACCCCGGTGTTGCAGTGCCCGCCGTTGCGCCCGGATGCTTCGCCGATCACCCGACCGGCCTCCAGCACGGCCACGCTGGCACCGCGCCGGCGCAGGGCCACCGCCGCGGAGAGCCCGGTGAAGCCGCCGCCGATGACGGCGACATCCACCTCGCCCGCCACCGGCCCCGGGGTGGCCCCGGTAAAGCCCGGCGCGGTCGCCAGCCAGTAGGAATCGGACGATGCTGGGCCAAGACTCATGGGCGGGCGCTCCGGCAGCTCAGGGTGTTATTCGAGACCGACCACGGCGGCCAGGCCGCCGATGTCCTTGATCTCGGTGTTGCGGTAGAACGGCGTGCTCGGCTCGTGGCCGCGATTCACGAACACCTTGTTCTGGATGTTCATGTAGTCGGCCGGGATGAGGTCGTAGCGGAAGCTCGACGATACGTGCAGCACGTCTTCCGGGCCGCAGCCGAGGCTGTCCAGCATGTATTCGAAGGCCTGCAGGCGCGGCTTGTAGGCCTGGCCCTGCTCGGCGGTGAAGACGCGATGGAAGGGCACGCCCAGCTTGTCGACGTTGGACATGATCTGCTCGTCGGCGGCGTTGGAATAGATCACCAGCGGGATCTTGTCGGCGATCTTGGCCAGGCCCGCGGTCACGTCGGGATGCGGGCCCCAGCTCGGCACCGCTTCGTAGTAGGCATTGGCCTCGGCGTCGGTGAAGGAGATGCCCCAGCGCTTGCAGGTGCGCTCCACCGCCGCGTACAGCACCTCCGAATAAGGCTTCCAGGCGCCGAGCACCTCGTCGAAGCGATAGCCGTTGAAATCCTTGCAGAACTGATCCATCGCCGCGGCCGGGATGCGGTCGGCGAACATCTCGCGGGCCATGTCGGACATGCGGAAACGGGTCAGGGTGCCGTAGCAGTCGAAGGTGATGTACTTGGGCCGAAAGGCGGTCATGGCAAGGGTCCTTTGACAGGGGTCGTGAGTGATAGGCCGGGGCGCCGGTGGCGTCCCTGGCAAGCATTACAGCACCGGCGGGCCTGACAGTTGTCCGCTTTCAGGCGCCGCGGGAGACAGAAAAAACCGTTTTAGCGGTAGGGCCCAGCATTGTTTGCGGCGACCTCAGGAGTGTTCCAGGTCGATCAGCACGCTCTTGCTGCGCAGGGTCGCCTCATAGGCGGCGCGGCCCAGGTCCTTGCCGATGCCAGAGCGCTTGTAGCCGCCGGTGGGGATGATCCAGTCGTGGCTGCGGCCATAGCGATTGACCCAGACGGTACCGGCTTCCAGCGCCCGGGTCAGGCGCAGCGCCCGGCCGAGGTCGGCGGTGTGCACGCCGGCCGCCAGGCCGTAGGTAGGGTGGTCGGCGAGCGCCAGGGCTTCGGCTTCATCGTCGAACACCTGCACGGTCAGCACCGGGCCGAAGATCTCTTCGCCCACGGCGGGATTGTCCGCGCCGACCCCGGTGATCAACGTCGGCTGATAGTAGACGCCGCCCAACCCCTCCTCCAGCGCGCCACCGATCAGGATCTCAGCGCCGGCCGCCTGACTGCGAGTGACGATGTCTTGGATACGTTGGCCCTGGCGCTGGGAAATGATCGGCGACAGCGTCGCTGCTGCCGACCAGGTCGGCCCGGGACGCAAGTCGGCGAAGGCCGCGCGAATGCCTTCCAGCATCGGCTCCAGGGCGGCGCGCTGCACCAGCAGCCGCGAACCCGACACGCAGACCTGGCCGGCATTGCCGGTGATGGCCGCTGCCACGCTGCGGGCGGTCCGTGCCAGATCCGGCGCATCGGCGAACACCAGCTGCGGACTCTTGCCGCCCAGCTCCAGGGTCACCGGCTTGGGGCCGCTCTCGGCGCAGGCGGTCATGATGGCGGTGCCGGTACCCGTGGAGCCGGTGAAAGTGACCTTGCCGATGCGCGGATGCCGGCACAAGGCATCGCCGGTCACCCGGCCATCGCCCTGAACCACGCTGAGGATGCCGGCGGGCAGCCCGGCCAGCGTGGCCAGCTCAGCCAGGCGCAGGATGGAAAAGGGCGTCAGCTCCGACGGCTTGATCACCACCGCATTGCCGGCCGCGAGCGCCGGCGCGATCTTCCAGCCGGCCATGCTCAGGGGAAAATTCCACGGGGCGATGGCGCCCACCACGCCATAGGGCTCGGTGATCTGCAGGCCCAGGTGACTGGTGGCGGTGGCCGCCACCTCGCCACCGTGCTTGTCGGCAAATTCGGCGAAGAAGCGGATACCCTCGGCCACATAGGGGATGTCCCAGGCCAGCACCTCGCGCAACGGACGGGTCGACCCCACGGCTTCCAGCGGACCGAGCACCGCGCCATCGGCCTCCACCAGATCGGCCCAGCGGCGCATCACCCGCGCCCGTTCCCGGGGCGGACGGCTGGCCCAGTCACTGGCCTTCCAGGCGCGCCAGGTGCCTTCCACCACCTCATCTACCAGATCCGCCGAGGCGCACGGCAGCCCGCTCTGGAAGCCGCCATCGGAGGGCCGGAACACCTCCAGCTCGGCGCGGGCGTCGCAGGTGCGCCCCCCGATGAAATGGGCACAACGAACCGCAACTTCTCTGGGGTCGAACGAGGCCATGGGGCGCTCCGCTAGGGCTGTGGGCTTGGCCCCATGCTAGGCCGGCGGACCGCCATCTTTTGCCGATCTGGCCCGGACCTTCGGCGCCTCACGCCGCTGCACCCGGCCATCGGCAACCGAATCTGCCGTCGCGTCTTGCTAGGCTGACGTCTGCATCAGCCAGACCCGAACCGGAGCCCTGCCGTGTCCCACGCCACCCTGAGACCCCTGCGCGAAACCGACCTCGCTACCGCCTACCGCCTGTCCCAGGCGCTGCACTGGCCTCATCGGCCGGAAGACTGGCAATGCCTGTTCCATACCGGCGAAGGCCTGGCGCTGGAGGACGACCAGGGGGTGTTCGGGACCGGCTTCTGCGTCCCCCAGGGCGATTACGCCACCATCGGCCTGGTGATCGTCGCCGACAGCCACCAGGGTCAGGGCCACGGTCGCTGCCTCATGGACGGCCTGATCGGCCTGGCCGGCACCCGCACGCCGTTGCTGGTCGCCACCCTGCGCGGCGCCCCGCTCTATCGCAGCCAGGGCTTCGTCTCCTACGAGCGTATCTATCAGCACCAGGTCGCGACGCTGCCGACCATGGAAGACCAGCGCCACCCGCTGGAAAGCCAGGTTCAGGAGCTGACGCTGGCCGCAGCTCCCCAGCTGCAGGTCCTCGCCCAGGCCGCTACCGGCCTGGACCGCACCACCTTGCTTCAGGAACTGCTGCCACAGGCCGAACGCATCGTCGGCCTGGAACGCGGCGGCGAGCTGCGCGGCTTCGCCTTGTTGCGTCCTTACGGTCGCGGGTTGTCGGTCGGTCCGGTGATCGCCGAATCCGCCGACCAGGCCAGGGCGCTGATCCTCGCCCTGCTGCGCCACGCCGAAGGGCGCTATGTGCGCTTCGACGTGACGGCTCGTAGCGGCCTCAATCCCTGGCTCAGCGAGCTGGGCATCCCCCAGGTCGACGAGGTCGAGCAGATGGCCAGGGGCGAGGCGCCGGTATCCCGCGATGACCTGGATCAGTTCGCGCTGCTGACCCAGGCGCTGGGTTGATCCGCGCAAATCGAGCCGGGCTCAAGCACGCGCCGACAAGCCACGCCGCCAGCGCAGCAGCCGTGCTTCCAGCAGGGCCAGCACCGCATTGAGCGCCAGGCCCACCACTGCCAGCAGCAGGATGCCGGCGTACATGCTGGGGATCTGGAACACCTCCTGGGAGTTGAGGGTGAGAAAGCCCAGCCCCGAGTGGGCGCCGATCATCTCGGCGGCCACCAGCGCGGTGATGGAATAGGCACCGGCCAGGCGGATGCCGGTGAAGATCGACGGCGCCGCCGCCGGCAGCACCACCTTGAGAAAGAGGAAGCGTCGGTTGGCCCCCATGGACAGCGTCGAATTCACCAGCAGCGCATCCACCTGCTTCACGCCGCTGATGGTGCTCAGCAGGATCGGCCAAAAGGACGCCCAGAAGATGATGGCGATCTTCGAGGCCTCGCCGATGCCCAGGAACAGGATGAACACCGGGAACAGCGCCAGGGCGCTGGTCTGGCGGAACAGTTGCAGCAGTGGATCGAGCAGCCGTTCAAGGCGGATGAACCAGCCCATCAGCAGGCCCAGGAGCACCCCTGCGCCTATGGCCAGCAGCAGGCCGGCCAGCGAGCGTTGCAGGCTGGCGCCGAGGTGCCGCGCCAGGCTGCCATCGCGCGCCAGGTCGAGGATGCTCTGCAGCACCACCGAGGGCGGACTCAGGTAGCCGGGGTTGACCAGGCCCAGCCGCGGCAAGGCTTCCCAGAGCGCCAGGAACAGCAGGATGCCGAGGCTGCCGTCGAGCAGCCGATGGGAATGGCGTATCAGCTTCATGCGCCTACCTCCTGGCGTCGCGGTGCCGCTGACGGCACGGGTGCAGGCGCCCCGCGCAGGGCTTCCCAGGCCTGTTGGCGCAAGGCCGCGAAGGCCGGGGTGTTGCGCACCTCGGCCGCCCGCGGACGCGGCAGGTCGATGTCGAGCAAGCGGTGGACCCGCCCCGGGCGGGGCGTCATCACCGCGACCCGGTCGGCGAGGAAGATCGCCTCGTCGAGACTGTGGGTGATGAAGACGATGGTCTTGCGTTGCCCGTCCCAGATGCGCAGCAACTCGTCCTGCAGATGCTCGCGGGTCTGGGCGTCCAGCGCGGCGAAGGGCTCGTCCATCAACAGCACGTCCGGCGCATAGGCCAGGGCGCGGGCGATGGCCACCCGCTGGCGCATGCCGCCGGAGAGTTCGTGGGGATAGCGAGCGCCCTGCCCCTCCAGCCCTACCAGCGCCAGATACTCCCGCGCCGTCGCGAGCCGCTCGCGACGCCCCACCCCGCGAATCTCCAGACCGATGGCGATGTTGTCCAGCACCGAGCGCCACGGCAGCAGCGCATAGCCCTGGAATACCACGCCCTGATGCGGATTGATGCCTTGCAACGGTCGGCCGTCGATGGTCAGCTCACCCGCGCTCTTCTGCGCCAGACCGGCGAGAATGTTGAGGAAGGTGGACTTGCCGCAGCCGGAAGGCCCCAGCACCGCCAGGAATTCGCCCTGGCGCACCTCCAGGTCGAAGTCCTGCAACACCGGTACCCGCTCCTGGGCGCCGCTTTCGCTAAGGCCGTCATAGGCCAGCGCCAGGCCCCGGGCGACGATCTTGGCGCTCATCAGACGGTACCCCGGACAAAGGGATTGAAGGCATTGGTGTAGACGTCCTTGACCTGCACCGCGCCGGGCTTGAGCTTGCCTTCGTGTTCGAGGATGTCGATGTAGTACTGGATCGGCGGCTCGGTGATAACCAGATCGTCGACGTAGGCGAAGCGCTCGACCAGTTCCAGCTTCATGCCCAGGCGCTCGGCGGTGATCTTGCGGGCGTCGTCGGGATGCCCGTTGACCCAGTTGGCCGCCTTGGCCAGCGCCTGGACCACGTCCCGCGCAGCCTCGGGATGGTCGCGCAGAAAGCGGCCATGGGCGCTGTAGGGCGCCATGCCGCCCAACCCCTCGTCCAGGTCGAAATCGCTCCACAGCTTGCGCAGGGCGGGATTGTGCTCGGCGCTGCCGGAGGTGGGCGGATGGATGATCGCCAGATCGATGTTGCCGGTGGCGAGCGTCTGTTCGGCCTGGACGTCCGGGACCACCACCCATTTGATGCGATCGACGTCCACGCCTTGCTGGCGCAGGTATTTCTTGGTGACGAACTCGGCGCAGGCGCCGAAGCTGTTGAAGCCCACCGTCTTGCCCTCGAGGTCCTTGGGCGTGCGAATACCCGAGTCGTCGCGCACGAAGTACTTCATGTGCGGCGCTTCCTGCAACGTCTTGCCCCCGGCGGCCACCACCTTGAGGTCGAGGCCGCTGGCGATGGCGGAGATCACCAGCGGCACCATGCGCGTGCCCAGGTCCAGCTCGCCGGTGCCGACCAGCGGGATGATCTGCGGCGCGGCGACCTTGCCGACGTATTGGGGACGCACCCGGGTACCCTCGAAGTAGCCCAGGGAGTCGGCGACGTAGACCAGATCGAAGGTAGGGTTGTCGGGGTAGCGGAAAGGGACCACCTGATCCGAGCGCTGGCCGATCACTGCCGGTGCGCCGGCCTGGGTACCGGGTTTGTCGTCGCAGCCGAACAGGCTGGTACCCAGGGCACCCAGGGCGGTTACGGTGGTTAGCTGTCGAATGAAGCGGCGTCGGTTGAGTGGCTCGAGATCCATTGGGGCTCCTGTCCTGGTTGTCAGCTCGTACGAACGGCTAGGCATGCTGCCCCAGGGTGGCGGACGACTCCAAAGACCCAGATTCTTTATGAATAGATCGAATGGTTAGACCCCATAATCTTTCACTCTAACCATATTCTTTCCGCTATCGCCCAGGTAGGAAGCGCTGGTGCAGCTGCCGCGCCAGCACGTTCAGGCAGGCCGATCAGCAGCACCAGGGCCATCAGCTCGCCATAGGCCAGGCGGTCGCGGGTGTCGAGGATGTAGTAGCCCAGACCGGTGCTGACGCCGAGCATCTCGCAGGGCACCAGCACGATCTAGAGGATGCCGATGGCCAGGCGCACGCCGGTCAGCACCTGGCCCAGCACGCCGGGCAGGATTACCCGCCGCAGGATTTCCCAGCGGGTAGCGCTCAGGCTGTGGGCCAATGACGCCGCAAGCGGGACACATGCGAGTGACGGGCGCCCCTCAAGCGCAGCCCTCCTGCTAGCGCCACTCGCACCCCGCCACGCGATTGCAGCTGGTGCGGGCGCGGTCGCCCTGGGAGGTGGAGAAGCGGCTGATGACGTTCCAGCCCAGCTGGCGGGTACGACCCAGCCAAAGGTTGCCGTCGCTGGTCAGGCCGCTGAAGAACTGCAGCCGCCCCAGTCGGGTGCTGGTCTGGGACCAGGAGAGGCCCGAGACCGGATCGTAGCCGCGCATCAGGGTATCGTTGCCCTGCACCGCCACCCCGTACCAGCCGCCCTGCCCGTCCTGGCAGCGCAGCACGAAGGCGCTGCGCACGCAGGTGTTGGCGGGTTTGAGACTGGGAATGGCCGCTTGGGCGCAGGACAACGGTAGCAACAGCGCCAGAGACAGCAGGCCGGTACGCAGGATCGCAGTCGGGGTCATCGCGGCAGTCGGTCGAGAGCGGGACGCCCAGCATGAGGTAAAACCCGCAACCCTACCAGCCCGACCGTTTTAGAGCGTCTTGCCGGTCAAGGTGGGTAGCCCCGGCTCGGCCACCGTCACGCGTTCCTCGACCTCAGCCTCCGGTGTGGGAAGCGGCTTACCATCCAACGCGACCTTCAGTCGGTGCATGTCCAGTGCGCCGACCCAGCGGGCAATGGCCAGGGTTGCTACGCCATTGCCGATGGTGTTGGTGATCGCCCGGGCCTCCGACATGAAGCGATCCACTCCCAGCAGCAATACCATGCCCGCTACCGGGATGGTGCCGAGGCTGGCCAGTGTCGCCGCCAGGGTGATGAAGCCCGACCCCGTGACGCCAGCCGAGCCCTTGGAGGTGAGCATCAGCACGGCCATGATGATGAGCTGGTCGGTCAGGCTCAACGGCGTGTTGGTGGCCTGGGCGATGAAAGTGGCGGCGGCGGTGTAGTAGATGGCCTGGCCGTCCGGATTGAATGTCAATCCTGAGGGAATGACCATACCGGCCACCGGCTTGGAGCAACCGGCGTTCTCCATCTTGCGGATCATCTGCGGCAGCACCGACTCGGACGAACTGGTGCCAAGTACGGTGAACAACTCTTCCTTGAGGTATTTAAGCAGCTTCCACAGACTGAAACCGGCGACGCGGCAGATCGGCCCCAGCACTAGGGCAACGAAGAGGATACAGGTGAGATAGAAGCAGGCCATTAGCTTGCCCAGGGAGAACAGCGAGCCAAAGCCGTATTTGCCGATGGTGAAGGCGATGGCGCCGAAGGCTCCCAGCGGCGCCAGGCGCATCACGATGTTGACGATGCCGAACATGCCGTGCATCAGGCTGTCGAGGGTGCGGATGATCGGCTTGCCCTTGTCACCACAGCGCGCCAGCGCCACCCCGAGCAGGATGGAGAACAGCAGGATCTGCAGGATGTTGCCCTTGGCGAAGGCGTCCCCGAGGGTATTGGGGATGATCTGCATCATGAAGGCGATGAAGGACTCGTGCTTGGCGGCCTCGGTGTAGCTGGCGATGGCGGAGCTGTCCAGGGTGGCGGGATCGATGTTCATGCCAGCGCCCGGCTTGAAGGTATCGACCACCAGCAGGCCGACGATCAGCGCCAGGGTCGAGACCACCTCGAAATAGATGAAGGCGCGGATGCCGACCCGGCCCAGCTCCTTCATGTCGTTCATCTTGGCGATGCCGGTGACCACGGTGAGGAAGATCACCGGCGCCAACAGCATCTTGATCAGCTTGATGAAAGCATCGCCGATGGGTTTGAGCGAGGTGGCGAAATCGGGATGGAAGACGCCGAGCAAGGCGCCGGCGATGACGGCGATCACGACCTGGACGTAGAGTTTTCCGAGTAGGCGCTTCATGGGATGTCCACTCTTGTTCTTGTAATGGAGGCGACCGCGCAAGCGGACGCCGGTGGAGATGCGGGCGCTGCATCGCCCGCCCCGCCTGGCTGCGGGCGGTGCAGCCGGACTAGCGAGCGATCAATTCGAGCACGGCATCAGTGACCTGGCGCGTGGTGGCGGTGCCGCCCAAGTCCGGGGTGTGCAGACCGCTGGCGGTGACCTCTTCGATGGCTCGCATCAGGTGGGCGCTGGCCTCCCGCTCGCCGAGGTGATCGAGCATCAGCGCGGCGGTCCAGAAGGTGGCGATAGGATTGGCGACCCCCTTGCCGGTGATATCGAAGGCCGAGCCGTGGATGGGTTCGAACATGGAGGGGAAGCTACGATCGGGATTGAGGTTGGCGGTGGGCGCGATGCCCAGGCTGCCGGAGAGTGCTGCGGCGAGATCCGACAGGATGTCCGCGTGTAGGTTGGTGGCGACGATCACGTCCAGGTTGCCCGGCTTGAGCACCATGGTAGTGGTCACGGCGTCCACCAGTTCCCGAGTGGTGCGCACGTCCGGATAATCCTTGGCCACCTCGGCAAAGACCTCGTCCCACAGCACCATGCCATGGCGCTGAGCATTGGACTTGGTCACCAGGGTCAGGTGCCTGGCCGGGCGACTACGGGCCAGTTCGAAGGCGAATCTATGGATACGCTCTACGCCGACGCGGGTAAAAGTTGAGACCTCGGTGGCCACCTCGATAGGCAGACCTTGATGGACTCGCCCGCCGCTGCCGGAGTATTCGCCTTCGGAGTTCTCCCGCACGATCACCCAGTCGATGGCCTGGCCATTGGTCAGCGGACTCTTCACCCCCGGCAGCACCCGCGCCGGGCGAACGTTGGCGTACTGGTCGAAGCCCTGGCAGATCGGCAACCGCAAGCCCCAGAGGGAGATATGGTCGGGTACCTTCTGGCTGCCCACAGCGCCGAAGAAGATGGCGTCGGCTTGCTTGATCTCCTCCAGCCCTCCCTCAGGGATGTAGTGGCCATGCGCAAGGTAGTACTCCGAGTCCCAGGGGTAGTGGCTGACGGCAAAGGTGAAACCGCCCAGACGCTTGGCTAGGCCTTCGAGGATCTCGAGGCCGGCGGCTATGACTTCGACCCCGATACCGTCTCCGGGAATGGCTGCGATCTTGTAGTTCTTCATGGCTGGGCCCTGTGCTCTTGGTCGTTGATTAAGACGCTGACTGGCAGCGTTGGGCCGAGTATAGGTAGTGAAATACAGGCTAAGATTCACCTCAAATCACCACTTAAGTGAATTTAGGTTACTAATGAGTCGCCCCCAGGACCTCAGCTTCTTCCACCTGCTGGCCCAACAAGGCAACCTTGCCTCCACGGCCCGCGAGCTAGGCATCACGCCTCCAGCGGTGAGCAAACGATTGGCCGCCCTAGAGAAGCGCCTGGGGGTACGGCTGGTCAATCGCACCACCCGCTCGTTAGGGCTTACGCCCGAGGGCGAACTGTACTTCCGTCATGCCGGCCGCATACTGGGTGACATCGAAGCGGTGGAAGACATGGTCGCCAGCCGCCGTGGTCAGCCCAAGGGCCTGCTGCGGGTGAATGCTTCCCTGGGCTTCGGACGACGCTACCTAGGCCCGGCGCTGGCGGCCTTTATCGACCGCTATCCCGAGGTGGAAACCCAGTTGCTGCTCAGCGACCATCCCATGGAGCTGGCCGCCCACGGCCTGGACCTTGGCATCCGCTTCGGCGTGGCACCCGATGCCGGCTACCACGCTCGGCGGATCGCTAGCAATCGCCGACTCCTGTGCGCCTCGCCGCTTTACCTGGAGCGCTATGGTACGCCGCAGCGGCTGCAGGACCTGGCCACGCACAACTGCATCTTCCTGCGTCAGAACGACAGCATCCATGGCGTCTGGGAGTTTCTCGAAGGGTCGCGTACCCGTAGCGTCAAGGTACGCAGCAACCTGAGCTGCAATGATGGCGAGGTGGCGCTGAACTGGGCCCTGGAAGGCCGCGGCATCCTGCTCCGGGCGGAATGGGACATCGCCCGCTACGTGCGCAGTGGACGCCTGCGCCGAGTGCTGGAAGAGGCCCGACCGCCCTCGGCGGACGTCTATGCGGTCTACTTGGAACACCATCACTTGTCCGCTAAGGTGCGGCATTTCATCGACTTCCTGGTCGAGCGTTTCCAGCGGATAGACCACCTCGAAGACTTAGCCGGCGACGCGGATTGACGGCTTCAGCCTTTCGCCGTCCGCCAGAGCCGGCCAATGTCGCGCGCGGTGCGTTCCAGCAGCACCTCGGCCTGGGCCAAGGCTTCTTCCAGGCTGAGCGGTCCCGGCACCAGGCTGAAGGCGGCGGCGAGGCCCTGTTCATAGAGGGCGTCGTACCCTTCGCCCAGGGAGCCGGCCACCGCCACCACCGGCACGCCATGACGCCTGGCCAGGCGCAGCACGCCCGCTGGGGTCTTGCCTCTCAAGGTCTGGCCGTCCAGCCGCCCTTCCCCGGTCAGCGCCAGGTCGGCGCCCATCAGCGCGTGCTCCAGACCCACCAATTCCGCCACCACCTCGATGCCGGGGCGGAAGGTCGCCCGGAGAAAGGCCAGCGCCGCGAAACCCACCCCTCCGGCAGCGCCGGCACCGGGCTGCTCGCGGACATCGCGGCCCAGGGTCGCGGCGGTGACCGTGGCGAAATGCGCCAGTGCGCCATCGAGCTGCAGCACCTGATCGGGCGAGGCGCCCTTTTGCGGTCCGAAGATGTGGCTGGCGCCCTGGGGACCGCAGAGGGGATTGTCGACGTCGGCGGCGATGACCACCTCCACCTCGGCCAGGCGTGGATGCAGCTGGCTCACGTCGAGGCGAGCCAGGTTGGCCAGGGCCGCACCGCCCGGCGCCAGCGCCTGGTCCCGCTGATCCAGCAGCCGTACCCCCAGAGCCTGGAGCAGGCCCGCGCCGCCGTCGTTGGTGGCGCTGCCGCCGATGGCCAGCACCAGGCGCTCGGCGCCGGCGTCCAGCGCGGCGTGCAGGAGTTCGCCCGTGCCCCGCGAAGTGGCCACCCGCACATCGCGACGTGCCTTGGGCACCAGTTCCAGACCGCTGGCGCTGGCCATCTCGACGAAGGCGGTGCGCTGCTCGGCCAGCCAACCCCAGCGGGCGGTCACGGGCTCGCCGAGGGGGCCGGTCACCTGCGTCTGGCGCACCTCGCCACCGGTCGCGGCCAGCACGGCATCCAGGGTGCCCTCACCGCCATCGCCCAGCGGGCATTCGATGAGTTCGGCCTCCGGTAGCGCGTGGCGCAGGCCGCGGACCAGGGCACGGGCGACCCCGGCGGCGGACAGGCTTTCCTTGAAGGAATCAGGGGCGATGACGATCTTCATGGGGCCGATTCTCCGTTGTTATGTGCCGAGTGTTTCGCGGATCGCTCAGCACAACAATAGGACAATTGCCCACCATCGACAGGTCAAAATCGTGAATTTGCCCAGTGCTGATCCAGCATCAGCAGGGCGCAATAGAGTTCGGCAGCCTCGGTGAAGCGCCGCGGATCCCGCCCGGTCAGCCTCTGGATCCGGTCGAGTCGATGGCGCAGGCCGTTGCGATGCAGCCCCAGCGCCTCGGCACAGGCCTGAGGGCTGGCGTCCTGGGCGAACCAGTTGCGCAGGGTCGCCAGCAACTGGCCATCCCGGTCGGCATGGCGCAAGCGCTGCAGCGGCTCCAGCAGCCAGGTAGCGGGCAAGCACTCAGCCTGCCCCTGTAGCCAGGTGGGCAAGGCCAGGTCGTCCAGCGCTACCCGCACAAGGTCAGGTCGCAGTCGCCTGGCCACCGCCAGTAGATCCACGGCCCGCTGGGTCGTCTCGGCCAGGCCGGTCCAGGGTCGCGGCGCAGGGATCCAGGCGCTGCGCCCTAATGACCAGCCCTGCCCCGGCAGTTCCTCCAGCAGCGCCTCTGGCGCCTCCGCTCCGGGTCGATACCAGAGCCATTGCCCCTCCTCCCGTGGCAGGCACCAACTGTGGGTTACCCGCTGCTGCGCCCAGTCGCCAAAACCCGGTGCTGGCGCGGTGAACTCCAGCAGTAGCACGTCTCGTGGCAACGCCGGCTGCAGGCCGAGCAGATTGGCGTGGCGGCCCAGTTCGGCTGCCGCGCCCGGGGCGAGCAACTGACGCAACAAGGGTGTGGTCATGGGGGTAGTAGCCGGCGGCTGTCCGGCCCCCTGTTCGATCAGCATTTCCGCGGTCAGGCGCAGGAGTTCGGCGGGCAGGCGCAGCTGCTCGGCGTCAGCCCCGGTCACGCCGAGAACGCCGACCAGCTCGCCCTGGCGATACAGCGGCAGGTTGATACCGGGCTGGGCACCCGCCAGCCGGGCGGCGTCAGTGGCATCCAGCGCCACCGCGCGGCCTTCGGCGATGACCTGGCGCGCCCCGGCATGGCGGGTGAACAGCCGCGCCGGATCACCCGAGCCGATGATCAGTCCGGATGCATCCATGACATTGACGTTACCGGGCAGGATACGCATGGCGCGTTCGACGATTTCCTGCGCCAGGGTCTGGCTCAGCTCCATGGCCACCTCTGAAGTTGGGGCGCGCCCTCGCGACGCGCCGTCACCTTAGAGGCGTCGCCTGCCGCCGGGCAAGCCGCCAGGCGACCGGGCGCCGTTACTCCGAGGTGCTCAGCACACCGCGGCGCACCTGGTCGCGCTCGATGGATTCGAACAGCGCCTTGAAGTTGCCCTCGCCGAAACCGGTGTCGCCCTTGCGCTGGATGAATTCGAAGAACACCGGACCCAGCAGGGTCTGGGAGAAGATCTGCAGCAACAGCCGGCGCTCGCCGCCCTCGGCACTGCCATCGAGCAGGATGCCGCGGGATTTCAGCGCGTCCACCGGCTCGCCATGATTCGGCAAGCGACCTTCGAGCATCTCATAGTAGGTCTCCGGCGGCGCGGTCATGAAGCGGGTGCCATAGGCCTTGAGGCGATCCCAGGTGGCGATCAGGTCATCGGTGAGAAAGGCCACGTGCTGGATGCCCTCGCCGTTGAACTGCATGAGGAATTCCTCGATCTGCCCGGCGCCGCGGGAGGATTCCTCGTTGAGCGGGATACGCACCAGACCATCCGGCGCGGTCATGGCCTTGGAGGTGAGGCCGGTGTATTCGCCCTTGATGTCGAAGTAGCGCAACTCGCGGAAGTTGAACAGTCGCTCGTAGAAGTCGGCCCAGTAGGCCATGCGTCCGCGATAGACGTTATGGGTCAGGTGGTCGATCACCTTGAGCCCGGCGCCGAAGGGCTTGCGCTCCACCCCCTCCAGAAAGACGAAGTCGATGTCGTAGATGGAGCTGCCCTCCTCGAAGCGATCGATGAGGTACAGGGGCGCGCCGCCGATACCCTTGATCGCCGGCAGGCGCAATTCCATCGGCCCGGTGGGCATGTCCACCGCCTGGGCGCCCAGCTCCAACGCCTTGGCATAGGCGTGGTGGGAATCGCGGCAGCGAAAGGCCATGCCGCACACGGACGGGCCGTGCTCCACGGCGAAATAGGCCGCATGGCCGGTCTTCTCGCGATTGACGATGGCATTGATGTCGCCCTGGCGGAACAGCACCACGTCCTTGGATCGGTGGTTGGCGACGTGGCTGAAGCCGAGACTCTCCAGCACCGGCTCGATGACATTGGGAGTGGGCGAGGCGAATTCGATGAACTCGAAACCCATGAGGCCCATGGGATTTTCAAACAGATCGGCCATGATTGGCTCCTTGACGGGTGACGTGCGGACGTTGTCGATGACGCGGGTCAGCGTGTCGTCAAGGGTGGCGCGCAGGAGATTCCGCGTACGCTGCGGGCCAGGAAGTCACCGAGCAGGAGCTGGCAACCGAGGAACTTCACGAGGTCACCCGCTCCGGGCTATCCGCTTGCAGCGCGGGGTGGGCTTGTTGAAAGGCGGGGTCAGCTGCGGCCAGGCCCTCCACGCGCAGCAGGCGCGGGTAGACCGACAGGTCCACCTGGAAACGCCGCGCGGCATAGAGCTGAGGCAGCAGATAGACGTCCGCCAGCCCCCGTTCGCCGAAACAGAATCCGCTATCACCGACCTGCGCCTCCACCGCGGCCAGACCTTCACCTATCCAGTGCGAAATCCAGTCGAGGATGGCCGGCTCGTCCAGGCCCAGACCGCGCAGGCGGTTGAGCACCGCGGCATTGTGCAGCGGATGGATATCGCAGCCGATCAGCGCGGCGATGCCGCGATGACGAGCACGCAGCAGTGGCTCGGCTGGCAACAGCGGCACTGCCGGATAGCGTTCTTCCAGGTATTCGAGGATGGCGGGTGACTGGATCAGTACCTCACCGCTGTCGAGGCGCAGGCTGGGCACCCGGCCCTGTGGGTTGAGCGCCCGGTAGGCCGGCTGGCGCTGCTCGCCGTCCAGCAGATTGACCAGTACGGCGCACCAGTCCAGTCCCTTCAGCGCCAGGGCAAGGCGCACTCGGTAGGACGAAGTCGAGCGGTAGTAGGTATAGAGGTCCATCAGGGCTGTCCTGTGGTCGCCGGTCGGCTTCTTATTATGCGTAAGTCAGTTACGTTGAAAGGAATCTGCGCGTGTCCGGCGGGGTTGTCAACGGCGCTCAGGTCAGGAGCCATCCCTGCTGAACGCGTCCAAGCCCGCCCTTCCCTAGCCTGCCGGCAGCACCCGTCCGCGGCACTCGCCGAAGCCGATGCCGGGCAATCCAGGCGTCTGGCAGCGGGCCCTGAAGATGACCTCGTCGCCGTCCTCGAGAAAGGTACGGGTCTCACCACCGGGCAGCTGTAGCGGCTGCTTGCCGCCCTGGGTGAGTTCCAGCAGGCTGCCGCAGCTGTCGGCATCCGGACCGGACAGGGTGCCCGACCCAAAGAAGTCGCCCGGTTTGAGGGCGCAGCCGTTGACCGTGTGATGGGTCACCATCTGCGCCACCGTCCAGTACATGTTCAAGGTGTTGCTCAGGGCGATTCGCTGGGCAGGCAGCCCCTGCGCCTCCATGCGCGGCGTACGCAGCAGCACCTCCAACTCGATATCCAGGGCGCCCTGGGCCTGGTCGTGCTCGTCGAACAGATAGGGCAACGGCTGGGGATCGCCCTCGGGCCGCGCCGGTTGCGCCCGGCGATAGGGTGCCAGGGCTTCCACCGTGACCACCCAGGGCGATAGGGTGCTGGCGAAGCTCTTCGACAGAAAGGGCCCCAGCGGCTGGTATTCCCAGGCCTGGATATCCCGCGCCGACCAGTCGTTGAGCAGGCAGAAGCCAGCGATATGCGCTGCCGCGTCGCCAATGGCGATGGGCTCGCCCTGGGCATTGCCCGGCCCGATCCAGATGCCCAGCTCCAGTTCGTAGTCCAGCCGGCGGCAGGGTCCGAAGACCGGTACGTCCTGCCCGGGTGGCAGCGTCTGGCCCTTGGGCCGCTCGAAGGCCTCGCCGGAAACCCCGAGCGTCGAGGCGCGACCGTGATAGGCGATGGGCACGTGCTTGTAGTTGGGCAGCAGCGGATTGTCCGGGCGGAACAGTCGGCCGATCTGGGTGGCGTGGTGAATACCCACATAGAAATCGGTGTAGTCGCCGACCCGCGCGGGCAGGTACATCCGGCAGGCACCCTGGGGCACCAGCAGGTATTCGCCCAATTCCTGCAGGTGCTCGCGTTGCGGATGATCGGCGCGCAGCAGCGCCTGCACGGCCTGGCGTAGGGCGACCCGCGCTTGCGTGCCGGCGGCGAAGAAGGCATTCAGTGTCGTCTGGCCGGCCAGCTCGGCGGCGCGCTGGGCCTCGCCCTGGAACAGGCCGGCTTCGAGGGCGAAACCGAGATCGAGGATGAAATCACCCACGGCCACGCCCCCACGGGGCGTCTCCTCGCCACGACTGAATACGCCCAGGGGCAGGTTGTGCAGGGAAAAATCCAGATGGCCGTTGGCCGAGGCCACCCAGCTGTGCAATTCGTGGGTCATGCCGGTTCTCCCGCGTTGGGCGCGACAAAGGTCTTGGCGAGGCCTGCCCAGCAGGCGTCGTAGTCAGGCTGCAGCAGCGGCGAAGCCAGCGCGTGACGGGTCGGCCGCAGAACGCGAGCGGTCTCGAACATGAAGGCCATGGTGTTCTCGATCTTGTGCGGCCGCAGGTCGGCGGCGATGGCGTTCTGGGTGGAGACGTGGTCCGGCCCATGGGCGCTCATGCAGCCATGCAGGGAGGCGCCACCCGGCGCGAAGCCATCGGCCTTGGCGTCGTAGGCGCCCTGGATCAGCCCCATGAATTCGTTCATCAAGTTGCGGTGGAACCAGGGCGGGCGGAAGGTGTTTTCCGCCACCATCCAGCGTGGCGGAAAGATCACGAAATCGATGTTGGCCATGCCCTCGATGGCGCCGGGCGCGGTCAGCACGGTAAAGATGGACGGATCCGGATGATCGAAACTGACCGTGCCCAGGGTATTGAAGCGGCGTAGGTCGTATTTGTAGGGCACGTGGTTGCCATGCCAGGCGACCACGTCCAAAGGCGAGTGATCCAACTCGGTTTCCCAGAGCTCGCCGAGAAATTTCTGCACCAACCGGGTCGGCGCCGTGACCTCCTCAAAGCGGGCCACGGGCGCCTGGAAGTCCCGCGGATTGGCCAGGCCGTTGCTGCCGATGGGGCCCAACTCCGGCAGGCGCAGGGAGCGACCGTGGTTCTCGCAGACATAACCGCGGACCGCTTCGCCCTCCACCAGCTCCACCCGGAATTTCATTCCGCGCGGGATCACCGCGATCTCCAAGGGTTCGATACGCAGCAACCCCAGCTCGGTGAGCAGATCGAGACGGCCCCACTCGGGCACGATCAGCAATTCGCCATCGGCGTCGTAGAACACTCCGGTCATGCTGGCGTTGGCGGCATAGCGATAGAGGCTGACGCCCTCGGCCTGGTCGCCCTCGGCAGTGGCGACGATCCGCTCCAGCCCGGCGAGGAAATCGGTGGGGGCTTCCGGGAGCGGCAAGGGATTCCAGCGCAGGCGATTGGGCGTTGGGCCACCCAGCTCGGCGCCGGTCAACTGGACGACGCTGCGCTGAAAACGGCCGTGAGCGGCCGATGGCCTGAGTCGATATAGCCAGGAGCGCCGCGCCTCGTGGCGCGGCACGGTGAAGGCCGTCCCGGACAGTTGCTCGGCATAGAGCCCGAAGGGCGCCCTTTGCGGCGAATTCTGCCCGATCGGCAACGCGCCCGGCAGCGCTTCGGTACTGAAGTGATTGCCGAAGCCGGACTGATAGGTCACGGGCATGGCTGCTTGTTCTTGTCTGTTCACCTGAGCACCCATTATGCGTAATAGGTTTACGCAAAAAGTAAATTGAACCCAAGGGAGCGTCAAGCTATAACGCTGCCTTTCCCCATGCGATCGAGCAGATGACGAACATCCCGGAAGAAGCCCCCCCACGGCGGCAGAAGGTGCAGGCGGCCGAGGTCGGTACCGACATCCTCAAGGCCCTCGCCGAGCTGGCACCCGCTACCTCCTTGTCGCGCTTGGCCAGCCACCTGGACATGCCCGCCAGCAAGGTGCACCGCTATCTGCAGGCCCTGATCGCCAGCGGTTTCGCCGAACAGGATCCGCGCACCAACCATTACGGCCTTGGCCAGGCGGCGCTTTTCGTCGGTCTGGCGGCCTTGGGTCGCCTGGATGTGGTGAAGCTGGCGGCGCCGGTACTGGCCGAGCTGCGCGATGAGGTGGGCGAAACCTGCTTTCTGGCGGTCTGGGGTAACAAGGGGCCGACCGTGGTGCTGGTGGAGCAGGCGGTGCGCGCCGTCACCCTGGTGACCCAGGTCGGTTCGGTGCTGCCGTTGCTGGGCTCCTCCACCGGCCTGGTGTTCAACACCTTTCTGCCAGATGCCGAGACCGTGGCGTTGCGTGAAGAGGAGTTGCGCCAACCGGATGCGCCCGCTGCAGCGACGCTGGAAGAAACCGCACGCCAGCTGCGGGAAACCCTAATCCAACCGGTACACGGCCTGCTGATGGCCGGCGTCAACGCGCTCTCCGCGCCCTTGCTGGGTGCCGGTGGCCGGCTGGCTGGGGTGCTGACCGTGGTCGGGGCCGCACCAGGCTTCAAGGCCGAGGCGGAAGGTCCTGCCGCGCTCCGCCTCCACGCCGCTGCCCAGGCCATCAGCAGGCGTCTGGGCGGATAAGACAGACAATCTCAACCAACCGGACCCTGCCTTGAGCGCCGCCAGCGGGCGCGACGCTCCGCCTGATCCTTTCTATACTCCATTCGGCTAAAGGATGACCCAGAATGGCCGTTTGCCATTAAGCTTACTGTTAGCGCGTTTATTATTGGCGCACTGCTTTATGGTGACCCCTTCATGAGTGCTCTTTCCTACCGCGATCGCAACCAGGCTCTCAACGACTCCCTGGACAAATTCTGGCAAGTCGCCAAACCCGTGGTCCAGGCGGCCATGGTGATTCATGTAGCGTTACTGGTCATTTTCGTCCTGCTCGACCAGATGCTGATGGCCTGGACCAACGTGATCAGCGTAGCGGCCTATGTGGGCTGCCTGATCGCCCTGCGACAGCGTCGCTATCGCATCGCCAGCCTGACGATGAGCTGCGAGATCGTCGCCCACGCCTGGATCGCCACCTGGCAACTCGGCTGGGACAGCAATTTTCATTACTACGTGCTGTGCATCCTGCCCATCGTCATCTACAACTACCGCACCGCCCCTCTGCGGCATCTGCTGCTGGTCATCGGCATTCTGGTGACCCTGGCGGGTGGCTATCTGCTGCACACACCGGCGACCCTCGCCCCGCTGACGATGAAGCTGTTCGGCACCCTCAACATCATCAGTGCCCTGTTGTTGCTGCTCTACGGCACCGGTGCCTCCTTTCATCACAGCACCAAGATGCAATTGGACCTGCTGCATTCCGCCAGCCACGACAGCCTCACCAACCTCTACAACCGGCGGCGCATTCTCGACCAGGCCGAGAAGCGCAGCGGCGTGAGTGGCAGCCTCATCCTCTTCGACGTCGATCACTTCAAGCACATCAACGATCGCTTCGGCCACGACTGTGGCGACCTGGTGCTGCAACGCATCGCCGACGTCATCCGCCGTGAGGTTCGCCAGTCGGATCTGGCCGCGCGCTGGGGTGGCGAGGAATTCCTGGTACTGCTGCCCAAGGCCCAGAGCGAGGTGGCCTGGGGCGTGGCGGAGCGGATCCGCCAGCGACTGAGCGAGGTGACCCAGTCTCTGGAGCGCGGTCCCGCGCGCGTCACGGCGACCCTGGCCGTGTGCGAGATCCGCGACTGCGAAGCCTTCGCCAGCGCCCTGGAGCGCGCCGACCAGGCGCTCTACCGTGGCAAGCAGGAAGGCCGCGACCGGGTGATGCTGGCGGCCTGAATTCGGGCTCGCCCTAGGCTCAGTACGAGAAGTGCCTGCGCTCGGCGACGTTTCGTACAGAACCTAGACCACGAAGCGCTGCAAGGCATTGTGCAGATCGGCAGCCAGGGCGGAAAGTTGCTGGCTGCTGGCGCTGGTCTGCTGAGCGCCGGCGGACGTCTGGGTCGCCGCGTCGCGGATCAGCGTCAGATTGCGATCGACCGCCGCGGTGGTGGCGGTCTGCTCTTCGGTGGCCGCGGCGATGGCGTCGTTGCGCTGGCCAATGGCGGTGATGGCCTGGGTGATGCCCTCCAGCACCTGCCAGGTCGCCTGCGCCTGCTCGCGGGTGTGGCTGGCCTGGATCCGGCTCTGGTCGAGGGCGACCACGGTCTTCTCGCTGACCTGCTGCACACCGTCGATCAGGCCCTCGATCTCCCGGGTGGACTCGCCGGTACGCCGCGCCAAGCCACGCACCTCGTCGGCCACCACGGCGAAGCCCCGCCCGGCATCACCCGCACGGGCGGCCTCGATGGCGGCATTGAGCGCCAGCAGGTTGGTCTGCTCCGCCACGTTGCGGATGACGTCGAGCATCTTGCTGATGCCCTTGGACTGCTCGGCCAGGTGATCGGCCTGGGTAGCGGCTTCATCCACGTTACCCACCAATTGAGTGATGGCGACCAGCGTCTGCTGCACCTGCGCCTGCCCCTGCTTGGCCTGATCGACGCAGCGACGCGATTCGGCGGAGGTGGATGTGGCGTGCTCGCACACCGACTGCACCGCCTGATTGAGCAGATTGACCGCATCCGCCGCGTGCTGGATATCGGTCGTCTGCTGCTCCAGGTTTCGGCTGCTCTCATCCATTACCGCGCTCATCTGGGTCGAGGCCGAGGCCAACTGCTCGGAGGCATTGCCGGTATGGGCCAGCACCTCGCGCAGATTGCCTTGCATGCGCTCCAGTGCCAGCAGCAGCATGGCCGCCTCGTCGCGTCCTTGAGGCTGGATGGTCTGCCGCAGGTCACCCGCGGCGATGCCGGCGGAGATGTCCAGTGCCTGCCGCAGCGGCTGCACCACGCTCCGGGTCAGCCGCCAGGCCAGCAGCAGCAAGAGGAGAATGGCGCCGCCAATGACCGACCAGACGATGGCGCGGGCCTGGAGGAACTGGGCATTGGCCACCTCCTTGGCCTGGGCGGCGCCCTGCTTGTTCAATTCGCGCAGGAGCTGCACCTGCATGTCCATCAGGTCGCCCTTGAGGCCAACCACGGTATCCAGCTGCATCCGCGCGGCCGGAAGCTGCTGCTGCTCGATCAAACGCACCTCCTCGCGCAGTCCTTCCACGAAAGGCAGGTAGGCCTCGTGCAGGGCCTTGACCGAATCCCGCTCGGTCGCATCGGTGATGACCGGCTCATAGTCGCGGAACAGTTGGTCGGTCTCGTTGACCAGCTGCTCCAGGGTCACACGGCTCATGGCCACGGCGCCCGGGTCTTCGGCGTTGAGCAGGACCACCGAGGCCTGGTTGCGCAACTTGCCGAGGTTGATCGCCAGGGAGTCGGCGATGGCGATGCTTGGCAACCAGTCCTGTTCCATGCTCAGGGCCTGACGACGCAACTGCTGCATTTCCCATAGCGAAAAGCTGCCCAGCCCGGCAAGCAGGACGGCGGCGAAGGTAAAGGAACACAGCATCCGCGGACCGGTCTTTAAGGCTCTCAGCCAGGAACGACGCGACAGACGACGAAATGGAGCGAGGATACGGCGCATGGAAGGTCACTGCAAAAAGACGTTCGAGTCAGCAGTCTAGGCAAGGGAGATGTCGGATTGATTGCAAAATACTGGCGCCAAAAAACAAATCAGACGATTGCGGTGAAGAAGGGTCGCCGCTAAGGTCCGCCTCTTCCTTTCCGGTCGGTGCAGTCCGCCATGTCCGTCGTTTCCGCCAAGGCCTCCACGTCCCACATCCTGCTGCTCGGCGTCGCTCAGATCCTCGTCTGGGGTGGTTCCTTCTTCATTCTGGCCGTGCTCGCCGATCCGGTGGTTCAGGAGACCGGCTGGTCTCGCCAATGGGTCTATGGGGGGCTCTCGCTCGGGGTCCTGGTGTCCGGGTTGCTGGCACCCGCTTGCGGACGCCTGATCGCCCGCCAGGGTGGCCGCACGCTGCTGTCGCTGAGCGGACTGGGCGTTGCCGCCGGCCTGACGCTGATGGCCTGCGCCCAACATCTGCCGGTGTTCCTGCTGGCCTGGGTGGTGATGGGCATCGGCATGGCCGCCGGTCTCTACGATGCACTGTTCGCCACCCTGGGTACCTGCTACGGCGCCCAGGCTCGCTCGGCGATCAGCGGCATCACCCTGGTATCCGGCTTCTGTACCGCCATCACCTGGCCCATCGCGGCCTTCATGGTCAGTCACCTCCGCTGGCGCGGTGCCTGCCTGGCCTATGCGGCCGTTCTCTTGCTGACGATCTGGCCGCTGTACCGGCGCGCCCTGCCCGCGCCAGCCCTCGCCGCCCAGGCACCACGGCCAAGTCAGGTGGCGCCGGAGGTAGCAGTAAACCGTCTGCTCTATACCGTGCTCACGGCGCTCTTCACCCTGGGCGCCGTGCTGATGACGGCCATTTCCATCCAGCTGATCACCCTGCTGCAGGGCCTTGGCTACAGCCTGGCGAGCGCGGTGGCCCTGAGCGCCTGCCTGGGGCCGAGCCAGGTGGCCTCGCGGATCATCGACCTGCTCAATCGCAATGGCCACCCCCTGTGGACGGCCCTCGCCTCGGTGATCTGCACGGCAGTCGGTCTGCTGCTGGTGACCCTGGGGCCGAGCCTCGTCTGGGTGACGGTGGTGGGTCTGGTGATCTTTGGCGCGGGCAATGGCCTCAGGGCGATCATTCGTGGCGCCCTGCCCCTGGCGCTCTGGAGTCCAGCCGAATACGCCACGGTCCTGGGACGCATGGCGCGCCCGGCGCTCTTGGGCCAGGCGGCCACGCCCCTGCTTTGCGGTTATGTGCTGGAGCACCAGGGTCCGCAGGCAGTGCTGGGATTGCTCTGCCTGCTGGCGCTGATCAACGTGGCGCTGGTCGCCTGGTTGTTCAGAACGCTCCTTGGCCGTGGCGCCGCCTAGTCACAGGCGATTTCCAAAGGGACCAGGCGCAGTTTGATACCGGTACGACGCAGGGTAAGGATATCCCCCTCGCGTTGGCCGACCTCGTCGCCCAGGGTGCTGCGCAGCGTTTCGTCGAGCAGCTGCGCATAGGTCCGGGGATCCTCTTCCTGGCAGCTTTTGGCGATGTGCAGCTCACCCTGCAGCAACTTGCCCGCAGTGCGACCGCTGGTGAGGTCCACGAGCAGGTAATCTTGATCGGGCTGGTAGGTGAAGGTCATGCGAATTCCCCGGCGGCTGTAGCCATGGGAACCGTGTGTCCCCGGTTGGTTCAGGAAGTCGGATTGCCTTCCTCGTCCAGTCGATTGCGCAGCATCACCAGCGTCTCGCGCAAGTCATCCAATCCGGCGTCGCCCAGCGCGCACACTTCCCGAACCCGGCCGTTCACGCCATTGGCCTGCTCCCGCAGCGTGCGACCTGCCGGCGTCAGTTCGATCGACAGATTGCGCTCGTCTTCCGCGCTGCGGCGGCGCGTGACCAGTCCGCCCGCTTCGAGACGCTTGACCACCGGGGTCAGGGCGCCGGAATCCTGTCGCAGACGGTTGGACAGCTCCTTGAGGGTGAGGCCGTCGTGCTCCCAGAGCACCAGCATGATCAGATATTGTGGAAAGGTCAGGCCCATGCTCTCCAGCAGGGGCTTGTAGAGCTGCGTCATCGCCAGCGAAGCCGAATACAGGGAGAAGCACAATTGCTGATCGAGGAGCAGTGGATCTTTGGCTGTCATGGGATTTGCCATTACAAAAAGCGTGAAAGAGTGGAAGGTGCGATCGATCCCAATCCAGGTCAATAGCCCAGATGATAAGGGGTCGGTTGCCGGAAACATCCGGTAACTGGCACTGGATTCCGATGCCACAGGATGCCACAGTGAGCGGCTGGACATAAATAATAAGGGTAATACCTGCATGGCCGTTTCCCCTGCCACGCCAGCCACCGCTGGCGAAACTCCAACCGCCGTTGCCGCAGGCGCTTCGCCGCTGGTAGCAGGAATCTTGGCCTCCTGTGCGCTTGCCCATCTGATCAACGACCTGATCCAGTCCGTACTGCCATCGATCTATCCGATGCTCAAGGACAGCTATGGTCTGACGTTTACCCAGATCGGTCTGATCACCCTGGCCTTCCAGATCACTGCCTCCCTGCTGCAACCCTGGATCGGTTTCCACACCGACCGCCATCCTAAACCCTATCTGCTGCCGGCTGGCATGGTCTGCACCCTGATTGGCGTACTGCTGCTCGCCTTTGTCGGCAGCTTTCCGGCAATCCTGGCTGCGTCGGCGCTGATCGGTGTCGGCTCCTCGACCTTCCATCCCGAAACTTCGCGGGTGGCGCGCCTGGCGTCGGGCGGTCGCTTCGGTCTGGCGCAATCCACCTTCCAGGTCGGCGGCAACGCCGGCACGGCCATCGGCCCGCTGCTGGCCGCAGCCATCGTCATCCCCTACGGCCAGACCCACGTCGCCTGGTTCGCGCTCTTCGCGCTGTTCGCCATCGGCGTGCAATACGGGCTATCGCGCTGGTATCGCAATCACCTGCGCAGCGCCAAGGGTCGCAAAGCGGCCGCGGTCAGCCACGGCCTGTCGCGCGGGCGAGTGACCTTCGCCTTGATCGTGCTGGCCTTGCTGGTGTTCTCCAAGTACATCTACATGGCCAGCATCACCAGCTACTTCACCTTCTACCTGATCGAAAGATTCGGTCTCTCGGTGGCCAGCTCCCAGCTGCACCTCTTTCTCTTCCTGGGTGCAGTCGCGGCGGGCACCTTCTTCGGTGGCCCCATCGGCGATCGCATCGGTCGCAAGGCCGTCATCTGGTTCTCGATCCTGGGTGCGGCGCCCTTCACCCTCGCGCTACCCTACGTCGATCTGTTCTGGACCAGCGTGCTCAGCGTCGTCATCGGCTTCATTCTGGCTTCGGCCTTTTCGGCCATCGTGGTCTACGCCCAGGAACTGGTCCCGGGCAACGTCGGCATGATCGCCGGAATATTCTTTGGCCTGATGTTCGGCTTCAGCGCCATCGCCGCCGCCGGCCTGGGCAATCTGGCAGACCATCGCGGCATCGAGTACGTTTACCAGCTGTGCTCCTACATGCCGCTGCTGGGCATCCTCACCATCCTGCTGCCGTCCACCCGCCGCAAGGCGGTCTGAGGCCCAAGCCACGGGGGCGCAAGGCTCCCGTGGCGAAGCGCTGCGCCACCCGCTACGCTGGCCGCCCCTTGAGCTTTCGCCGAGTCGCGATGAAGAGTCCGCTGCACTACCTGGTCCGTTATCCTTCCGCCAACCTGCTGTTCATCCAGTTGCTCGGCCTGCTGCTCTATCCCTTCGTGGAACAGGAAGAGCATGGTCGCGCCATCATCGGTGCCTTTGGCATCATCGTCCTGGCCACCGCCCTGCGCATGGTCCGACGCAGCCCGACCATCCAATGGCTGGGCTTCATCCTCGCCGGCTGCATCCTGGTGCTCACGGTACTGGTGGAATGGCATGGCAATCGGCACCTGGTGGTGTCCCTGGCCATCCTCGATGCGATCTTCTATTTCTATGCCGCTGGCAGCCTCATCGCCTACATGATGGAGGATCAGCGAGCCACCACCGACGAACTTTTCGCAGTGGGCGCGACTTTCACACTGCTGGCCTGGGCCTTCGCTCACGCCTATTCGGCCTGTCAGATCCTGCAGCCCAACAGTTTCACCGCCGCCAACGATCCTCTCGCCGCCCGCACCTGGACGGAGCTGCTCTACGTCAGCTTCGCCATCCTGTCGGGTGTCGGCCTGAGCGACATCTACCCGATCAAGCCGATGGCGCGCTCGCTGGTCATGCTCGGTCAGTTCTCCGGGGTCATGTATATCGCCCTGGTAGTGACCCGGTTGGTCACCCTGACGGTGCGCAACCGCTAGCCGAATCTCGCCAGGCTGAAGCTGTCCAGATCGATGTCGCTGTGCCCGGTGGTCACGCGCTGGGCAAGCGCCTCGCCCAGCGCGGCCGAATGCTTGAAGCCATGTCCCGAACAGGCGCTGACCACGGTCACGCCCGGCAGCGCGGGATGCTCGTCGACGATGAAACCGAAATCGGGTGTGACGGTGTAGGCGCAGACGGCGCTGCGCACCGTGCGCGCCGAAAGACCGCCGACCCGCCGACCCACCTCCCCACTTGATCACTGAACAGCTGGTGCGATTCTTCCGGGTGTAGATTTCGATCAATGCATATAGGGGTGGTATTATCCGTATATTGTTCGGTGGCGACCTTTACGGCGTTCTCGCCGGGCAACGGTGGAAAGCCGTAGAAGAGATCGGCGTCGCCACTGTCGTGGGCCAGGATGAAGCTGGGCGAATCGCTCGGAAACAGCGTGGGGTCGGCCACCTCGAACCAATGCAGGCTCTGGCGGCAAACGCGCAGCAACCGATCGAAAGGCGCTCCCAGCAGTTCAGCGCTCCACATGCCGGCGGCGACGATGACCCGCTTCGCGCGCCAGCTGCCTTGGGCAGAATGCAGTCGCACGCCCTGCCCGTCCGCTTCCAGGCGTTCGATGACCGTATCGGTTTGGATCCGCGCACCCCGCTCCCGAGCCCCGTCCAGCTGCGCCTGGATACAGGCTTCCGGATACAGATAGCCGCCTCCCGGCTCGAAATAGCCGAGGGCATCGTCTGCCACGCGAAATTGCGGGAAACGCTGGCGAATGGCGGCGCCCTCCCAGGCTTCGTGGGGGATGCCGTATTGGCGAGCCAGTTCCAGCGTCGCCCGGGTGAAATCCGGGCGACCGTGATGGGAGGTGGCCGTCGCCGTGGCGGTCATGATCAGCACGCCACATTGCTCGAAGAGGCTGACGCCCCGCTCCGCTTCCAGCTCGCGCCAGAGCTGCTGCGAGCGGAGCGCCAGGGGCACGTAGGCTGCGCCCTCGCCCACCGCCTGGCGGGTAATGCGCGTTGCGCCGTGACTGGAACCCAGGTCGTGGGGTGGCGAATGGCGATCGATGCCCGCGACCTTCACGCCACGCTTGGCCAAGTGGTAAAGCGTGGCCGAACCCATGGCGCCCAGCCCCAGCACGATCACGTCAAAGGTCGAGTCTTGCACGCCTATCTCCTGGGCATCCTGGCGGAGTGGGCACTCTAGCAGAGCTGCCAAGGTCGTAAGGGGCACTGCACCATCCTGTTTTCCATTTGGCACGGTGCGAGACACGCAGGGATCTTTTACGAAGGGGTGGTATTACCAGGGAAGACTGGAAACGCAAGGGCGATCCTCTGTCCCTAGCGGGCGCGCTGAAAGGTGCGCCGTAGGGTGTAACGGTGCATCCACGGCGCGCCAGCCGAAACGCCGACCCAGTTCGCGATAACCGGAGAACACGAAATCACCGCTGCGCATCCGGTAGGCACCACGCCGGGCGCGGTAGACTCGCGGGATGAGATACCAGGGCAAGCCCGGAAGATCGTGGTGAACCAGATGCAGGGTATTGTTGAGAAACAGCCAGCGCATGGCCCCGCCGCTTTCGTTGAGTACGCAGCGCTGGGCAGGATCCACGGCCGGGCGATGCTCGTAGAAGGATCTGACCAGTGCCAACGCCAGCGCCGACCAGGCGACCCCTAGCACATAGACGGCGATGGGCATTCCAGACAGCCCGTGGATCGTCAGAAGCAGTCCCGCGCACAGCGCCAGATGCTCCAGCCAGACGCGCAGTACGCCCTGCTCGCCACGCCGCCAGCGACCCCGTTCGTGATCCAGCATGCCGTGCAGCGACAGGACCGGTCCCACCAGGATTCGCCCGATCAGGGTCTTGTCCAGCCAGAGCAAGGCACGCCCGGTCTGTCCTCGCCGCTCCCATAGCTCCCCATCGACATAGCGGCTCTCGGGATCCAGCGCGGGGTCGGTAAGGGTCTCGCGGCGATGGTGGGCCAGGTGGCTATCGCGGTAGAGCGGAAAGGGAAACCAGAGGCCAAACGGCGGATAGGCCAACAGCGCATTCACGCGGGACCAGCGCGTGGGGTGACCATGGATCAGCTCGTGTTGCAGGGACTGGTGCAGCACCACGACCAGTATCAGCGGCGGCAGTGTCCAGTAGCCGAGCAATGGCCAGGCCCAGATGAGCGTCAGCCAGCTGGCGTAAACGCCAACCACCAGCCCCCAGGTAGGCCACTCGCTGCGGGCGGCAAAGGTACTCAGAAGTAATTTGACCAGGCGGCGATGCCGCGCATCCAGATAGACAGTCACCACGGGGTCCTGATAGCGGATAACAGTGGTGACCCTAGGGACAAACAGTCGAGAAGCCAAATATCGTTAAAGCATTACCTCATGAAGAAGTTGCTCTCGGGCATTCGGTCTAGACAACTCCAGCGCTATTCCAAACGGGTTCCGACACCAACTTTCCATCACTCACTACTTTATACCCCTGGCTTTAAAAGCCTAAGCTTAGAAGCAAAAAACCCATTAACCGAGTTCAGGTGTTGCCGGAAAGACAGTTATCTGGCGAGACAACTAAGGGCATATCCTTAGCAGCTTTGAAGATTGGCAGCGCTCTCCGCGAGTCTTCTAGACTCGTTGGACTTTCGTTCTGCCAGAAGTGGCCATGCGCTTCTTTATCGATATTTTCCCTAGCACTAAGACCGCGCGCTTTTTCGCGGCGAAAGGCCCTGCGAGCCAGCGGGCCTTCCACCCGCGCCGGGTCAAGGTGCGGCGGGCAGCCGCTCACGGACAGGCCAAATCCCCTGGCTGTCGCCCGGTAACGAGGCTACCGGCGCTGAACGACCTGGTTCATCGCCTGGTCGCGACGATCCTGCTGATCGGTCGCACCAACGCCGCCCACACCGAAATGGCCCGTCTTGGCCTCGCTTGCCCTGAATCCCGCCCGACACGACCACAAGGATCTCCTATCCCATGAGCACCCTCTCCGCAGGCTGGGGCGCCGGCCCTTCCGAACGCCATGCCGAACTCTCAGCGCGCTTCCAGCCGCTGTTCCAGCGCATTCGCGCAGGCGCCATCGAGCGCGAGGTGCAGCGGCGGCTGCCGGTCGAAGAACTGGACTGGCTGAAGGCGGCCGGCTTCACCGCGTTGCGAGTACCGATCGAGCACGGTGGCGCCGGTGTCACGCTGCCAGAGTTGTTCGCCCTGCTCATCGAGCTCGGCGAGGCGGATTCCAATCTGGTCCAGGCGCTGCGCGGTCACATGGGCTTTGTCGAAGGGTTGCTCAACAGCGATGACCAGGCACGCCGCACACGCTGGTTCGCCCGTATTGCCGCCGGCGAAACCCTGGGTCCGGCGTCCAGCGAAGTCGGCGATGCCCGGCGGGCCGAATTCAGCACCCGCTTGCGCCGGGAGGGAGACGTCCTGCTGCTCTCCGGCACCAAGTTCTACACCACCGGTTCGCTCTATGCCGACTGGATCGACGTGGGTGCCACCGACGACGCTGGCGACCGCGTAATGGCCACTGTCCGCCGCGAGACGCCCGGCGTCGAGGTGGTGGACGACTGGAACGGTTTCGGCCAGACCCTGACCGCCAGTGGCACGGCGACCTTCACCAATGTGCGGGTGGAACCCACCGATGTGGTCACCGTGGGCGAGCGCTTCCGCTATTCGCCCGGCTTCTTCCAGGTCTTTCATCTCGCCAATCTGGCGGGCCTGGGCCGGGCCATGAGCAGCGAGGTGGCCGCCGCGGTCGCGGCCCGTACCCGCACCTTCACCATCGGCAACGCCGACCGTGTCAGCCAGGATCCGCAGGTGCTGGCCGTGGTAGGCCAGGTACGCAGCGCCGCCTATTGCGCCGGGGTGATCGCGCTGAAGAATGCCGAGGCATTGCAGCGCGTGCATGACCTCTGGCAGGCGGACGACCAGGCTGCTGAAGACAGCGCCGTGGCACTGGCCGAACTGGAGGTCTGCCAATCGCTCAATGTGGTCACGGATCTGATCATCGACGCCTCCGGCCGCCTGTTCGATGCCTTGGGCGCCTCGGCCACGCTGCGACCCTTGGGACTGGATCGCTTCTGGCGCAATGCCCGCACCCTCGCCTCCCACAATCCGCGCATCTACAAGGATCGTATCGTCGGTGACTTCGCGGTCAACGGCACTCCGCCACCGCCGCAATGGAAGATCGGCGTCGCCTAGGCTGCCGAAGCAGCCGGAAACGCCGACGAGAGCGGCCCTGCCCCGCTGTTCGCCGCCCCCGGCGATGCTTTAAGCTCGCCGGCTTTCTCCCAGGAGCGGTGTCATGGAAAGGTCGCGCAGCAATCGTCAGGCCATGTGGAAGGCTATCAAGGATCCGCGCTTCATCCCTGTCGTCGTGGCGGCGGTGTGCATCGTGCTGTTCTTCGTCCTGGGGCTGGTCGACGTCCTGGGCAACTGATCCCGCCGCTCCCGGTCGCGGCACGCGCCATCACCGCGCCTCGCCGGGGCCACGCGGACGGTCACCCAGAATGGTCGCCCGGTGCATCACGCGACGCTGGGGACGATAGTCGTCACAGGCATAGTGCTGGGTGATGCGATTGTCCCAGAAGGCCAGGTCGCCCACCCGCCATTGCCAGCGCACCTGGAACTCCGGTCGGGCGGCGTGGGCGAACAGCAGCTGCAGCAGCGCATCGCTTTCGGCCTCTTCCAGCTCGTGGATCCGGGTGGTGAAGCCGGCGCTGACGAACAATCCCTTGACCCCGCTTTCCGGATGTACCCGTACCACCGGATGGCGTACCGGCGGATTGGCGGCGCGTGCCGCGTTGAAGCTCTGCAGGCCTTCCGCGGTATGGCCGAAGCGTTCCAGTGGAAAGGACTTGCTCAGGTCGTGCCAGGCGCTCAGGCCGTCGAGCAATTCGCGCAGCGGCGCGGACAAGGCCGCATAGGCCGCCGAATTGCTCGCCCAGAGGGTGTCGCCGCCGTACGCCGGCACCTGGCGTGCGCTCAGCAGCGATCCCAGGGGTGGCGTCTGGATGAAGGTGACGTCGGTATGCCAGAGCGCATTGTCCCGCAGATCGTTCAACTCGGTATCCAGCACCAGGATTTCCTGCTGCTCGGGATGCTTGGGATAGATCGGATGGATGTGCAGATCACCGAAATGGGCGGCTACGTCCCGTTGCTGGCGAGGCGTGAGCAACTGGTCACGGAGGAACAGCACCTGGTGCTCCAGCAATCCCCGATGCAGTGCGACATGGCTGGCGGGATCCAGGGCCTCGCGCAAATCCAGGCCATGGACGCGCGCACCCAAGGCAGAGCCGAGACGTTCGAAGGTGATGGCCATCACGAGCTCCTCAGCGCCAACCGGCATAGCGTCGCTGCAGGGCGCGTAAGCCGAGCTCGATGGACAGCGCGATGCTGGCGATCAGCAGGATGCCCACCACCACCACATCGGTGGCCATGAATTGCGCCGCCGATTGCACCATGAAGCCCAGGCCGCGATTGGCGGCGATCAGCTCGGCCGCCACCAGGGTCGACCAGCCCACACCCAGGGCGATACGCAGACCGGTGAGAATGTCCGGCAAGGCGCTGGGAAGGATTACGTGACGCACCACCTGCCCTCGCGACGCGCCCAGGCAGCGCACTGCCTGGAGACGCGCTCGATCGACCCGCCGCACCCCGCCCACGGTGGCGATCAGCAACGGTGCGAACAGCGCCAGATAGATCAGCAGCACCTTGGACAACTCGCCGATACCGAACCAGATCACCATCAGCGGCAGATAGGCCAGCGGCGGGATCGGTCGATAGAACTCCACCAGCGGATCCAGTGCGGCATTCAGCGTGGGATTGAGGCCCATGGCGATACCCAGGGGCACCGCGGTCAACACGGCTGCCAGTAGCGCAGCCAGGACTCGCAGGAGGCTGGTGCCCAGGTGTTGCCAAAGGCTGGCATCCAGGTAGCCCTCGGCGAGCAGCCCCTGCAGGGCGACCAGCAGTTGCTCGGGCGACGGCAGGAACAGGGTGTCCACCCAGCCCAGATGGGTCGCGCTCCACCAGAGCGTCGCCACGCCGGCCAAGGTGCCCAGCGCCGCCACGCGACGGCGATCCAGGCGCAATCGACGGCGCTCTCGGGAGTCTTGCAGAGTGGAAACGAGGGTGTCAGAGGACATGATCGGGCGACTCCTGCAGAAAGAGGTCGAGCAACTCCTGGCGCAGCTCGGCGAAACGGGGATCGGCCTTGATCTGGCGAACGGGCTCCCCTGCCAGATAACGGCGGGCGAAAGGCACGTCCAGGCGCCGCAAGATGCGCGCTGGCGGCCCGTCCAGCACCAGCAGTTCGGTGGCCAGAAACAGCGCCTCATCGACGCTGTGGGTGATGAGGAACAGGCCCTTGCCGGTGCGCTTCCATACCTCCAGCAGCAGCACCTGCATCCGTTCCCGGGTCAGGGCGTCAAGGGCGCCGAAGGGTTCGTCCAGCAGCAGGAAATCCGGATCCACCGCCAGGGCGCGGGCGAGCCCCAGGCGCTGGCGCTGGCCCCCGGACAATTCGCCGATGCCATGGCCGGCATGGTGCGCCAGCCCGACCAGGTCGAGCATCTCGCGGGCCTTGTCCTCTCGTTCACGCCGGCTCAGCCCCCGCAGGCGCAAGCCGAGCGCGACATTGTCGAGGGCATTGAGCCAAGGCATCAGGGCATCGTCCTGGAACACCACGCCGCGCTCGCCGCCCGGTCCCGCCAAGGTACGACCATCGAGCTGCACACGCCCCGCGTCCAGCGATTGGAACCCGGCGAGGACGTTGAGCAGGCTGGATTTACCGCAGCCGGACGGCCCCAGTACCACCAGGGAAGCGCCCTTCTCCACCGCGAGGTCGAGCTGCTGCAAGATCGGTTGACGGCGACCACCGCGGACGAATCCGAGACTGGCCTGTTCCAGGGTGAGTCGACTCATGACCGGCTCCTGTCGGCAGGGAAAAAAAGCCCCTCCAAAGAGGGGCGAGTCGTGGCGTGAAGAAGGGTCGTTACTGGGCCGCGCGGACGTATTCGGCGCTGACATAGGGCGAGTAGTCGTCGAGCACCGTGGGAATGCGCTTCTGTTCCTTGAGGAATTCGGCGGTACGAGCGATGGCCTTGGCCGTGCCACCACCGAGCAGCTCAGGGCCCAGCTGGGCCTCGGCATCCGGATAACGGGACCCGGCGAGGAGCTCAGGCACATCAGCGGCGTCCGCGCCGGTCAGGCGAGCGATCTTCTTGGCCTGCTCGGACCCGGCGTTCCAGTCCTTGCCGTGGGCCTGATAGTCGGCGAAGGCCTGCAAGGTGACCTTGGCGTACTGGGCGAGGATCTCGGGATGCTTTTCAGCGAAGTCCTTGCGCGCCACCCAGACCTCGAAGGTCGGTGCCCCCCAGCTGCCTACCTGGGCCGCATCGGCGAGGACCTTGCCGTTCTTCTTGATCTCGCCCAACGCCGGTGACCAGACAAAGGCGCCATCGATGTCGCCCCGGCGCCAGGCCGCGGCGATCTCGGTGGGATTGAGATTGACGATCTTGACCTTGGTCGGGTCCACGCCCCAGTGCTTGAGCGCGCCGAGCAGGCTGTAGTGCGAGGTGGAGACGAAGGGGGTGGCGATGGTCTTGCCAACCAGTTGCTCGGGTTGGTCGATACCGCTGCCATTGCGCACCACCAGGGCTTCGGCGGAATCGATCTGTGCGGCCACGAGGAAGGTCACCAGCGGCAGCTTGCGCGAGGTGGCCGCTGCCAGGGGGCTGGAACCTAGATTGCCGATCTGCACATCCCCCGAAGCCAGCGCGGCGACGACCTCGGGACCACTGTTGAAACGGCGCCAGTCGATCTTGTGACCGACCGCCTTGTCGTAGAGGCCATCGGCCTGGGCGACCTTGGATGGATCGACACCGGTCTGATAGCCCACCACCAGATCGACCGCGGACGCCTGCCCCGCGAGTGCTGCCATGCCTACAGCCAGAACCAGGGATTTGATCAGCGAATTCACAAAGGCCTCCTTGTCGGCAGACGCGCCAAAGCGCGTCCTCGGCATCAACGCGATGCCTGTTGGAGGCCAAGCTAAACGATCTAAAGATCGCTTGATAAATAACTATATGGAATCAGCTTAGGCAGAGAGCCGGAAGGTCATCTACCGGCTGGCAAGGTAACCGTCCCGAACAGCGAGCCGCGGCCTGGAACCAGGCCGCAAGAGACAGGGATCAGCCTTTGCGCTGATTGAGGAAGCGGAAGCAGCCAGCCAGCAGATCGTCGAAGCGCCAGGGCTTGGGCAGATAGTAGATATCGGGGGCGCGTTCGGGCTGGAGTTCTTCGAAATAACCCGAAGAGACGATGATGGGTAGACCCGGCAGCTGCTGCTTGACGCGGCGCGCCAGCTCCAGACCATCGATGGCACCTGGCATGCGGACATCGGTGATCAGCAGATCCGGCGTCGGACGCGCACTCGACAGGTACTCCCAGGCTTGATCCGCGGTACCGAAGGTGCGCACCTGAAAGCCTTCTCCTTCGAGCACCTCTTCCATCAGCCCGAGCAACATGTTCTCGTCTTCGACGACCACTACCACTGGTTTCATAAATCCGCTCGATCTCCGCAGGTCCGCCATCTGACTGGACGTATCTCGTTGGGGCGCGAATTCTACTCCTATCTGGCGTCAGCTGCGCAGTCTCCCCTGAGCTTAGTCGTGTGGTGCGACATCCTGCCTCACTGATTACAAAAAAATTGTCCGGTAACCAAAGCCTTCTATTTAAGGGGTGGTATTATTATAAAGCTTGGTTCCTCCAGGGAACCGTACCGGAGCCCCTCAGTCGGAAAACAGGTATCTCGAAAGGCTCCCTCGCGATTCCGGCGTGTCAGCTTTTCAGGATCACGGGGAGCCGTCTGCCGGAGGAAAATGCGCATGACGGCCATCGATTGGACGGGTTGGCTCAATGCCCCCTGGGTCACCACGCTGATTGCGGCGGCGGTCGCCCTGTTGATCAGTATCATCGCCCTGACGCTGGCATTCGCCGCCATCCGCCGCCTGGCCAGTCCCTTCCTGCTCGCTCGCAACCTGGTCAAGTACGCAGAAAAACCCGCACGCCTCGCCGTACCCTTGGTTGTGCTCCAAGGTGTCTGGAATTCCGCACCCGATGCCCTGCCACTGTTGCGCGCCGTACAGCACGTCACCGGTCTACTGAGCATCGCTGCCTTTACCTGGCTGGGTCTCCGGGCGGTCAAGGCCGTCGGGGCCACAATCGCCCTGCGCAATCCGGTGGATGTGGTGGACAACCTGCGGGCCCGCCGGATTCAGACGCAGAACCGGGTGCTGGTACGCAGCCTCAGTTTTATCGTGCTGCTGGTGGGTATCGCCTTGATGCTGATGACCTTTCCGGCGGTGCGCCAAGTAGGTGCGAGCCTGCTCGCCTCCGCCGGTGTCGCCGGCCTGGTGGCGGGCATCGCCGCGCGCCCGGTCCTGGGCAATCTCATCGCCGGCCTGCAGATCGCCGTGACCCAACCGATCCGGCTGGATGACGTGGTCATCGTCGAGGGTGAATGGGGGCGCGTGGAAGAGATCACCGGTACCTATGTGGTGGTACGCATCTGGGACGACCGCCGCCTGGTGGTACCCCTGCAATATTTCATCGAAACCCCCTTCCAGAACTGGACACGCTCGTCGTCCAGTCTCATTGGCTCGGTCTTCATATGGGTTGACTATTCCCTGCCGTTGGCGCCGATCCGCACCGAATTGGAACGCGCCTGTGCCGAAGTGCCCCATTTATGGGACGAGCGTGTCTGCGTGCTGCAGGTGACCGATGCGTCCCATGATTCCATCCAGATCCGGGTGCTGGTGAGCTCGGGTGATTCCTCGAAGAACTGGGACCTGCGCTGCTTTGTGCGGGAACGGCTGATCACCTACATCAATCGCGAATTCCCCCTCTGTCTGCCCAAGCTACGGACTGAACTGGGGCGCCGCGATGCCCTTCCCACGCCGCGATCCGACGAAAGGCAGGAGCCAGTCGTACGCCAGCCAGAAGTCTGATTTTTCGGCCAATTGCAGCGATCAGGCGCCCATAAAGCGGTTCACCTGGCCCTTATTTCTTAGCGCACCAAGAATGAGCGTCACCTTTTGGGCATGTATTTGGCAACGCGAAGCAAGACCGCAACATTCGCGCGGGAAACTTGTGACGTCGTCCGTGAGTCAGTGCGAGAGCAATCTGGAAATCCGCGAAGCAGTTCTCGCCCAAATCCAGACATCTCAGAAGAGGTGACCGGCAAAAAGGCTGTAGCAGCTCGGCTGTAGGCGTTTTTGAACCAGGAGCATCGAGCTTCAGGAAGAAGCAATCAGGTAAACCTCAGTCTCGAACTTGCTGCATTGGGAGCGCACCATGGCAAATGCCGTCGTGGGGAAATTTGGGGCTCTGGAGCCCGTAGAAACTGCCACTCGCACCACCACATCCAGCTCTCCTCGCAAGCGTGTCGAAGAGCCTCAGCTGACGCTGAGCTCCGTTGTCGAAAGCCGCAAGCGCATTCTTTTCGTGACCCCGGAGATTTCCGACTTCGTCAAGGCTGGTGGCCTGGGCGAGGTTTCGGGCGCCCTGCCGCGCGCCCTCGCGGCCTCCCATGACGTCCGGGTGTTGATCCCCGGTTACCGTCAGGTGATGGCTGCGATCAAGGACCGTGTGCAGATGGTCGGCCGCATCGCTGCCCGTGCCGCCATGCCCGCCTGTGACATTGGTCGCGTCAATCTGGACGACGGGCTGGTCGTCTATGTATTGATCTGTCCCGAGCTGTACGAGCGCTCGGGCAACCCCTACGGCGACCTGAACGGCGCCGACTGGGCTGACAACCACATCCGCTTCGGTCGTCTGGCCAGCGCTGCCGCTGACTTCGCTCTAGGCGATGCCTCGATTCGCTGGGTACCGGATCTGCTGCACCTCAACGACTGGCAGACTGGCCTCGCCGCCGGCTACCTGCGCTGGAAGGGTGCCACCACTCCCTGTCTGACCACCATCCATAACCTGGCCTATCAGGGCCTGTTCCCGGCCTCGGTCATGGCCGACCTGGACATTCCGGCCCACGCCTTCCAGATGGAAGGTCTGGAGTTCTGGGGCAAGGTCTCCTTTCTCAAGGCCGGTCTGGTCTATGCCGACCATATCGCCACGGTCAGCCACACCTACGCCCAGGAAATCACCACGCCGGAATTCGGCTGTGGCCTGGAAGGCCTGCTGCAGGTCAAGGCGCGGGACGGCAAGCTGACCGGCCTGCTCAACGGCATCGACGATGGCTGGAGCGCTTGCAGCGATCCGCACCTTTGCCAGCAGTTCCACGAATCCGACTGGGACGGCAAGGCGGTCAACGCCGCCCGCATCCGCGAGGAATTCGGCCTCGAGCCGTCCAATGGCCCACTGTTCGCCGTGGTCTCGCGGCTGGTCCAGCAGAAAGGCATCGATCTGACCATCCAGGCCGCCGATCACATCGTCGCCCGCGGTGGCCAGTTGATGATCATCGGTTGCGGCGAGCCCCATATCGAGCGCCAGGTGCGTGCCCTGGCCCTGCGCTATCCGGGTCGCGTCAGTGCCCACATCGGCTTCTGCGAAACCGAAGCCCGGCGGATGTACGCCGGCAGCGACTTCCTGTTGATGCCTTCGCGTTTCGAGCCTTGCGGCCTGAGCCAGATGTACGCCCAGCGCTTCGCTTCCCTACCGATCGCCACCCGCACTGGCGGCCTGGCCGACAGCATCGAGGACGGTACCACCGGCTTCCTGTTCGCCCCGCTGTCGCTGGAAAACTACCTTGGCGCCATCGACCGCGCCCTGGGTGTGTTCGAACGTCAGGGCCTACTGCTGGCCATGCGTCACCGGGCGATGCAGGGACCATTTTTCTGGTCCGAATGCGCCAAGCCCTATGCCTCGCTGTACCTCGATCTGCTCCAGACCACCGCTCACCAGGAGCGTCACGTCGGCGCCTGAGGCTCGATGTGGCTACCAAGCGCTTTTCCTTCGGCAAAAGGCCGACGAAAAGCGCTTCCCCCGCCCAACTTTGAGCAGCTCTCACCGGTCATAACAGCAACTGCGGCCAACTGGGCCGCAGTGTCTTTTCTGCCGTCCGGTTTCGGGAGTTCTCTATCCATGACTGATATTTCGCGCGATGCAGCCGCGGTGACCGGGGGCTATGCCTGGCAGACCCGTGCCGGTGCCACCCTGGTGAGCAAGGACCGCACCCTCTTTCACTTCTGGGCGCCCAGCGCCGACGCCGTGTCGGTGGTCCTGGAAGGTGGCATGACCCTTCCCATGGAAGCCGAGCAAGACGGCTGGTTCGCGGTAGAAGCCCAATGCGGCGCCGGTACCCGCTATCGCTACCAGATCGAGGACCTGCTGGTCCCGGATCCGGCCTCCCGGGCCCAGGCTGGCGACGTGCACGAGCCGAGCATCGTCATCGACCCGACCACCTACCACTGGCGCAGCGTCGAGTGGCAAGGCCGTCCTTGGCACGAAAGCGTCATCTATGAATTGCACGTCGGCACCCTGGGTGGGTTCTCCGGCGTCGAGAAGCTGGTGCCACGTCTGGCCGCGCTGGGCGTCACCGCCATCGAGCTGATGCCGCTGTCGGAATTCCCCGGTGGCCGCAACTGGGGCTATGACGGCGTGCTGCCCTATGCGGTGGAGGCCTCCTACGGCACCCCGGACGATCTCAAGTCGCTGATCGATACCGCCCACACCCATGGCGTCATGGTCTACCTGGACGTGGTCTACAACCACTTCGGCCCTGACGGCAATTACCTGCACGCCTACGCCGAGCGCTTCTTCCGCGAAGACATCCATACCCCCTGGGGCGCCGCCATCGATTTCCGCCAGGACGCCGTGCGCCGCTACTTCATCGACAACGCCCTGCTGTGGCTGATGGAGTATCGCTTCGACGGCCTGCGCTTCGACGCGGTCCATGCCATCAACGACAAGGGTTTCCTCGAAGAGATGGCCGAGGAGATCCGCAGCACCGTCGAACCGGGTCGCCACATCCACCTGATGCTGGAAAACGAAGACAACACCGCGACCCTGCTCGGCGGCAAGCACTACAACGCGCAGTGGGCGGACGACTGGCACAACGTCATCCACCCCATGCTCACCGACGAGAACGAAGGCTACTACCAGGACTTCACCGAAGACGCCACGGCCAAGCTGGTGCGCTGCCTGGGCGAGGGTTTCATCTACCAGGGCGAGCAGACCCGCCATGGCAAGGCCCGCGGTGAACCCAGCAAGGACCTGCCGGCTTCGGCCTTCGTCATCTTCCTGCAGAACCATGACCAGGTCGGCAACCGTGCCTTCGGTGAACGCCTGACCCGATTGGCGCCGGAGCCCGCGCTGAAGGCCGCTACCGCCCTGCTGCTGCTCAGCCCGATGATTCCGCTGCTGTTCATCGGCGAGGAATGGGGCAGCCGCCAACCCTTCCTGTTCTTCACCAGCCACAACGACGAGCTGGCCGAACTGGTCCGCGACGGTCGCCGCAACGAATTCAAGGACTTCGATTTCTTCACCAGCGAAGAGCATCGCCAGCAGATCCCCGATCCGAACGCGCCCAAGACCTTCGAAGATTCCAAGCCCAATTTCGGCGAGGCCGATCAGCCCGACCATGGCGCCTGGCTGGGCCTGTATCGCGAGCTGCTGGAGATCCGTCGCCGGGAACTCTTCCCGCGCCTGGAAGGCGCTCGTGCCGTAGGCGCCGAAGCCCTGGCCGACCGCGCCGTGCGGGCACGCTGGAGCCTGGCCGATGGCAGCCGCCTGACCATCGAACTCAACCTGAGCGAGAACGCCGTGCAGGTGGACGAGGCGCCCCAGGGTGAATTGCTGCACAGCAGCGACGCTGCAGCAACGCCAGCCCGGCAGGACGGTCAGCTGGCTGCCCACTGCGCACTGGTCTGGCTGGAGAAACAGGCATGAGTGGTGATCGTCTGGAACAATTGGCCAAGGCCGCCGGTATCGCCATCGAATGGACTGCCTACGACGGTAAGCGCCAACGGGTGAGTCCCGAGGCGCTGCGCAATCTGCTCAAGGCCATCGAGCTGCCCGCGGACAGTGATGCTGACATCGACGCCAGCCTGCGCAAGCTGGCCGAGGTCGGCGACAAGGATCACCTGCCACCCCTCCTCACGGCCGTGGTCGGTAAACCCGTCGGGACACCTGACCAGTTCAAGCGTGGCGTCCGCTATGAGGTGCAGTTGGAAGACGGCGAGCGCCTGGAAGGTCAGGTAGATGACCAGGGCCAGCTCGCGCCCATCAGTGCCGTCGGTTATCACCAGGCGGAAATAGGTGGTGAAGCCCTGACCCTGGCCGTTGCGCCGGAGCGCTGCTTTACCATCGCCGACGCCACAGGCGACGAACAGGCCCGGCTCTGGGGCCTGGCCGTGCAGCTCTATAGCCTCAGACGCGACGGTGGCAGCGGTGCGGGCGATTTGCAGGGTCTGGTGCAGCTCGCCAAGGCAGCTGCCGGCAAGGGCGCCGATGCCCTGGCCATCAGCCCGCTGCACGCCATGTTCAGCGCCGATGGCAGTCGCTACAGCCCCTATTCGCCGTCGAGTCGGGTGTTCTTCAATGTGCTCTATGCCGCGCCAGAGCTGGTGCTGGGCGCCGAGCCCGTGCGTCAGGCCATGCAGCGTGCCGGCCTGCAGGCGGAAGCCGAGCGCCTCGAACAGCTTGAGCTGATCGACTGGCCGGCGCTGGCCAAGCTGCGGCTGCGCCTGCTGCGCACCCTGCATCTGGAGTTTCGCACCGCCGCCGGCACACTGCGCGAGCGCTTCGAGGCCTTCCGCCGCGACGGTGGCGAAGCCCTGGAGAATCACTGCCGCTTCGAAGCCCTGCATGCCTCCTTCACCCAGGGTAATGCCTCGCCGAGCTGGCAGCATTGGCCGCAGCAGTATCGCGACCCCAAGAATCCTGCCGTGGCTGAGTTCGCCGAACGCCACGCCCAGGACGTGGAGTTCTATGCCTTCACCCAGTGGCTGGCCAGCGAAGGGCTGTCCGCCGCCCAGAAGCAGTGCCGCGAAGCCGGCATGAAGATCGGTCTGATCGCCGACATCGCCGTGGGCGCGGATGGGGGTGGCAGCCAGGCCTGGAGTCGTCAGGAAGAGCTGCTGGCTTCGGTCACCGTGGGTTGTCCGCCGGACCTGCTCAACCAGAAGGGCCAGGGCTGGGGCATTTCCGCCTTCTCGCCCACCGGGATGGTCAAGCACGGCTTCCGCGCCTTCATCGAGATGCTCAGGGCCAACTTCGCGCACGCCGGCGGTGTGCGCATCGATCACGTAATGGGCCTGCAACGCCTCTGGCTGGTACCCGAGGGCGCTTCCCCGGCCGACGGTGCCTATCTCTCCTACCCCATCGACGACCTGCTGCGGCTGGTCGCCCTGGAGTCCTGGCGCCATCGGTGCGTGGTCATGGGCGAGGACCTGGGCACGGTGCCCGAGGGGTTCCGCGAACGCCTGGCCGAGCGCGCCGTCATGGGTATGCAGATACTGCTGTTCGAACGCGACGACAAGGCCTTCAAGCCCGCGTCGGCCTGGTCGGACACCGCCATGGGGATGCCCACCACCCACGATCTGCCAACCCTTACCGGCTGGTGGCAGGGGCGTGATGCCGACTGGCAGGAAAAGCTCGGCCTGCTGCCCGACGGCACCACGCGCCAGGACCGGCTCGACGAGCGCGCCGAGGATCGCCAATACCTGGCCAAGGTGCTGAAGCTGGACGACACCCGCGAAAGTAATGTCGAACAGGCCGTCGACGCCGCCATCGAGTTCATCGGCCGCACCCCTGCGCCACTGATCATCCTGCCGGTTGAAGACGCCCTGGGTCAGCTGGAACAGGCCAACCTGCCTGGCACCACCAACGAACATCCCAACTGGCTGCGCCGCTGGGACGCTCCTGCGGAGCGCCTGCTGGACGCAACCACCCCTGAACGACGCCTAAGCGTGCTGAGCACTGCCCGTAACAATCCGGAGAACACTCGATGAGTCGCTTGCGCGCTACCGTACGCCTGCAGTTCCACAAGGATTTCACCTTCGACGATGCCCTGCCCCTGGTCGATTATTACGCCAAGCTGGGCATCAGCCATGTCTATGCATCCCCCATCACCACGGCCCGCGCCGGATCCGTGCACGGCTACGACGTGGTCGACCCCACCCGGGTCAACCCGGAGCTGGGCGGTGAAGAGGCGTTGCGTCGCCTAGTGGCCCGCCTGCGCGAGCATGGCATGGGCCTGATCGCCGACTTCGTGCCCAACCACACCAATGTGGGTGGCTCGGAAAACGCCTGGTGGCTGGACATCCTCGAATGGGGACGCCAGAGCCGCTATGCCAGCTTCTACGACATCAACTGGTACGGACCGGACCCGGATCTGCAGGGCCAGGTGCTGCTGCCCTTCCTGGGAGATGCCTATGGCAACGTGCTGCAGGCCGGCGACCTCAAGCTGGTGTTCGACGCCGAGCAAGGCGCCTTCCGCGTGGAGTACTACGCCCACCACTTCCCCATCAACCCGGGCACCTATGGCCAGATCCTGCGCGAGAGCGACCTGCCCCAGCTGAGCCTGTTCGCCGACGCCTTCTCGGCGCGTGCCAAGGACCTGGAAGAAGCCCGCGGCGCCCAGCGCCAGCTGGCGGACGCCGCCAAGGACCCGGCCGTGGCAGCCGCCATCGACAAGGCGGTCGCCGCCTTCGACGGTAGCCAGCCCGCCAACCAGGAACGCCTGCACGCCTTGCTGGAAAGCCAGCACTACCGCCTGGCCAGCTGGCGTACCGCCTCGGACGACATCAACTGGCGACGCTTCTTCGACATCACCGAACTGGGCGGCCTGCGCATGGAGCGCCACGAGGTGTTCGAGGAAACCCATTCGCTGATCTTCCGCCTCATCAGCGAAGGCCTGCTCGACGGCCTGCGCCTGGATCACATCGACGGCCTGGCCAATCCCCGTGCCTATTGCCGCAAGTTGCGCCGCCGGGTGGACGATCTCTGTGCCAGTCGTACCGGCGGTGCGCCGGAAGATGGCTTCCCCATCTACATCGAGAAGATCCTGGCCGAAGGCGAGCAACTGCGCGAAGGCTGGGGCATCGATGGCACCACCGGCTACGAGTTCATGAACGAGGTCTCGGCGGTGCAGCATGCGGCCAGCGGTGAAGCGCCGCTGCGCCGGTTCTGGGCCGAGCAGACCGGTCGTACCGAGGACTTCCTCGAAGAGGTACGGGAAGCACGGCGCCTGGTGCTCACCGGCGCACTGTCCAGCGAGTTCGAATCGGCCGTGCACACCCTGCACCTGCTGGCCCAACAGGACTGGCGTACCCGCGACACCAGCCAGGGCGCCATCCGCCGGGTGTTGCTGGAGCTGATCGTGCAATTCAAGGTCTATCGCACCTATGCCGGCGCGGCCGGTTTCGTCGGCGCCGATGCCCAGTGGTTCGATACCGCGCTGGAGGCCGCCCGCCCCCATGTCAGCGAAGCGGAGCAGCCGCTGCTGGAGCAACTACGCGCCTGGCTGGGTGGCGATGCGCCGCGCCACAAGCCGGTGGGCAGCGTGGCCCGACGCGAACAGCGCCGCGCCATCACCAAATTCCAGCAACTCACCTCGCCCATCGCCGCCAAGGCCGTGGAAGACACCGCCTGCTATCGCTCCGCACCGCTGCTGTCGCGTAACGACGTGGGCTTCGATCCGCAGCATTTTGCCCAGCCGGTCAGCGCCTTCCACCAGGCCAGCGGCTGGCGTGCCGAGCACTTCCCGCGCAACATGCTGACCACCGCGACCCACGACCACAAGCGTGGCGAAGACACCCGTGCCCGCCTGGCGGTGGTCTCGGAACGTCCGGAAGCCTATATCGCCCAGGTCAGTGGCTGGATGGATCAGGCTGCTCCTCTGCGCGGCCAGTGGAACGATGCACCCGCACCGACCCCAGGTGATGAGCTGATGCTCTACCAGACCCTGCTCGCCAGCTGGCCGCTAGAGCTGCAGGCCGATGACCAGCAAGGCCTGCAGGCCTATCTGGAGCGCCTGCTGCAGTGGCAGGAAAAGGCCCTGCGCGAAGAGAAGCTGGAGTCCGACTGGTGGGCGCCGAATGGCGACTACGAAGCGGCCTGCAAGGCCTTCCTGGAAGGCCTCCTCACCGACGACAAGTATCTTGCCCTGCGCCGCGAGATCGTTGCCGCCGTCCGTGAACTGGCCCCGGCCGGCGCCCTGAATGGCCTGGTGCAGATGTTGCTGCGCAATACCGCGTCCGGCGTGCCCGACCTCTACCAGGGTGGTGAATTCTGGGATTTCAGCCTGGTGGAGCCCGACAATCGCCGCGCCGTGGATTACGCCCCGCGGCAGCAGGCCCTGGCCAAGCACACTACTGCCGACGCGGCTCTGGATACCTGGCAGAACGGCGAGATCAAACAACAGGTGCTGGCCAGCGTGCTGCAACTGCGCAAGCTGCAGCCACAGCTGTTCACTGAAGGTAGCTACCTCCCGCTGTCCGTTGCGGGCGCCCATGCCGATCAGGTACTGGCCTTCGCCCGTACCTGGGAGCAGCAGGCGGTGATCGTCATCGTGCCGGTGCATGCCTCCGACCTGCTGGAGAACAGCGAAACGTTGCGCTTTTCTGCAGCGGCCTGGGGTGATACCCGGATAAAACTCCCGGAAACCTTGTCCATGTACCGTTTTGGGGAAACTTTCGCCCCTTCGTCTGTCCATGACCAGAAGAAAGAGCTTTCTGTCGGCGAGGTTCTGGCACGTTTTCCGCTTGGATTGCTCAGCACACAAGACATCACTCAAGGAGCCGCACCGCAATGACCCAAAAAGACGAACGCATCCAGCAGCTCGCCTATCAGATCTGGGAGTCCGAAGGACGGCCGGCCCACGAACACGATCGCCATTGGGAAATGGCGACCCGCCTGTACGAAGCCGAACAGGAAGGCGTGGCCAAGAAGACCGCGACCAAGAAGCCTCGTGCAACCAAGACCACTACGGGCGCGGACACGCCCGTGGCGAGCAAGGCCCGCACCGCTGGCAAGACCAAGAGTGGCAGCGAAAAGGCGGCCACCGAGGCGGAAGCTACCGGTGAGTCCGTGACCGAGAAGGTCGAGTCGGCTGCCAAGAAGGTCGCCTCCAAAGTCAAGCAGGCGGTCAAGCCCAGTGCCAGCAAGACCACCGCGAGCAAGACCACGGCCAGCAAGGCCAATGCCGATGCCAACGTCGAGGCTACCGGCGTAGGTGTGGCACCGGCTACGCCGAAGAAGCCGCGTGCTTCCCGGGCCAAGGCGACGACGGCCAAGCCCGCCGCCAGCGAGTGATGTGATGTTCCGGCCTGGCCACTCGGCCAGGCCTTCTCTCTGCCGCCTCGCTGCGGCGTCTGCGTTATCCCTGGTTTTCTGATTTTTCCTGCAAAAACAACGCTTTGTCGGCTCGCCATGAGAGCTCGGAACTGCGCTGCGCCGGGCCTTTCATATGCAGGTAGCCGGATCTGTATCGATTCAGCCACCGGCAGGTATTGAGAGCCGAGTCAGAGCTACTTCCTTCCTAGCTATCCCGAGAGCGTCGAAATGACTTCAACTGAGTCCAACAAGCCGTTAACCGAAGCAACAACTTTCATCAGTAAGTCCAAGTCTCGTGTTCGTGAAGGCCTGCCCTATCCCCTGGGCGCTACCTGGGACGGCTCCGGCGTGAACTTCGCCATCTTTTCCGCCAACGCCACCAAGGTCGAACTCTGCCTTTTCGACGATGAAGGCAAGGAAGAAATCGAGCGTATCGAACTGCCGGAATTCACCAACGAGATCTGGCACGGCTACCTGCCCGATGCCCGTCCCGGCACCCTCTACGGCTACCGGGTACACGGCCCGTACGAGCCGCAGAACGGCCACCGTTTCAATCACAACAAGCTGCTGATCGACCCCTATGCCAAGCAGATCGTCGGCGAGCTGGAGTGGAACGACGCCCTGTTCGGCTACACCATCGGCCACGCCGATGGCGACCTGTCCTTTGACGAGCGTGACAGCGCGCCCTTCATGCCGCGCTGCCGGGTCATCGATCCCGCCTTCACCTGGGGCAACACCACCCACCCGCGGGTCCCGCGTGATCGCACCGTGTTCTACGAGACCCACGTCCGGGGTTACACGATGCAGCACCCGGCCGTCCCAGAAAGTGCCCGCGGTACCTTCTCCGGCCTGCAGGAAAGCGAGGTCATCGACTACATTAAGTCCCTCGGCATAACCTCCGTCGAGCTGATGCCGATCCACTACTTTCTGGACGACAACCATCTGCTGGAAAAGGGCCTGAAGAACTTCTGGGGCTACAACACCCTGGCTTTCTTCGCGCCGCATTCGCGCTACATGGCCAGCCAGTCCATCGGCGAATTCAAGGTGATGGTCGCGCGCATGCACAATGCCGGCCTCGAGGTCATTCTCGACGTGGTCTACAACCACACCGCGGAAGGCAACGAGATGGGCCCGACCCTCTCGCTCAAGGGCATCGACAACGCCAACTACTACCGCCTGATGCCCGATGATGCGCGCTACTACATCAACGATACCGGCACCGGCAACACCCTGAACATGAGCCATCCCTGCGTGCTGCAGATGGTGACCGACTCGCTGCGCTACTGGGCCACCGAGATGGGCGTGGACGGCTTCCGCTTCGACCTGGCCACCATCCTGGGCCGCGAGCCGGATGGCTTCGACGAAGGCGGCGGCTTCCTGCACGCCTGCCGTCAGGATCCGATCCTGGCCGAGACCAAGCTCATCGCCGAACCCTGGGACTGCGGTCCCGGCGGCTACCAGGTTGGCAACTTCCCACCCGGCTGGATGGAGTGGAACGATACCTTCCGTGATACCGCGCGGGCCTTCTGGAAGGGTGACGAAGACAAGATCGGCGATTTCGCGAAGATCTTCCTGGGCTCCGGCGACAAGTTCAACCGTCGCGGTCGCAAGCCCTATTCGTCGGTGAACTTCGTGACCGCCCATGACGGCTTCACCCTGGCCGACACCGTGTCGTATAACGACAAGCACAACGAGGCTAACGGCGAAGGCAACAACGACGGCCATTCCCACAATCTGTCGTGGAACTGTGGTGTCGAAGGCGAGACCGACGATCCGGAAATCATCGAACTGCGCTATCGCCAGATGCGCAACCTGCTGGCCACCCTCTTCCTGTCCCAGGGCACGCCGATGCTACTGGCCGGTGACGAATTCGCCCGTACCCAAGGCGGCAACAACAACGGTTACTGCCAGGACAGCGAGATCGGCTGGGTCAACTGGGAGATCAGCGAAAAGAGCGCCGAACTGCAGGAATACGTGCGCAACCTGATCGACCTGCGCCGTCGCTATCCGCTGCTGCGTCGTAGCCGCTTCTTCACCGGTGCCTACAACGAGGAACTGGGCGTCAAGGATGTCACCTGGCTGCAGCCCGGCGGCACCGAGATGGGCGACGAGCAGTGGCAGGACGGCAGCAACAAGTGCATGGGCATCCTGCTCGATGGCCGTGCCCAGCCGACCGGCATTCGTCGCAAGGGCGCGGATACCTCGCTGCTGATTCTGGTCAATGCTCATTATGACGTGGTGGATTTCACCCTGCCGGAAGTCCCCATGGGCGAGCATTGGTCCCTGCAGCTGGATACCAATCAGCCTGACCTGGATGCCGGCGACGTCTTCAATTTCGGAGACACCTATCAGGTCACCGGACGCTCGGTATTGCTGTTCGAGCTGACCCAGACCAAGCGGAGGAAGCGCCAGGCATGACGAACGCGCAACAGGGTTTTTCGTTCAAGGTCCTGACCATCAACACGCACAAGGGCTTCACGTCCTTCAACCGCAAGTTCATCTTGCCGGAGTTGCGCGAGGCGGTGCGGACGGTGTCAGCGGACATTGTCTTCTTGCAGGAGGTGTTGGGTACCCACGAAAAGCACCCGTTGCGCTTCGAGAACTGGCCGGCGGCGCCGCAGTACGAGTTCCTGGCCGATTCGATGTGGACCGACTTCGCCTACGGGCGCAATGCGGTCTACCCGGACGGCCATCACGGTAATGCGGTGCTGTCGAAGTTTCCCATCGTCAGTTACGACAACTTCGACATTTCCATCGCCGGTCCGGAAAAGCGCGGGATGCTGCATTGCGTCCTGCGCGTACCGGATCAAGGGGTGGATCTGCATGTCATCTGCGTCCATCTGGGGTTGCGGGAAAAGCATCGCCAGATGCAGATGAAGCTGATCTGCGAACACATCAATTCCCTGCCCAGCGACGCGCCCGTCGTGGTGGCAGGGGACTTCAACGACTGGCGCCAGAAGGCCAACGACATCCTTGGCCAGGGCGCGGGACTCGAAGAGGTGTTCATGAAGACCGCAGGGCGGCTGCCCAAGACTTTCCCGGCGAAGCGTCCCCTGCTCTGCCTGGATCGCATCTATACCCGTAACGTCAGCGTCGGTCGCCCACAGGTGCTGGGCAATCAGCCGTGGTCGCACCTCTCCGACCACGCACCCCTGGCTGCGGACTTTCACCTATGAACTTCGAGTGGCGGGACGGAAACCGCATTGCCTTGCTGGAAAACGGCGAGGACTTCTTTCCCCGGGTCTTCGAGGCGATCCGCGAGGCGGAGCGCGAGGTCATCATCGAGACCTTCATCCTGTTCTACGACAAGGTGGGTCAGGGCCTGCAGCAAGAACTGGTGGCGGCGGCCAAGCGTGGTGTCCAGGTGGACATCACCGTGGACGCCTATGGCTCGCCCGATCTGCCGCGTGATTTCATTGATGAGATGGTTCATGCCGGGGTGCGCTTCCGCTACTACGATCCGCGCCCGCTGGTCATGGGCATGAGGACCAACCTCTTCCGCCGCCTGCATCGCAAGATCGTGGTGGTGGATGCCCGCCTGGGCTTCATCGGTGGCATCAACTATTCCGCCGAGCACCTGGGTGACTTCGGGCCGGAAGCCAAGCAGGACTACGCCGTCGAGGTGGAAGGCCCCATCGTCGACGATATCCATCGCTTCGCTCGCGACGCCATCAACTCGCCTGAAGAAACCCACCGCTGGTGGGGCAAGCGTTCGCAGAAGCCGGCCAACAACCGCAACCCGGGCAATGCCCAGGCCCTGCTGGTGTACCGCGACAACGACGAACATCGCGCTGACATCGAAAAGCACTACCTGGAAATGCTGCGCAACGCCAAACGCGAGGTGGTGATCGCCAACGCCTACTTCTTCCCGGGCTATCGTCTGCTGCGGGAGATGCGTAACGCGGCGCAGCGCGGCGTCCGGGTGGTGCTGATCGTACAAGGCGAGCCGGACATGGCCATCGTCAAGGTCGGCGCCCAGATGCTCTACAACTACCTGGTCAAGGCCGGGGTGGAGATCTACGAATACTGCCTGCGCCCCTTGCACGGCAAGGTGGCGACCATGGACGAGCACTGGTCCACCGTGGGTTCGAGCAACCTGGACCCCTTGAGTCTTTCGCTCAATCTCGAATGCAACCTGATCTTCCATGACCACGCCTTCAACCGTGAATTGCGCGGTCGCCTGGAGACCCTGATCCAGCATCACTGCGAGCACGTCGACAGCAGCAAGGTGCCCAAGCGCACCTATTGGCACCTGGCCAAGACGATGCTGGTCTTCCACTTTTTGCGCCACTTCCCCGCCTGGGTCGGCTGGCTGCCCGGTCATACCCCCAAGATCGAACTGGTGAGTCCACCGGTGCAGCCAGAGCTGGAAACCCAGGACCGGGTCGATTCCCCGATTTCAAGGTATCCCCAACGATGAGCAGCCACAGCGACACCCTGGATCACGCCGACGATCAGGAAGACGGGCAGACTGCCGCCAAGCCGCAGAACGGCCGCTGGGTCCTGGCCAAGAAGATCCTGACCTGGGTATTCCTGATCGCGGTCGTGGTGCTGCTGGTGATCTACGCCCGCAAGGTCGACTGGGGCGAGGTCTGGAAGGTCTTTACCGGCTACAAGTGGACGACGCTGGCCATGGCCGGTGGCCTGGTGGTGCTGTCCTACATCATGTACGGCTGCTACGACCTTATCGGTCGGGCCTATTGCGGGCACAAGCTGGTCAAGCGCCAGGTGTTCCTGGTGTCCTTCATCTGCTACGCCTTTACCCTCACCCTGAGCACCTGGGTCGGCGGCATCGGCATGAGGTATCGCCTCTACTCGCGATTGGGTCTTTCCAGTGGCACCATCACCCGCATCTTCTCTCTGAGCATCGCCACCAACTGGCTGGGGTACGTGCTGCTCGCTGGTGGCATCTTCGTCAGCGGTGTGGTGGACATGCCACCCAACTGGTTTGTCGGCGACACCACGCTGCGGCTGATCGGCTTCGGCTTGCTGGCCTTCATCGTCTTTTACCTGGGTGTCTGCGCCTTCGCCAAACAGCGCGAATGGACGGTGCGCAAGCAGCGGCTCGCCCTGCCCTCGCTACGCATGGCTTGCCTGCAACTGCTGGTGTCTTCGATCAATTGGATGGCCATGGCCGCCATCGTCTATCTCTTCCTCGGCCGCCAGGTGGACTATCTGCATGTGCTCGGCGTACTGCTGCTCTCCAGCATCGCCATGGTCATCGTGCATATCCCGGCTGGTGTCGGCGTACTGGAGACGGTCTTCATCGCCCTGCTGGCCAATGACGGGCTCAGCCAGGGCAAGATCATCGCCGCCCTGCTTGGTTACCGGACACTGTATTTCATCATCCCGCTGCTGATCGCTGCGGTGCTCTATTTCGCCTTGGAAGGTCGTGCCAAGAAGCTCAAGGTGAGCAATGATCGGCGCGAAGAGCGCAAGCAGCAGGAAAAGCACGCCACCTGAGACGGGCCTACCGATTATTGGGCTGGTGCATGGAAATCAGCCGATAGAACAGTACCCGTCCGCCCTCGGTGGCGGGCCCTTCCCCGTCGCGTAAGCGGGCGCCCACCTTGAAATACAGGTGATGGTTGCTCCAGGCCTTGTCCAACTGCAGACCCAGATCCCCATTTCGTGAACCGGCACCATGGGCACGTATGGTGAGCACGCCACTGCGCGCCAGCTTGATGTCGTAGCTGAAGCGACTGTTGAGCGGCAGGTGCTCCAACAGAATGACGTCCTTGGGGCTGTCGCTGGGGCTCTCTCGCAACCGGGCGATCAGTTGACCCTGGGCGACCTGCCCATTGCCCGTGGCCGGACTCTCCACCCGATAGACCAGTTGCAACAGCGCTTGAGGCGCGGCCGGTATCGCGGTCTGGTCCTCGATCTGGCTGATGATGACCTCAGGGCGTGACGGCACCTGCTGCACCGCCGCCTCGGCCTGCAGCAGGGCATCCGCCTCGCGGTACTTCCAGGCATAGGCACTGCCGTCCGGACGCGTCTCGCGTAGCTCGGTGGCGGGATAGCTGCTGAAGAGCTGCGGGGTGCCGGTCACCGGGACCCAGAACACCAGCGATCCCCCCTCGCCGCGCGTGAGGTAGGGGCTGCGAAAGGCGCTGCTGTTGAGTTCGGCGGTCTGTACCTGGGCCACGGGCATGGGTACGGGAACCGTCAGATTCCATTCGGCGAGATCGATCATGGGTTTCTCGGTGGCCAGATGCCTGACAAGCATCGCCCAGAACGGGGATGCCTGTCAGCGGAACGCGCCCCGTATGGGGCGCTCCCGGATCAGCCCTGCGGCTTGAACACCAGCAGACCCAGCGGCGGCACTTGCAGATTGAGCGAGGCCGGCTGGCCGTGGGCACCGATTTTCTCGGCCGTCACGCCGCCGCCATTGCCCAAGTTGGAGCCGCCGTAGCGCTCGGCATCGCTGTTGAAGATCTCCTGCCAATGGCCCAGTGCAGGCACGCCCACCCGGTAGTCGTGACGCGGCACCGGGGTGAAGTTGGCGATGACCAGCAGCGGTCGCTGCTGGGCGTCCTTGCGCAGCCAGGCGAAGACACTGTTGCCATTGTCGTCCCCTACCACCCAATCGAAGCCCTCAGGCAGATGATCACGCTCGTGCAGGGCCGGCTCATGACGATAAAGGTGGTTGAGATCGGCCAGCAGCTGCTGCACGCCCCGGTGGGTGCCGTGCTCCAGCAGGAACCAGTCCAGCTCGCGGTCATGACTCCACTCGCGCCACTGACCGAATTCGCAGCCCATGAACAGCAGCTTCTTACCCGGGTGGGTCCACATGAAGCTCAGGTAGGTACGCAGGTTGGCGAACTTCTGCCAGACGTCGCCCGGCATCTTCTCGATCATCGAGCCCTTGCCGTGCACCACCTCATCGTGGGAAATGGGCAGCATGAAGCGTTCGGACCAGGCGTACACCAGGCCAAAGGTCATCTGGTGGTGATGGTACTGGCGATAGACCGGATCCTCTTCCACATAGTGGAGGGTGTCGTTCATCCAGCCCATGTTCCACTTGAAGTCGAAACCCAACCCCCCTTCGCTGACTGGTGCGCTGACGCCCGGCCAGGAGGTGGATTCCTCGGCGATCACCAGGGCACCTGGTGCCTCTTCGTGGACCACCTCGTTGAGGTGACGCAGGAAGGCGATGGTTTCCAGGTTCTCGCGACCGCCGTGGATGTTGGGGATCCACTCACCGTGCTTGCGCGAATAATCACGGTAGAGCATGGAGGCCACGGCATCCACCCGCAGGCCGTCGATGTGGAAGTGCTTGAGCCAATGCATGGCCGAGGCCAGCATGAAGCCATGCACCTCGTGGCGCCCCAGGTTGTAGATGTAGGTGTTCCAATCCTGGTGGAAGCCTTCGAAGGGGTGCTCGTATTCGTACAGGGCGGTACCGTCGAAACGGGCCAGGCCGTGTTCGTCGGTGGGGAAATGCGCCGGGACCCAGTCGAGGATGACACCGATGTCCGCCTGGTGGCAGGCATCGACGAAGGCAGCGAAATCCGCCGGGGTGCCGAAGCGCGAGGTGGGCGCGAACTGGCCCAGCGGCTGGTAGCCCCAGGAACCGCTGAAGGGATGCTCCATGATCGGCAGCAGCTCGATATGGGTGAAGCCCATCTCGCGGACGTAGGGAATCAAGCGCTCCGCCAGCTCGCGCCAATTGTACTGGCGCCCCTCGTCACCCCCTTCGCGGCGCCAGGAACCGGCGTGCAATTCGTAGACCGAGATAGGCGCTTCCACGCCTTGCAACTCGCGACGGCGAGCCATCCAGTCCTGATCGTGCCAGGTGAAAGGCTTGTTGTCGGCCACCACCGAGGCAGTGCGCGGTGGCAACTCCGCCGCCAGAGCGATGGGGTCGGCCTTGAGCGGCAACACGCCGTGCTGGCCGAGGATCTCGTACTTGTAGGCCGTGCCGACCGGCAGGCGCGGGACGAACAGCTCCCAGACGCCACTGTTGGCACGCAGACGCATGGGCAGGCGGCGGCCATCCCAGCTGTTGAAGTCGCCCACCACCGAGACGCGCCGGGCATTGGGGGCCCAGACCGCGAAGCGCACGCCCTCGATGCCGTCGACCTGGCAGCGTTGGGCGCCAAAGGTCTCGCCGAGATTGCGGTGGCGGCCTTCGTTGAACAGGTAGAGATCGGTCTCCCCCAACAGCAGATCGAAGGAATAGGGATCCTCGGTTTCCTGCACGCCGCTGGGCCAGCGGATGATCAGCTTGTAGGGCGCGGCGTACTCCAGCCGCGCGACGAACAGGCCAGGCACCCGCCCGGGCTGCATCTGGGCCAGTGGCCGACCGCTGACGCGATCGACCAGCTCGACACCCAGGGCACTGGGCAGGAAGGCGCGGACGATCACGCCCTCGCCATCGGGATGGGGACCGAGCACGGCAAAAGGATTGCCGTGCTCGCCGCGGGCCAGCGACTCGGCTTCGGCAGCCGAGAGCCGGGCGTCGTCCAAGGGAGCGACGGAGGCGGTATTGTGATCGGTCATGCGCGGGCTCCGGACAAAAGGGTCTCGACGATGGCGGCGACGCCACGTAGCGGGATGTTGATCCAGGTGGGTCGGTTGGCAGCCTCGTAGCCTATCTCATAGACCGCCTTCTCCAGGCTGTAGAGATCCAGCGCCGCCTGCTCGCCCCGCTCGCTCCACTGGTGGCTGATGTCGGCCGCCGCAGCGCGATAGCCTTCCAGGAAGGCCGCGTAGGACGCATTGCGGTAGGTCTCTGCTGCCTTGGCACGCAGTTGCAGGTGCTCTTCCGAGGTATCCGCGCCGGCGTTGCTCGACTGGGTGACCATGGCCGCCGCGTAGTCGAAGGAGCGCAGCACCCCGGCGACGTCCTTGTGCGGACCGTACTTGCCGCGGCGTTCTTCCAGCGACCGCGCCGGCTCGCCTTCGAAGTCGATGAGGATGGCATCGTCCTGGGCCACCAACACCTGACCCAGGTGCAGATCGCCGTGGACACGGATACGCAGACCACCCTCGACGTCGGCGGCCAGGGCCTCGATCCGCTTGGCCAGGGCTTCGCGCTTGCCGACCAGGCGCTGCAGCAGCTCCTTGCCGGTAGCATCGAGCTGGTCGCCCATGCCCTGCAGGGTATCCAGAGCGCCGTCGACCTGGACGCGCACGCGATGCGCCAGTTCCTTGGCCGCCTGGGCGTCCACGGTCTCGGGGGCGAAGGCTGCATCCTCGGTGGGCTGCGCCAGCACCAGATGCATCTCACCCAGGCGCTTGCCCAGTACGCCAGCGAAGGCCGTCAGATCGCCCATGGCGGTGAATTCGTTCTCCACATCGGAGATGCCGCCACTGAGCAGGTCGCGGGTGACGCGATCCAGCCCGTCCAGGCTCCAGGTCCAGGCATCGCCCTGGTTGTGGATGTGCTGCTGGACCAGCATCAGTACGTGCGGCGTGCCATCCGCGGCGACGCGCTGGGCCACGGCGTGGGTCGCCGCGATGTTGGCGAATCCGGCCTGGGCCAGATAACGGCCCATCTCCACTTCCGGATGGATGCCCGGCGCCACCTTGCGGATCAGCTTGAGCATCAGGTGATCGCCGACGATCAGCGAACTGTTGGATTGCTCCACGCCCAGGTGCTTGATCTCGATGTCCGGATCCAGCGCGAAGTCCTCGGCCTGATCGTAGACCTCGAAGCGCAGTTCACCCGCGGGCACGGCAAGCTTGGCGCCCTTGTGGAAGGCGTCGAACACGCCATGCACGAAGCTGGTCAGGGCGAAGGCGTCGGTCACCAGGCCCACGCGGCGCACATGACGGATGCGGGAAATGGCCAGTTGGGTCGCCAGCGGGCTGCAGTGCTGGTCTTCCTCGGCAAGGAAACCCAGGGGCAGCGCATAACGCTCCTCGCCCTTGGCGTTGGTCACCACCACTTCGCTGAACATCACCGGCAGCTTGGGGGTATTGATCTGGGCGGCGTAGTCCAGCCGCACGCCGGTGATGGCCTCGTCCTTGGAACCGAACCAGCGGCGCTTGGGCAGATAGACCGGCAGTACCTCTTCGAAGATGCGGCGCGGCTCGCCGTCGAGCAGCTCCTGCAGATTGCGCTTGATCACTACCGTCTGGTAGTCGGGCATCGGCGCCGGCGGCTCGGTGTGCCAGGCGGGCATCTGCTCGTTGCCAGCCAGGTAGAACCAGTAGAAGCCATAGGGCGGCAGGGTCAGCATGTAGGGCAGCTGGCCGATGGGCGGGAAGGCGCTGCCGCCGATCATTTCCACCGGCACCTGACCGGCGAAGCTGGACAGGTCCAGCTCCACCGCCTGGGCGGCACGGGAAACGTTGGCCACGCAGAGGATGGTCTCGTGCTCACCCTGGGCATTGGTGAAATCGCGCAGGTAGGCCAGGATGCGTCTGTTGGTGGGCGACAGCATCTTCAGAGTGCCGCGACCGAACGCCTTCTGCTGCTTGCGCACGGCCAGCATGCGCCGCGTCCAGTTGAGCAGCGAATGGGGATCGCGGGACTGGGCCTCGACGTTGATTGCCTGGTAGCCGTAGAGCGGATCCATGATCGACGGTAGCACCAGGCTGGCTGGATCGGCGCGGGAGAAGCCGCCGTTGCGGTCGACCGACCACTGCATCGGGGTCCGTACGCCATCGCGGTCGCCCAGGTGAATGTTGTCACCCATGCCGATTTCGTCGCCGTAGTACATCGTCGGGGTACCGGGCATCGACAGCAACAGGCTGTTGAGCAGCTCGATACGGCGACGGTCGCGCTCCAGCAGAGGCGCCAGACGACGACGGATGCCGAGGTTGATACGCGCGCGGCGATCCGAGGCGTAGTAGTTCCAGAGATAATCCCGCTCGCGGTCGGTCACCATCTCCAGGGTCAGTTCATCGTGGTTGCGCAGGAAGATCGACCACTGGCAATTGGCCGGGATCTCCGGGGTCTGGCGCAGGATATCGGTGATGGGGAAGCGGTCTTCCTGGGCGATGGCCATGTACATGCGCGGCATCAGCGGGAAGTGGAAGGCCATGTGGCATTCGTCGCCATCGCCGAAGTACAGCTGGGTGTCTTCCGGCCACTGGTTGGCCTCGGCCAGCAGCATGCGGTCCGGATAGTTGGCGTCGATCTCGGCCCGGATCTCCTTGAGCACCACGTGGGTCTCGGGCAGGTTCTCGTTGTTGGTACCGTCGCGCTCCACCAGATAGGGAATGGCATCCAGACGCAGACCGTCGACACCCAGATCCAGCCAGTATCTCATGATCGAGATGACGGCCTTCATGACCTGGGGATTGTCGAAGTTGAGGTCCGGCTGGTGGGAATAGAAGCGGTGCCAGAAGTACTGGCCGGCGACCGGGTCCCAGGTCCAGTTGGACTTCTCGGTGTCGAGGAAGATGATGCGGGTGCCATCGTACTTCTGGTCATCGTCGGACCAGACGTAGAAATTGCGCGCCGCTGAGCCCTTCTTGGCGCGGCGGGCGCGCTGGAACCAAGGGTGCTGGTCGGACGTGTGGTTGATGACAAGCTCGGTGATCACCCGCAGGCCACGGGCATGGGCCTCGGCGATGAATCGCTTGGCATCGGCCATGGTGCCGTAGTCGGGATGGATGCCACGGTACTCGGCGATGTCGTAGCCGTCATCGCGGCGCGGCGAGGGATAGAACGGTAGCAGCCAGATGGTGTTGACGCCCAGGCTGGCGATGTAGTCCAACTTCTCGATCAGGCCGGGGAAGTCGCCGATGCCATCGTTGTTGGAGTCGAAGAACGACTTCACGTGCACCTGGTAAATGATCGCGTCCTTGTACCACAGCGGATCGTCGATGAAGGCGGCAGGTTTGCGGGAACGAGCTTTATTGGGTTTTGCCATGTCGTCAGGTCCTTAACAGGGCGTCTGAATCAGATACGTGCGCCGGTCGTCCATGCCGCCCGGCGATGGAGATGGATCGGACCAGGCACGCTGGGATATCTCCCGCTGCCTGGTCGACCCGTCTGAGAGGTCGCTAGTGGCCCGCCTGGATGCGCCAGATGCCGAAGGGCATCGACGGCTCCAGCCGTGTCCATTGGGTCTTGCCGTGCCAGGCCCAGCGGTGCCCGGTCATCAGGTCTTCGCCATAGGTAGTGGCGTGATCATCGAGGCCCAGCTCCCACAATGGCAGTTCGAAATGGCCTTCCTGGGCGTTGAAGGGATCCAGGTTGATCGCCACCAGGATGAAGTTGCCCAGGTCGTCGGTGCGTTTGCCGAAATAGAGGATCTGGTCGTTCCAGCAGGTGTAGACCTTGAGCCCCAGATGGGTTTGCAAGGCGGGGTTCTGCCGGCGGATACGGTTGAGCTGGGCGATCTCGCCCATGATGTTGCCCGGCGCATAGAAGTCGCGCGGGCGCAGCTCGTACTTCTCCGAATCCAGGTATTCCTCCTTGCCGGCCGTGAGGGGCGCGCCCTCGCAGAGCTCGAAGCCGGCGTACATGCCCCACAGACCGGAACCCATGGTGGCCAGGGCCGCGCGGATCAGGAAGCCGGGACGGCCACTGGTCTGCAGGAAGCCCGGGTTGATGTCCGGCGTGTTGACGAAGAAATTCGGCCGGTAGCAATCGCGCAGCGGCGCTTCGTTGAGCTGGGTGAAATACTCGGTCAGCTCAGCCTTGGTGTTGCGCCAGGTGAAATAGGTGTAGCTCTGGCTATAACCCACCTTGCCCAGGCGCGCCATCATCGCTGGCTTGGTGAAGGCTTCGGCGAGGAACATGACATCGGCGTCGCGCCCACGGATGTCCGCGATCAGCCATTCCCAGAACGGCAGCGGCTTGGTGTGGGGGTTGTCGACGCGGAAGATCTTCACGCCCTGCTCCACCCAGTGCCAGACCACGTCACGCAGCGCCAGCCACAAATCCGGCACGGCATCCTTGGCATAGAAGTCGACGTTGACGATGTCCTGGTACTTCTTCGGCGGGTTCTCCGCATAGCGCATGGACCCATCCGGCCGCCAGGAGAACCAGCCCGGATGTTCCTTGAGCCATGGATGGTCGGGCGAACACTGGATGGCGAAGTCCAGGGCGATCTCCAGGCCGTGGTCGGCGGCCGCGGCCACCAGGGCGCGAAAGTCCTCCAGGGTACCCAGCTCGGGATGCACGGCATCGTGGCCGCCATCGGGGCTGCCGATGGCATAGGGACTGCCCGGCTGATCCGCGCCCGCCCCCAGGGTATTGTTCTTGCCCTTGCGGTGGGCCAGGCCGATCGGATGGATCGGCGGGAAGTACAGGACATCGAAACCCATGTCGCGAACACGCGGCAATTCGCCGATCACGTTACGGAAGGTGCCGTGGCGCTGGGGGTCATCGGTGATCGAGCGTGGGAAGAGTTCGTACCAGCTGGCGAATTCGGCGCGTAGGCGCTCGATGTCCAGCGGGTATTCGATGCTGTGGGTCAGATGCACATAGGCATCCACAGGTGCCATGGCCTGGCTGGCCTCACCCGCCAGCAGCACGGCGACCTTGTCGCCCTCACTGCCCGCCTGATCGAGGCGCTGCAGTAGCGCCTCCAGCGGACCGCGCTGCTCGCCTTCAGCGCGAGACAGCGCCTGTTCCACATGGATGCGGCCTTCCTGCAACTCCAGGTTCAGGCCGACACCCGCGGCGTACTTCTTCTCGATCTCGTAGCGATAGGTGCCCCAGACGTCCCACCAGGCCTGGACCACGAATTCGTAACGACCCACGGCCGGCGGTGTGAAGCGACCGCGCCAGAGATCGTTGGTTTCCAGGGTCAGCGGAGCCTGTTGCCAGTTCTCCTCGCCCTCCTGACGCCAGAGCACGCTGGCAGCCAGCTTGTCGTGGCCATCGGCGAAGATCTTGGCGGTCACCTCGACGACCCGACCGGCGATACCTTTGGCGGCAAACTGGCCATTGTCCACGGCCGGAGTGACCGATTCGATGGCGATGCGCGGGGTCTGGGCAGCCGTGGCGGGATCGAGGGAAAGCGTGGAAAAAGAACCGGGGAGATCGGTGTTCGACATCGAGCCTGACTCCATCTAGAGACGCGTGAAAGGTCGCAGCGCTCAAGCGCTGCGACCTAGGTCATGAACCCACTACTGCTTGGCTTGCCGCCAAAGAGGCCTGGCTGGCCAACCCCTCGCAGAGGGATCGGTAACCCGTAGCGATGCCCAGGAGGACACCACTCCAGACAGCCGCGGCTCTACTGCAACCGGAAGCACTCACGCGGGTGTGTCTGAAAGAGTCTGAGCACCGAGGGCGCGCAAAAGTTCAGCCAAACGGCAATGACCGATAGCTTCTGAAAAATGGATAAAATCCCTAAATATCATCTGCTTATGACAGGAATATAAAGTGATTTATAAAAGAATAAGCCTGTGTCCCGGTATTCGCTGGGACATACCGGGACGCAGGCTGAAAGGCGGGCAATACTCAGGAACGGACGTCAGAAAAAACCTTGATAAAACGTCCTAACCCCTTGAATTAATTAGAAAGGGGTATAGGGAAGATCACGCTTATGAGCACTGCGCCGGTAAGTGTTGAGGATGATCTCCAGGGTTGCCGGGCTCACCGGCTTGCCTTCGAGGAAGTCGTCGATTTCGGCGTAGGTGATGCCGAAGGCATCTTCGTCGGCCTTGCCCGGTGAGAGGGATTCCAGATCGGCGGTGGGCACCTTGTGCACCAAATCGTCCGGCGCCCCCAGCCATTCGGCCACGGCCCGGACCCGCCGTTTGTTGAGGCCGTGCAAGGGCGTGAGATCGCAGGCGCCATCGCCGAATTTGGTATAGAAGCCCATCAGAGCCTCCGCCGCATGGTCGGTGCCTATCACCAGACCCCGACGGGCGCCGGCCACGGCGTATTGGGCGATCATGCGCTGACGCGCCTTGATGTTGCCCAGCGTGAAGTCTTCGTGGAGTTCGTCATCGAAAGCCACCTGCGCCTCGCGCACCGAGGCGAGCATGGCGTCGCTGGCCGGCTTGATGTTGACGGTATGGGTCTCGTCCGGCTGGATGAATTTGAGCGCGCGCTGGGCATCTTCCTCATCGCGCTGGACACCATAGGGCAGGCGCATGGCGATGAATCTCAGGCGTGCGTTGCCACTCTCCTCGCGCGCGCGCTCCACGGCCAGCTGCGCCAGGCGGCCGGCGGTGGAGGAATCCACGCCGCCACTGATGCCCAGCACGTAGCTCTCCTGGCCGCTGTTGAGCAGATAATCCTTGAGAAACTGGATGCGCCGCTCGGCCTCCTGGGCTGGATCGAATTGCTCGGGTACCTGCAGGGCCTGGATGATGTCGCGCTGAAGGGCTTCGGTCATCGGGCATTCTCCTCTGATTCGCGTTCGAGACGTTGATGATAGGGCACTACGGCGTTCAAGCTGTGCCGGGCCGCAGCTAGCTGCACGGCCTCACGGTCGCCGGCGAAATGCTGGGTTTCGGAATAGAGCACGATGTCGTCACCGACACGGTAGCCCCAGGCGAAACAGACGGTTCCCTGGGGAATGCCATCCGCCCCGCCCGGCCCGGCCAGACCGGTATTGGCGATGGCTATGTGGGCTGGGCTATCGCGCAGCGCGCCCTCGGCCATCTCCCGCGCGACCTCTTCACTGGTGAGGTTGTAGCGTTCGATGGTCTCGGGCTTGACGCCCAGCAGACGTTGCTTGGCTTCGGGCGAATAGACGACGTAACCGGACTCGATACAACTGCCGCTGCCAGGTATTTCCGACAGCAACCCTACTACCTTGCCCGCGGTGCAGGATTCCGCCGTGGTGAGCTGCAGCTCGTGATCCTTGAGATAGTCCAGCATGGACTCGATGGTGTTCATGATCGTCTTGCCCCAAATAGCGTTCTCCTGCGTTGGAAGAACAGCGAAATGAGGAAGTTCGAGAGCCACCGAGGGTGTTTTTTCAAGGTCAGCGGGGGTATCGATGTCAAAGTGGATACCGACGTCCGTCACCTTCCGCTCTAGCACCGACGCCTGGCGCAAGAGCCGTTTCGCTCCTTCGTCGCCCTGGAGGTCGCACAGCGCAGCGGCAAAATTCCGACCAAAGAGCACGGGGTGACCGCGCTTCTCCTGAAAAACGGGTACGACGACGCGCGCGGGGTCATGCAGCGCCAGCAGCTGTCGCGCCGTGGCGGGCTGCACGAAGGGCATGTCGCCTAGGGCGACCAGCCAACCGGATGCGTCCGGCGTCGCTCGCACCGCGGCGGCCAGGCTGTCGCCCATGCCGGTGGTGGGCAGAGTCAGCACTTCCAGGCCTTCCTCTCGGGCCAGCTCGGCGCGCCAGGGGGCTCCGCTCGCGACCACTGCCAGGCAAGGCAGATCCAGGCTCTTCCAGAGGCGAAAGGTGGCTTGCAATACTGTCGATTCGGGGTGACCGGGCAATGGTGCCTGCAGCTTGTCGTCACCGCCCGCTGCGCGGAAACGGCTACCGGCTCCGGCTGCCAGGACGAGCACCTGTACCCCTGTCATCCCTAGGCGACCTGTTCCACCGCCACCAGGGCCCGCTTCTTCTGGGTCAGGGCGATGCCGTTCTTGACCGCTACCACCTCCGCCAGCAGCGACAGCGCGATCTCCGGCGGCGTATGGCTGCCGATATGCAGGCCGATGGGGCCATGCAGGCGGTTGATGGCCGCCACTGGCACCTCCAGCTGCAGCAGCCGCTCACGACGGCGGTCATTGTTGCGCAGCGAACCCAGGGCGCCGACATAGAAGGCATCGGACTGCAGCGCCGTCAGCAACGCCAGGTCGTCCAGGCGCGGATCGTGGGTCAGGGCCACCACCGCGGTGCGTTCGTCCGGGCGGATGGACAGCACCGCATCGTCCGGCATGCCGGAGATAAAACGCGCCTCGCGCGTTTCCCACCCCTGGCGGAATTCCTCACGGGGATCGCAGACCAGCACTTCGAAATCGAGCATGGTGGCCATGTCGGCGACATAGAGCGACAGCTGACCGGCACCGATCAGCAGCAGGCGCCAGCGTGGCCCATGCACCAGGCGCAGGCGTCGTTCGTCCAGGGTGACCGGCTCGTCGCGCGTGGTGCTGGAGATCCGTACCTCGCCGGTGGCCAGGTCCAGCTCGCGCAAGGCCAGCTCATGGCCGTCGCAGCGCTGTAACAGCTGCTCCACCCAGCGCCATTCCCCGACCTGTTCCTGGACCAGACGCAGGGTACCGCCACAGGGCAGCCCGAAACGCGCCGCTTCGTCGCCGGAGACACCGTAGGTGATGATCTCCGGGCACTTCCCGGCGAACTGGCCGGCGTGCAGTCGGGCGATCAGATCGTCCTCGATGCAGCCACCGGACACGGAGCCACAGACCTGGCCATCGTCGCGCAGGGCCAGCATGGCGCCCGGCGGCCGCGGCGAGCTGCCCCAGGTCTGGACCACGGTGAACAGACTGACGCCATGGCCCTCCCGTCGCCAGGCCAGGGTCTTGCGCAAAACTTCCTGATCGACACTGTCCACGCCCTGCTCCTCTCTACCCTGCACCTGCAACGGCAAAATCGTCGTTCGGGGGTAGAACCCAACAACGAAGCGGGGTTCCCCGGGGCGGAACCGGGTGGATCGCCGGCCTATCCATAGAGGGACACCCCTCAAGGAGAACGTCCATGCCCCGCTCGATCTGGAAAGGCGCCGTCAGTTTCGGCCTGGTGCACATCCCCGTCTCGGTGGTCTCGGCGACCCGGCAGTCGGGCATCGACTTCGATTGGCTGGACGAACGCAGCCTCGACCCGGTGGGCTACAAGCGCATCAACAAGACCACCGGCAAGGAGGTGCCCAGCGAACACATCGTCAAGGGCATCGAACATGGTAAGGGCAAGTACGTGGTGCTCAGCGAGGACGAGATCCACAACGCCCTGCCCGAGGCCACCCGCACCATCGACATCCTGACCTTCGTCGAGGCGCGCGAGATCTCCATCCTGCACTTCGAGAAGCCCTATTACCTGGCGCCGGACAAGAATGGCGAAAAGGTCTATGCCCTGCTCCGTGACACCCTGAGCGCCGCCGGCAAGGTCGGGGTGGCCAACCTGGTGATGCACTCCAAGCAGCACCTGGCGGTGATCATGCCGCTGGGCGATGCGCTGGTACTCAATACCCTGCGCTGGGCCGACGAGGTGCGGTCCGCGGAAGACGTCGGACTCGAAGGGTTGAACGCCAAGGTGAGCAAGAAGGAAGTGGACATGGCCCAGCGCCTGGTGGACGACATGACCGAGCAATGGGATCCGGACCAGTACCACGACACCTTCAAGGACAACGTCATGGCCCTGGTCGAGCGCAAGCTCAAGGATGGCAAGCTCGAAGCCGTTGCTGAAGAACCCGAACCCGAAGACAGTGGCGCCGACGTCATCGACCTCACCGAATTGCTGCGCCGCAGCCTGGGTGGCAAGCAGGACAAGGCCAAGGATGCACCCAAGCCCAAGAGTTCTGGCCGCTCGACCAGTCGGCGTAGCCCTGCCGCCCGTCGCAAGGCCAAGTGAGGATCGCTGCCATGGCTCCTTCGACCAGCGAATACAACCGCAAGCGCAACTTCGACATCACCGCCGAGCCGCGTGACGAGGACAGCCCACGTCGACGCAAGGCCAAGGGCGCTCTGAGCTTCGTCATCCAGAAGCACGACGCGCGCCGTCTGCACTATGACTTCCGCCTGGAACTGGACGGCACCCTCAAGAGCTGGGCGGTGCCCAAGGGGCCCAGCCTGGACCCGGGTGAAAAGCGCCTGGCGGTGCAGGTCGAGGATCATCCCCTCGCCTATGGCAGTTTCGAGGGCAGCATTCCCGAAGGCCAGTACGGCGCGGGCGACGTCATCGTCTGGGATCGCGGCGAGTGGCAGGCCGATGGCGATGCGGCCGAGGGCTATGCCGCCGGCAAGCTCAAGTTCGAACTCAGGGGCGAAACGCTGCGCGGCCACTGGACCCTGGTGCGCACCCGGTTGCAGGGTCATAGCGACAAACCTCAGTGGTTGCTGATCAAGGAACGCGACGACCAGGCCCGTGACATCGCCGACTACGACGTGACCGCCGCCGAGCCCGACAGCGTGCTGAGCGACAAGACCCTGCCGCGCCTGGGTCAGGGCAAGCAGACCAAGGCCAGCACCCGCTCGACCAGTCCCAAGCCGCCGGCACGCAGGGCCAAGGCGCGTAAGGCCGAATTACCGGAGACCCTGGAGGCGCAACTGGCCACCCTGGTCGACAGTCCACCCGCCGGCGACTGGCTGTACGAGGTGAAATACGACGGCTACCGCCTGCTCGCCCACATCGAAGGCGGCGAGGTGCGCCTCTTCACCCGTAGCGGCAACGACTGGACCGAGCGCCTGCCGGAACAGGCCCGGGCGCTGGCCGCGCTGGGCCTCGACAACGCCTGGCTGGACGGCGAGATCGTGGTCAACGACGGCCAGGGCGTCTCCAGCTTCCAGGCGCTGCAGAATGCCTTCGAGACCGGCAAGGCCACCCGCATCGCCTATTACCTGTTCGATATGCCCTATCTGAACGGTGCGGACCTGCGCGAGGTCCCGGTCGAGCAGCGCCGCGAGCTGCTGGGCAAACTGCTGGAGGACAGCAACGGCAGCGACCTGCTGCGCTTTTCCGCCGCCTTCGAGGTGCCCGCCGATCGCATCCTGGCGAGTGCTTGCGAACTCGGTCTCGAAGGGGTGATCGGCAAGCGCCTGGGCAGCCCCTATCGTTCTCGGCGCAACAAGGACTGGATCAAGCTCAAGTGTGCCCATCGCCAGGAATTCATCATCGTCGGCTACACCCCGCCCAAGGGCGGTCGTCAGCACCTGGGTGCGCTGCTGGTGGCGCTGCATGATGAGCAAGGGGAGTTGCACTATGCTGGCAAGGTCGGCACCGGATTCACCGCAGCGATGCTCAAGCAGCTGCATGGCAGATTCCAGCCGCTGATCGTAGAGCGGCCACCCGTAGTGAATCCGCCCAAGGGCGCCGCCTACCGCGAGGTGACCTGGCTGAAGCCCGAACAGCTGTGCGAAATCGCCTACGCCGAGATGACCCAGGATCGCATCGTCCGCCAGGGCGTCTTCCATGGCCTGCGCGACGACAAGCCAGCCCGGGAGATCGGGCTGGAGGAGGCGACTCCGGCCCGGGAGGCCGAGGCGGCACGCCCCTCTGCCTCACGCCGCCCGTCCGCAGGCAAGCAGAGGGATGCCACCGTGGCCGGGGTGCGCATCAGCCATCCGGAGCGCGTCATCGACGACGCCAGTGGTGCCCGCAAGCTCGACGTGGCCGGCTATTACGCCGCCGTCGCCGACTGGCTCCTGCCGCACCTGGCCGACCGCCCCGTTGCCCTGGTCCGCACGCCCGAGGGCATCGCCGGTGAGCAGATCTTCCAGAAGCACAAGCAGACCCTCGCGATCCCTCACATGCGCGAGCTGGATCCAGCGCTGGATCCCGGCCACGCGCCACTGATGGTCATCGACAGCCGCGAGGCCCTTATCGGCGCGGCCCAGATGGGTACGGTGGAACTCCATACCTGGAATGCCGCCGCTGACCGTATCGAGCGCCCCGACCGCTTCATCCTCGATCTCGACCCTGATCCCGCCCTGCCCTGGTCGCGTATGGTGGAGGCGACGGAGCTGGTACTGACCCTGCTCGACGAGCTGGAGCTGCAGGCCTTCGTCAAGACCAGCGGCGGTCGCGGCCTGCACCTGGTGGTGCCCCTGGATCGGCGCCAGGACTGGGAGATCGTCAAGGCCTTCGCTCAGGCGGCAGCGCAGCACCTGGCCAATACCTTGCCCAAGCTCTTCGCCGCCAAGATGGGCGCGCAGAATCGCCAGGGGCGGATCTTCGTCGACTACCTGCGCAATCGCCATGGCGCCACCACGGTCAGCGCCTTTTCCCTGCGCGCCCGTCCGCACCTTGGCGTTTCGGTGCCCATCGCTCGCGAGGAGCTGTCGACCCTGGAGGCGAGCGATCAATGGCGCTTCGACTCCCTGCTGCCACGCCTCGAAGCGCTCAAGGACGATCCCTGGGCCGGGTATGCCAAGGTGCGCCAGGGCCTCACGGCGGCACGGCGCAAACGGCTGGGCGTCGAGTAGCGACGCGCCTGCCGTCGGCCAACGTACCGCCTAAGCGAAACCCCTCCGCGTTGCCCGTGGTCTGCACTAACGAGCGTTGTCGTGGACAGCGCCGTCGCCAGCCACGGGATGGAGCCGATGTCGATCGATCTGGATAACCTTCAGGACACCCTGGACGAGTGGGCCTATGACGAGGTCACTCCTGCACTGCTGCAACACCGACTCCAGATTCTCAACCAGCGCGGCCTCGATCGCCTGCCGCTGCCAGGCCAGGGGCAGACCCTGGAGCGCTGGCGCGCCCTGGCCAAGGTAGCCAATCACGACCTGGGCCTGGTCAAGCTGTACGAAGGCCACACCGACGCCCTCGCCATCCTCAGCGAACTGGATGGCTTCGTGCCGCCTCCCGGCAGCCTCTGGGGTGTCTGGGCCGCCGAGCCGCCGGATGCCCGGCTGCTGGTGCGCTATGGCGCCGACAGCATGGTCACCCTGCACGGCCGCAAGTCCTGGTGCTCCGGTGCCGCTCTGGTCAGTCACGCCCTGGTCACCGCCTGGATGGACGACCATCCGATGCTGGTGGCGGTGGAAATGAATCAACCCGGCGTCGAGGTCACTCAGGACGGCTGGCGGGCGATCGGCATGCAGCATACGGGCAGCGTCGACGTGCTGTTCGATGGTGCAGCTGGCGTACTGGTCGGTGCCCCTGGCCGTTATCTGCATCGCCCTGGCTTCTGGCACGGCGGCGGGGGCATTGCCGCCTGCTGGTATGGCTCGGCCACCGCCCTGGCCGATACCCTGCGCGCCTACTGCAAACGCCATCGCGAGCCCCATGCCCTGGCCCATCTGGGCCACGTGGATGCCGCGTTGCTCGGCGCCGCGACCGCGCTGCGTCAGGCGGCCCACTGGATAGATCAGGAGCCTGTAGCGGACGCCCGCTATCCCATCTGCCAGCTACGGGCCCTGGTCGAACAGTGCGCCGAAATCGTCGTCCGCCATACCGGCCGGGCCTTTGGCGCCGCCCCGCTATGCCGCGACGCCTACTGCGCCCGCCATATGGCGGACCTGCCGGTCTACCTGCGCCAGAGTCATGCCGAGCGTGATCTGGCGGTACTGGGTGACCTCAATCTGCTGGAGGGTGCCCCTTGGCAACTGTAGGCGATCGTCAGATTCAAGGAGCCGGCACCACGCCCGAGGCCTGGCTACAGTGGTCCGGCTTTGGCGAGATGCCGGCCATCGAGGCGTCGCAACTGGTCCCGCCCGGACATCGCGCGGTGGTCGTCGCGCCGCATCCGGACGACGAGATCCTGGGCTGCGGCGGCCTGCTCTGCCAGCTGGGTGAACTGGGTCGCCGCCTGGCGCTGGTAGCGGTCACCGATGGCGATGGTAGTCACCCGCGATCCACCCTCTGGCCCACCACCCGACTGCGCAATACCCGTCCACTGGAGACCCGCGAGGCCCTGCGCCGCCTGCGCCTGGAGCGCGCCACCGTGACGCGCCTGGCGATTCCGGATGGCCAGGTGAGCGAGCAGGAAGCCGTGCTGCAACAGCGGCTGCTGGAATTCATCACGCCCGAGGACGTGGTCTTCGCCACCTGGCGGCTGGATGGCCATCCCGATCACGAAGCCACCGGCCGCGCCGCGGTGGAAGCCTGCCGGCTGCGTGGCGCTCGCTGCATCGAAGTACCGGTCTGGACCTGGCACTGGGCCGCTCCGGGTGACCCACGGGTGCCCTGGGAAAGAGCGCGCCGCCTGGATCTGGAAGAAGACGTTTTGGCGCTGAAGAAGCATGCGGTGAATGCCTTCGGCAGTCAGTTGACCGAGGATGCCAGCACGGGACAGGGGCCGATCCTGCCGCCTGCGGTGGTCGCCCGTCTCACCCGTGCCTGGGAGGTCTATCTGACGTGACCGTCTCCATGAGCTATTTCGACTCCCTGTACGCCAGCAGTGAAGACCCCTGGGACTATCGTCATCGCTGGTACGAGGCGCGCAAGCGGGACCTGACCCTGGCCATGCTGCCCCACCGCCGCTACACCCAGGGCTACGAGCCGGGCTGTTCCACCGGTGAGCTGTCCAGGCGGCTGGCCGAGCGTTGCGAACGCCTGCTGGTCAGCGACGGCAACGCCTCCGCGGTCGCCACGGCCCGCGAGCGCCTGGCCGATCAGGCCCATGTCGAGGTACGCCACCTGCTGTTGCCGGACGCCTGGCCGGCAGGCGCCTTCGATCTCATCGTCATCAGCGAGATCGGCTACTACCTGGGCGAGAACGGCCTGGCGGCCTTGCTGGATCGCGCTCACAGCGCCCTGCTACCCGGCGGCGTCCTGCTCGGTTGCCACTGGCGCCACCCCATCGAGGGCTGCGCCCTGACCGGCGACCAGGTCCACGAACGCATGGCCGCCCTGCCCGGCCTGCATCGCCTGAGCCACCTCGAAGAATCCGATTTTCTCCTCACCCTCTGGTCCTCCGACCCCACCTCCGTCGCCCGCCGGGAGCAGCTTCTATGATAGGTGCCGTGATACCCGCTCATAACGAAGAGCAACACGTCGAACGCTGCCTGCAATCGGTGCTGCGCGCCGCGCGACATCCGGCGCTGCTGGGTGAAGCCGTCGAGATCGTCATCGTGCTGGACAGCTGCACCGACGGCACCGCCGACATCGTTCACCGCTTGCCGGTGACCGCCCTGGAGGTCTGGGCCTGCAACGTCGGCCTGACCCGGGCGACCGGTGCGGCGCACCTGATCCAGCGTGGCGCTCGCTGGCTGGCCTGCACCGATGCGGACTCCGAGGTGGCGCCGGACTGGTTCGCCGCCCAGCTCGCCTATGGCGCCGATGCCGTCTGTGGCGTAGTGGAGGTGGATGACTGGACGCCACATTCGCCTGGTCTGAGAGCCCGCTACGAGGCGGCCTATCACGACCGCGAAGGCCATCAGCACATCCATGGCGCCAACTTCGGCATTTCTACCGCAGCCTATCTGCAAGCCGGCGGCTTTCCGTCCATGACCGTGGACGAAGACGTCAGCCTGGTCACCGCGCTCAAGACCCAGGGCGCACGCATCGCCTGGAGCAACAGCGTACGCGTCCGTACCAGCTCACGGCTGGATTGCCGCGCGCGCGGCGGCTTCGGCGACTACCTGAATCTGCTTGGCGCTACCGCCTGACCCTTAGGCCCCCAGGGCGAAGGCCCCGGGTGTCGCGCCGAACTGCCGGCGAAAGGCGGCGATAAAGGCCGACGGCGAGTTGTAGCCGCAATCCAGCGCCACCTCGGTCACCGCGGCGCCCTGCTCCAGGCGCTCCAGGGCACTGATCAGCCGCAACCGCTGCCGCCAGGTTCTGAAGGTCAGCTCGGTATCCCGCAGAAAGGCCCGACTCAGGGTCTTTTCCGAGGCGCCCAGCACCCCGGACCACTGCGCCAGGGTACGATCGTCCGACGGATTGGCCGCTAGGGCCTCGCACAGCAGGCGCAGCCGGCCATCCTGGGGCGCCGGCAGCGATAGCCCCACCTCGGGCGCCGCCTGCAACTGATCCAGCATCACCGACACCAGCCTGCCCTCGGTACCGTCCTCGTCATACTCCCGGGCGAAGCCACTGAAGGTCTTGATCAGCTCACGGATCAAGGGACTCACCGCCACCACCCGACAGCGCTCACCGACATAGGGCGCCGCCTTGGCACTGACATAGAGACTGCGCATCTCCGCCTTGGGCGAGGAACGCACCTGATGCTCGACATCGGCGGCGATCCACACCGCCCGCTGCGGTGGCGCCACATAGCTGCCCTCGGCGGTGGTCACCGTGAGCACGCCCTTGATGGCATAGGACAGCTGCCCCCAGGGATGCCGGTGCCAGGGCGTCCAGGCCGGTTGCGCCAGGGATTCGACCCGGGCATAGAGGCGCCGTGGCAGGTTGGCGAGTTCGGGAACGGGACGTTCGACCGCAGACTGTCCGTTTGACGACATCATTGGGGCTTTTCGCGTTAGTCGGCTAGGTCAGGAGACGATAGCCTTGGGGCTATTCGCAGACAACCCGAGAGAGACCATGGCTCGTCCCCGCCTGATGCCCGATAACTTCACCCTAATGCTGGTCGCCACGGTGATTCTTGCCAGCGTGCTGCCCTGCCGGGGCCTCGCCGCCCAGATCGCCAACGTGGTGACCAACATCGCCATCGGCCTGCTGTTCTTCCTGCATGGCGCCAAGCTGTCGCGCCAGGCACTGGTGGCCGGCATCACCCATTGGCGGCTGCACCTGCTGGTGTTCGCCTTCACCTTCATCAGCTTTCCGCTGCTGGGCTGGGCGCTGCAGCCGCTGCTGGCGCCGCTGGTGACGCCCGAGCTCTATCTGGGCGTGCTGTTCATGTGCGCCCTGCCCGCCACGGTGCAGTCCTCCATCGCCTTCGTTTCCATGGCCCGCGGCAATGTCTCGGCGGCGGTCTGCAGCGCGTCGTTGTCCAGCCTGCTCGGTATCTTCCTCACGCCGCTGCTGGTCCGGCTGCTGCTCGACGCCCATGGCGGCTCGGATGGCCAGAGCACCCTGGATGCCATCGTCAAGATCTGCGTCCAGCTGCTGCTGCCCTTCGTCGCCGGCCAGCTGCTGCGCCCGGTGATCGGCCACTGGGTGGACCGCCACAAGGGCAAGCTCAAGTTCGTCGACCAGGGCTCCATCCTGCTGGTGGTCTATACCGCCTTCAGTGCAGCGGTGATCGAAGGCCTCTGGCGGGAGACGCCGATCCTGTCGCTGGTGGGCCTGGTGTTCATCTGCGCCACCCTGCTGACCCTGGTGCTGCTCGCCACCCGCTACAGCGCGCGGCTGCTGGGCATGAGCAAGGAAGACGAAATCACCGTGGTCTTCTGCGGCTCCAAGAAGAGCCTGGCCACGGGAGTGCCCATGGCCAAGGTGCTGTTCGCCGGCAGCACCATGGGGCCGGTGCTGCTGCCGATCATGCTGTTCCACCAGATCCAGCTGATGGTCTGCGCGGTGCTGGCCCAGCGCTACGCCAAGCGTGAGGCGGTAGCGCCTGTCACGCCCGCGGTAGCGCCGCTACCCAAGTGATGCGCGCGGCGGTGAGGCGCCCGATCAGCGCGCCTCGTCCTCGCGAACCGGTTTGCGCATGGTGACCCACTCTTCCGCGGCGGTGGGATGGATGCCCAGGGTGTCGTCGAAGCAGGCCTTGGTCGCTCCCGCCTTGAGGGCGATGGCCAGGCACTGGATCTGCTCGCCGGCGTCCGGTCCGACCATGTGACAGCCCAGCACCTGATCGCTGTCGGCATCCACCACCAGCTTCATCAGGGTGCGCTCCTGCACCTCGGTCAAGCTCAGCTTGGTCGGCCGGAAGCTGCTCTGGAAGATCTTCAGCCGGTGGCCACGCTCGCGCGCCTCTTCCTCGCTCAGGCCGATGCTAGCTAGATTGGGCAGGCTGAAGACCGCGCTGGCGATCAGGTCGTAGTTCAGCGGGCGATAGCTGTCGGGGCTGAACAGGTGTCGCGCCAGGGTCATGCCCTCGGCCAGCGCCACCGGGGTCAGTTGCACCCGACCGATGACGTCGCCGATGGCGTAGATCGATGGCTCCGTGGTCTGGAAGGTCTCGCCGACCTCGATGAAGCCGCGCTCGTCCAGGGCGACGCCGGTGTTTTCCAGGCCCAGGTCATCCAGCATCGGCCGGCGGCCAGTGGCGTAGAAGACGCAATCGGCTTCCAGGACGCGCCCGTCCTTGAGCGTCACCTGCAGGCTGCCATCGGCGGCCTTGTCGATCCGCGCCACGTCGGCATTGAACTGCAGATCATGGCCACGTTTGAGCATCTCGTCGCGCAGGTGCTCGCGCACGCCCTGGTCGAAGCCGCGCAGGAACAGTTCGCGGCGATACAGCAGGGTGGTCTTGGCGCCCAGGCCCTGGAAGATCGAGGCGAATTCCACGGCGATGTAGCCACCGCCCACCACCACCACCCGCTTGGGCAGCTCCGGCAGGTAGAAGGCTTCGTTGGAGGTGATGGCATGGTCGCGACCGGGGAAATCCGGCACGTCCGGCCAGCCACCGGTGGCGATGAGGATGCGCTCGCAGCGATAGCGCTGGCCTTCCACCTCGACGGTGTGGGGATCGAGGATGCGGGCATGGGCCTCCAGCAGGGTCACTCCGCTGTTGACCAGCAGGGCGCGGTAGATGCCGTTCAACCGGCGGATCTCGTGATCCTTGCTGGCGACCAGGGTATTCCAGTCGAAGGCCGGGACCTCGGCGTCCCAGCCATAGCCCCGGGCCTGACGGAATTCATCGCGAAAGGAAGCGCCGTAGATGAAGTATTTCTTGGGCATGCAGCCCACGTTCACACAGGTCCCGCCGAGGTAACGGCTTTCCGCTACCGCCACCCGGGCCCCGAAGTCGGCGGCGAAACGCGCCGCGCGCACGCCGCCCGAACCGGCGCCGATCACGAAGAGGTCGAAATCATAGGTCGTCATGGAGCTCTCTCTCTGCTGCTGCTGGCGCCAGCATAACGCAAGGCCACCCCGGGCAGCGGCGCGGCTGGCCAACCGCCAGAAACGACGAGGCCACCCGCAGGTGGCCTCGTCCATCGCACAGGGCGTCTTACAGCGCCTTGTACAGATTCTCGAAGCAGAAGTTGGTGGCTTCCACGAAGCCTTCCGCGCTACCGCAATCGAAACGCTGCCCCTTGAATTTGTAGGCCAGTACGCAACCGTCCTGGGCCTGCTTCATCAGGGCATCGGTGATCTGGATCTCGCCACCCTTGCCCGGCTCGGTCTGTTCGATCAGGTCGAATATGTCCGGGGTCAGGATGTAGCGGCCGATGATCGCCAGGTTGGACGGCGCATCTTCCGGCTTGGGCTTCTCGACCATGTTGTTCACCCGGTAGATGTCGTCACGGATCATCTCGCCGGCGATCACACCGTACTTGTTGGTCTCGTTGGCCGGGACTTCCTGGATGGCCACGATGGAGCAACGGAACTGGTTGTACAGCTTGACCATCTGCTTGAGGACGCTGTCGCCTTCCAGGTTCAGGCAGAGGTCGTCCGCCAGGACCACGGCGAAAGGCTCGTCACCGATCAGCGGGCGGCCGGTCAGGATGGCGTGACCCAGGCCCTTCATTTCCACCTGACGGGTGTAGGAGAAGGTGCAGTTGTCGATCAGCTTGCGAATGCCGACCAGGTACTTTTCCTTGTCGGTGTTCTTGATCTGGCTTTCCAGCTCGTAGCTGATGTCGAAATGGTCTTCCAGCGAGCGCTTGCCACGACCGGTGACGATCCCGATCTGATGCAGGCCCGCCTCCAGAGCTTCCTCCACGGCGTACTGCACCAGCGGCTTGTTCACAATGGGCAGCATTTCCTTGGGCATGGCTTTGGTCGCAGGGAGAAAACGAGTGCCATAGCCGGCTGCCGGAAACAGACATTTGGTGATCATGGGAGTCCTTTGATCTGTACGTGAAGGCAAAACGAACGGCGGTCTATCCAGCCGCTTGTCGCATACAATGCCCGAAGCGCGCGACGCTGGAAATAGCCAGGCACGGGCGCTCTGTGGACGTGCGGATACGACTCCAGGATTGCCTTCCGGTTCTGCGCAAAGCTGCAAAGAACTGCTATCGTCCAAAGTTTGGAACCAGCGTCACGACTCCGCGGATAGATCTCGACATGAAGAAATGGATGCTCCCGTTGCTGTGTGTTTCCCTCGCCGGCTGCTCCCTGGGCGGTCACCACGAGGTAGCGGAAACGCGGCCGCTCAGCGCGGAACAGACCACCCTGCTGCGCCAGAACGACCTGTTGCAGGCCAAGCTGCTGGTATTGGGTGGCAGCGAAGAACAGCTCAAGCTCGCGGATGCCCTGCTCTTGCGCAACGGCGGGACCAGTGCCGATGGCGAGGTGGAGTTCTATCGCGCGGTGATCGCCATCAAGCAGGGCCCGCAGACCGATGATGTCCTGGAATTGCTGAACGCCTCTGCCGATCATCGTTATCCGCTGGCCTATGCCCTGCTCTATCGCCTGTACACCGATCCCTTCCTGGTTCCTGAAGCGGATCCCATCCAGGCGCAGACCTACAAGAGCGCCTATGGCGAGCTGGCGGTGGCCAAGAGCGGCTATCCGTCCTTCGACAAGGCCGTGGAAGTCACCCGCCAGCTGGCGCCCTGAGCCGTCCCTCTAGCCGGCCGCTTTGCGGCCGTTCACAGTCTGGCACTGGCGAATGAGCAGCCGTTGACCTTTCCTTCATGTGAATGATGTCAATGGGCCGCACGACGGTAGCATCGAGCCTCTACCGTCCGCCGCCCAGAGCCATTCCCATGTCCTCGCTTGGCAAGCTGTCACCCGATATCGTTGCCGCCCGCACCGTGACGCAGCGGCTCGTCCTGCTGCTGATCGGGTTCTTCGCGCTGGCCATCCTGCTGACGCGGCTGCCGACCTTCATCAACGCCGCCAGTGGCGAGACCTGGCAGATCCGTGGCGGCCAGATTCCGCTGATGCAGTATCCCTCGATGCCGGAGCGCAGCGTGGTCGCCAATCGCCAACTGCTCGCCATGCTCGAACCAGGGGACCGCATCCTGGTCCTCGAAAGCGCGCCCTTCCGCCCCTGGAAGAAGGTCATGCTGATCGGCGAAGACAGTCGCATCGGCTGGATTCGCGTCACTCTGGCGCTGGGCGCGATCCGCCTGGAATGACGCCCGTCCCGGTGCGCGACGACAGCAGTCGCAGGACCCGGGTGTCATGCCAGCGATACCAGCGTTCATGGCCCAACCGTTGCGCCTGGCGATGCTCCGGATGGGCACCCCAGGCCGCGACCGCGGCCTGGTCGGTCCAATAGGACAGGGTGATGCCCAGGCCATCGGCGCCGCGTACCGATTCCACCCAGAGAAAACCCGGTTGCGCCTGCGCCAGCTCCAGCATGCGCGCCGCCATGCGCTCATAGGCCGGATCGTCGTCTGCCCGTTGCGAGACGAAGGCGATCACCACGCAATCGGGCGGCAGGTCCGGCCGGCTCATGGTTGTAGTCTCCGCGCTGCGACCACGGCCTCCAGCCAGGCGCGCACCGCGGCGGGCACCCGGCCGGTCAGCGCTTCACGCTCGGGCTGATAGAGGGTGCCGAAGTGGCAGGGCTGGGTGGCCAGCTCGAAGGCCACGGGCACCTCTTCCTCATCCCAGGCCAGTACCCGCCAGCCGGCGGCGAGCAAGGCCGGCAGGTACTCGGGATTTACGCCGAAGCGACAGTGATAGCTGGCCTGCGCCCGCAGACCGCCCTCGCCCTCCGCCAGGCGCGAACCAGGCTCCAGGCGGAGATCATTGTGATACTCGATGCGGGCACAGCTCAGGGGCGCCAGCAGCGCTCGCGACGTCAGCGGATCCTCCTCGGCGTGGGCCGCATCCGTCCAGCCCAACACGGCATGAGCGTACTCCAGCAGGGCGTACTGCAGCCCGCCACAGGTACCGAGAAAGGGAATCCGCCGTTCACGGGCGGTGCGAATGCTCGCCAGCACCCCGTCTCGATTACGGTATGGACTACCCGGCACGCACCAGAGGCCATCGCACTCAGCCAGGGCGCCATCGGCCGCCACACTCGGCAGCCAGCGTGATCGCAACGTGATGCCCAATGTCCTGGCGGTCAGCGCCAGGGCCTGGGGGATGGCCTGATGAGCCACGATGGAAGCGTCCTGGTCACCCAGGAGCACGATTTCGTACGACGTCATGACGGATACCTGCAGGCGTAGGAGGTCCGACCGACTCTAGGGCGTCGAGGCCGCAGTTTTAATAGGCGTCGCGGACAGCAGGCCTTGCGCCACTGCCCTGTTGGTCACCGTCCAGTCAGGCGAGCCAAAAAAAGCGCCCGGTACCGCTGATGTACCGGGCGCCGGATACCACGCGATCAGGGCGCCGGATTGGGCTGGTCGACGTGGATGGCTTCGATGGCGGCCAGGGTGTCCTGGTCCAGTACCAATTCGCTGCTCGCCAGGTTGCTTTCCAGCTGAACGAGCGAGGTGGCGCCGATGATGTTGCTGGTCACGAAGGGCCGGCTGGTGACGAAGGCCAGAGCCATCTGCGCCGGATCCAGACCGCGTTCCCGTGCCAGCTCGACATAGGCCTGGGCAGCCCTTTGCGCCTGGGGATTACTGTAGCGCTGGAAGCGTTCGAACAGGGTCAGCCGCGCCCCTTCCGGGCGCGCGCCCTGCAGGTACTTGCCCGCCAGCACGCCGAAGGCCAGCGGCGAATAGGCCAGCAGGCCCACCTGCTCGCGGATGGCCTGCTCGGCCAGGCCCACCTCGAAGCTGCGATTGAGCAGGTTGTAGGGATTCTGGATGGAGACCACCCGCGGCCAACCCCGGGTCTCGCTCAGGTGCAGGAATTGCTGGACGCCCCAGGGCGTCTCGTTGGACAGCCCCACATGGCGGACCTTGCCCGCGCGCACCAGGCCGTCGAGGGCCTCCAGGGTCTCTTCGAGGGGCGTGAAGGCCGCCTCGCTGTGCTCGTAGCCCAGCTGACCGAAGTAGTTGGTGCGGCGATCCGGCCAGTGCAGCTGGTAGAGATCCAGATAGTCGGTGTTGAGCCGCTGGAGACTGGCCTCCAACGCCGCGGTGAGATTGGCCTTGGTAAAGGCCAGACCACCCTCGCGGATATAGTCCATGTCGCGCCCCGGACCGGCCGCTTTGCTGGCCAACACCCAGTCGGCGCGATCGCCATGCCGACGGAAGTAGTTGCCGATGATGGTCTCGGTGCGGGTATAGGTCTCGGCACGTGGCGGCACCGGATACATCTCCGCCGTGTCGATGAAATTGACCCCAGCGGCCTTGGCGGCGCGCAGTTGTTCGAAGGCCTCGGCCTCGGTGTTCTGCTCACCCCAGGTCATGGTGCCCAGCGCGATGGCGCTAACCTTGAGATCGGTACGACCCAGCGATCGAAAGTGCATCAGGAAGCTCTCTGTCGGTGCGGAAGTCGTACAAGTTAGCAGGAGGCTGCCCGCTCTGCCCATCGCGCTGATGAGCCTTTCGATCGGGCGCCGACCACCGCACCCTCGCCAGGCGAGCCGCGAATCCGTAGAATGTCGCCCCGCCTCAGCGCCCTGGGTTCCCTCACCCCAGGTAACCAAAAAAGGACTGCCCATGTGTGCCTTGCTTGCCACCCCGCAGCGTGCCCTCGTGGCCGCGCTCGTCGCCTTCCATATCCTCATCATCATCGCCAGCAACTACCTGGTGCAGTTGCCGCTGCAGCTGTTCGGCTGGCACACCACCTGGGGCGCCTTCAGCTTTCCCTTCATCTTTCTCGCCACCGACCTCACCGTCCGGGTGATGGGCAAGGCGCCGGCCCGCCAGGTCATCGCCCGGGTCATGCTCCCAGCCCTGGTGGTTTCCTACGCGGTCTCGGTGCTGTTCCAGGACGGCAGCTTCCAGGGCTGGGCGGCGCTGGCCGCGCTCAACGTCTTCGTCCTGCGCATCTCCCTGGCCAGCTTCTGCGCCTATGTGCTCGGCCAGCTGCTCGACATCCAGGTGTTCGACCGGCTGCGGCGTTCGCGCCACTGGTGGCTGGCGCCTACGGTCTCGACCCTGTTCGGCAACGCCCTCGATACCCTGGCCTTCTTTTCCATCGCCTTCTGGCACAGCGACAATCCCTTCATGGCCAGCCACTGGCCGGAGATCGCTCTGGTGGACTACGGCGTCAAGCTGACGGTCAGCCTGCTGCTCTTCGTCCCCCTCTACGGCGTGCTGCTGCGCTCGTTGGTGCCCCAGGCCTGGGCGCGTCGTCCGGACCTCGCCTGAGGCCAGGATTGCTGGCGGGCGAGGCTTGGCCCTAGAGTGATGCCCTCTTCACTGCCCAGGGTCCCGCCATGCTCGCCACTGCCCTCGCCCGCTTTCCGCGCCTGACGCTGCAACCCTCGGCGACCCCGCTGGAGGTCCTGCCGCGGCTCTCGGCGGAGCTGGGCCGACCGGTCTACTGCAAGCGCGACGACACCACTAGCCTGGCCCTGGGCGGCAACAAGGTGCGCAAGCTGGAATACCTGGTCGCCGAGGCGCTGGCCGCCGGCGCCGACACCCTGGTGACCGCCGGGGCCATCCAGTCCAATCATGTCCGTCAGACCGCCGCCGTCGCCGCGCAACAGGGCCTGGCCTGCGTCGCCCTGCTGGAAAATCCCATCGCCACCGCGGATCACGGCTATCTGCACGGCGGCAATCGCCTGCTGCTGGAACTGTTCGGTGCCGAGATCAAGTCGGTCGCCGCACTCGACGACCCGGTCCGCCAGCTGGAGGCCGAAGCCGCGCGCCTGCGCCAGCAAGGACGCAAGCCCTGGGTGATCCCCATTGGCGGCTCCAGCGCCCTGGGCGCCCTCGGCTATGTGCGTGCGGGTCTGGAACTGGACGCTCAGTTGGACGCCCTGGACCTGCAACCCGCGGCCATCATCCTGGCCTCCGGCAGTGCCGGCACCCAGGCCGGCCTGGATCTGGCCTTGCACCATTTGCGCCCCGACCTGCCGGTGATCGGCGTCACCGTCTCCCGTACCCAGGCCGACCAGTTGCCCAAGGTCACCCAGCTGCGCCAGCAATTGGCCGAGCTGCTGGGCGTCGCGCTGTCCCAGGATCCGCCGCAACTGCGCGACGGCTACTTCGGCCCCCGCTATGGCGAACCCAATGCCGGCACCCTGGCGGCCATCCGCCGGCTGGGCCGGCTGGAAGGCCTGGTGCTCGACCCGGTCTACACTGGCAAGGCCATGGCGGGCCTGCTGGACCTGGTGGCGAGCGGCGCCCTGCCACCCGGCCCGCTGGTCTTCCTGCACACCGGCGGCGCGCCGGGCACCTTCGCCTATGGCGACTGGTTGGCGTGATCGGCTAGCCAACGAACTGGACGATGGCATAACGTCAGCAGTTCTCGGACTTGGGATGTCAGATCAGACACCCCCATAGTGGCGCACCCTCACAACCTCAAGGATTTCCTTCATGCGCAAGCCTCTCCCCCAGCGTCTGCTCCGTAGCGCCGCCCTGCTGTTGGCCCTGGGCCTGGCCCACCAGGCCACCGCCCAGGCGGAAGACCTCCTGCAGACCGTCAAGCAGCGCGGCGAACTCGTCGTCGGCCTGGAAGGCACCTACCCACCCTTCAGCTTCCAGAACGAACAGGGCCAACTGACCGGGTTCGAAGTGGACTTCGCCAAGGCCCTGGCCAAGGAACTGGGCGTCGATGCCAAGATTCAGCCCGGCAAGTGGGATGGCCTGCTGGCCGCCCTGGAATCCCGTCGTCTGGACGTGGTGATCAACCAGGTCACCATCAGCGACGAGCGCAAGAAGAAATACGATTTCTCCACCCCCTACACCGTCTCCGGCATCCAGGCCCTGGTGCGCAAGGACGACGTCGACAGTATCAAGACCGCCGCCGATCTCGCCGGGAAGAAGGTCGGTGTCGGCCTGGGAACCAACTACGAGCAATGGCTGCGCCAGAACGTACCCAAGGCGGACGTGCGCACCTACGAAGACGATCCCACCAAGTACCAGGACCTGCGCGTCGGCCGCATCGACGCCATCCTCGTCGACCGCCTGGCCGCCCTGGAATTGCTGTCCAAGACCAAGGATCGTCTGGCCCTGGCCGGCGAACCTTTCAGCCGCCAGGAGTCGGGCATCGCCGAACGCAAGGGTGATCCGGAATTCCATGCCGCGGTCGACCAGGCCATCGCCAAGTTGCGCGCCGACGGCACCCTGGCCAAGATCTCCGAGAAGTGGTTCAAGGCCGACGTCACCCAATGAGCGACACGCTACAGCTCCTGCTCGATTCGCTGCCCTTCCTCCTGAAGGGCGCGATCTGGACCGTGGTCCTCAGCCTCGGCGGCATGTTCTTCGGCCTGTTGCTGGGCTTCGGCCTGGCCCTGCTGCGCCGTTCGCACAGTCTGCCGCTGCGCAGCCTGGCGCGGCTGTACATCTCGTTCTTCCGGGGTACGCCGCTGCTGGTGCAGCTGTTCGTCATCTACTACGGCCTGCCTGAGCTGGGTCTGCAGCTCGATCCGCTGCCGGCGGCGCTGATCGGCTTCTCGCTGAACATGGCCGCCTACACCGCGGAAATCATCCGCTCGGCCATCGGCGCCATCGACCGCGGCCAGTGGGAAGCCGCCGCCAGCATCGGCATGACGCCCTTGCAGACCCTAAGGCGGGCCATCCTGCCCCAGGCCCTGCGCATCGCCCTGCCGCCACTGGGCAACAGCTTCATCTCGCTGGTGAAGGACACCTCGCTGGCCGCCACCATCCAGGTGCCTGAGCTGTTCCGCCAGGCCCAGCTGATCACTGCCCGCACCTTCGAGATCTTCAGTCTCTACCTGGCGGCAGCACTGCTCTACTGGGTGCTGGCGAGCCTGCTGTCGACCCTGCAGAACCGCCTGGAGCGGCACTACGGCCGCCACATCAACGAACGAGGCCCGTCATGATCGAGGTGCAGGGGCTGTCCAAGTACTTTCAACAGCAGACCGTGCTCCAGGCCATCGACCTCCAGGTGGCTCAAGGCGAGGTGGTGGCCATCATCGGTCCCAGCGGCTCGGGGAAGACCACCCTGCTGCGTTGCCTGAATCTGCTGGAGACACCAGAGGCCGGGAGCATCCGCCTGGGGGACCTGCGCATCGATGCCAACCGGCCGCTGAAGGCCCAGCAGGGCAGCATTCGCACGTTGCGCCAGCGCATGGGCTTCGTCTTCCAGAACTTCAATCTGTTTCCCCATCGCACCGCGCTGGAGAACGTGATCGAGGGTCCCCTCATCGTCCAGGGCGAGCCGCGCGACACCGCCCTCGTCCGCGGTCGCGAGCTGCTGGCCAAGGTCGGGTTGGCCGACAAGGTCGACAGCTATCCAGGGCAGCTATCGGGTGGCCAGCAGCAGCGGGTCGCCATCGCCCGGGCGCTGGCCATGCGCCCCCAGGCCATCCTCTTTGACGAACCCACCTCGGCGCTGGATCCCGAACGGGTCGGCGAGGTGCTGGAGACCATCCGCGGGCTGGCCCAGGAGGGTCGCACCCTGCTCATCGTCACCCACGAGATGGCCTTCGCCCGCGACGTCGCCCACCGGGTGCTGTTCATGGACGGTGGACGCATCGTCGAGCAGGGCCCGGCGGCCGAGTTGTTCAATCACCCACGCGAGGAACGAACCCGGCGCTTTCTCGCCAAGTTCGCTCGTGACAACGCCGCCGACTACTCCTGAGCCAGACCGGCGCAGCCCTGCAGGCTGGCCTGGCTGACGTTGCTGTTGGCCGGCACGCCATGGGTCAGCCAGACGTTGCCGCCGATGGTCGAGCCCTGGCCGATGGTGATGCGCCCGAGGATGGTCGCTCCGGCATAGATCACCACGTCGTCCTCGACGATGGGGTGGCGCGGGTGCCCCTTCTTGAGGTTGCCCTCGGCATCGGCCGGGAAGCGCTTGGCGCCCAGGGTCACGGCCTGATAGATGCGTACCCGGTCACCGATGATGCAAGTCTCGCCAATCACCACGCCCGTGCCATGGTCGATGAAGAAGCCTTCGCCGATCTGGGCGCCCGGGTGGATATCGATCCCGGTCGCCGAATGCGCCCGCTCACTGACCATGCGCGCCAGCAACGGCAAACCGCTGCGATAGAAGTGATGGGCGATGCGGTGATGGATCATCGCATGGATGCCCGGATAGCAGAGCAGCACCTCGTCCACGCTGCGCGCCGCGGGATCACCCTGGTAGGCGGCGATCACGTCGGTATCCAGCAGACGGCGCAGGTCCGGTAACGCCAGGGCGAAGGCCTGCACCAGCCGGCGCGCCTCGTCGGCGCGATTGACGCCATTCTCGCCACGTTGCTTGGCGAAATAGTCCAGCTCCAGCTTTGCCTGGATCATCAACGCATTGAGCGCGCGCTCCAGCTCGAAGCCGACATAGAAGTCCTCGCTTTCCTGGCGCAACTGATCCGGACCGAGGCGCAGCGGAAAGAGCGCACCGCTCAGGGATTCGATCACGCTGGCCATGACGCTGCGCGACGGCAATTCGCGGCCGCTGAATTCGCGGAAGCGTCCATGGGTCTCGCGCCATTGGCTGCGCGCCTCATGCAGTTCACCGACGATCCGTCCTAGTTGCCAGTCATTGCCGCCCGTGGATTGCCCGTTAAGTTCGCTCATAAGTCATCTATCCAGTTGCCAGGCTGACGAGGATAAAGTATCCGCTGATCCCTGACAGCCCACGTCGCGCCAGGCGCGCTAAGCTGTCGCCCTTTGTTCATCAAGGAACGCCGCCCATGATCGCCTCCCCGCTGGTCACCGCCACCTGGCTGCAGGAGCAACTCGGTCGCCCGGATCTGCTGATCCTCGATGCCAGTCTCTACCTGCCCAACGAACCCCAGATCGCCGACGAGACCTATCGACAGCAGCACATCCCGGGTGCCCTGCGCTTCGATATCGAACACTTCTCCGATCCGGACACCCCGCTGCCGCACATGGTCCCCAGCGCGGGCCGTTTCGCCCGCCTCGCGGGCGAATTGGGCGTCACCCCCGAGACGACCCTGGTGGTCTACGACCAGAAGGGCCTTTTCTCTGCTGCCCGGGCCTGGTGGCTGTTCCGCCTGTTCGGCCACGACCAGGTGATGGTGCTCGATGGCGGCCTGCTACTCTGGCGGGAACAGGGCCTGCCGCTGGAGGCCGGTGAAAACCAGCCCAGCCCGCAGCCGCCCTACCCGGTCATCTTCAACAATCGCCTGCTGTGTGGCCTGGGCGATGTGCAGACCGCGCTCAGCCTGGGCCAGACCCAGGTCCTCGATGCCCGCGGCGCCAAGCGCTTCACTGGCGAAACTCCCGAACCACGCCCAGGCGTGGCCTCTGGTCATATGCCCGGCAGCCAGAATCTGCCCTACGACAGCCTGCTGACCGCGGCCGGTACCCTGCTGCCACCCCAGGAGCTGCGCCAGCGCTTCCAGGCACTGGGTATAGATGGCCTGCATCCGGTGATCACCAGCTGCGGCAGTGGCGTCACCGCCGCGGTACTGCTGCTCGCCCTCAGCGTCGCCGGCCTGCCGGATGGTCGACTCTACGACGGCTCTTGGAGCGAATGGGGTCAGCATCCTGCTACGACTAAGGCGCTGGGCCCGGCCTGAGGCAGGCTAAGTCACTGATTTGCCTCAATACCTGTAGTATCCGATAGAGACGCCCAATCGTTGGCATCGCCTTTAACAATGAGGTGAATCGTCAAAATGCGATTAGTATGCGTCCTATCGATTTCAACCCTGACTTAAACCCATCAAGGAGTCATCAATGTCCCTGATCAACACCGAAGTGAAGCCTTTCACCGCGACCGCCTACCACAACGGCAAATTCGTCCAGGTGACCGAGGCCGATCTGAAGGGCAAGTGGTCCGCCATCGTCTTCTACCCGGCCGACTTCACCTTCGTGTGCCCCACCGAACTGGAAGACCTTGCTGACCTGTACCCCGAGTTCCAGAAGCTGGGCGTCGAGATCTACGGCGTGTCCTGCGACACCCATTTCGCGCACAAGGCCTGGCACGACACCTCGGAAGCCATCAAGAAGGTCAACTACCCGCTGGTAGGCGATCCCACCGCTCGCCTGGCACGCAACTTCGAAGTCCTGATCGAAGAAGAAGGCCTGGCCCTGCGTGGCACCTTCCTGATCAACCCGGAAGGCCAGATCAAGCTGTGCGAAATCCACGACAACGGCATCGGCCGTGACGCCAGCGAACTGCTGCGCAAGGTCCGCGCTGCCCAGTACGTCGCCAACCATCCGGGCGAAGTCTGCCCCGCCAAGTGGAAAGAAGGCGAAGCTACCCTGACCCCCTCGCTGGACCTGGTAGGCAAGATCTAACGCCCGCCTGATCCAGCCCGAGCGCCCGGGCGCCTTGCCCGCGCGCTCTTTTTTTGCCCATTTTTTACGGAAGCCACGTCGCCATGTTGGACGCCAATCTGAAAGCCCAGCTCAAGACCTACCTCGAACGCGTCACGCGCCCCATCGAGATCGTCGCGTCCCTCGACGATGGCGCGAAGTCCCGTGAAATGCACAGCCTGCTGCAGGACATCGCCAGCCTGTCCGATCAGGTCAGCCTCAGCACCGACGGCAGTGATGCGCGTCGTCCCTCCTTCGCCCTGCTGACCCCTGGTCAGAACATCGACCTGCGCTTCGCCGGCCTGCCCATGGGCCACGAATTCACTTCCCTGGTCCTGGCCCTGCTACAGGTGGGCGGTCATCCCTCCAAGGCAAGCCAGGACGTCATCGAGCAGGTCAAGGCCCTCGACGGCGACTACCAGTTCGAAACCTATTTCTCCCTCTCCTGCCAGAACTGCCCGGACGTGGTGCAGGCCCTGAACCTCATGGCCGTGCTCAATCCCCGGGTCAAGCACGTCGCCGTCGACGGTGCCCTGTTCCAGGACGAGGTCGAGCGCCGCCAGATCATGGCCGTGCCCAGCGTCTACCTGAACGGCGAACCCTTCGGCCAGGGCCGCATGGGCCTGGAAGAGATCGTCGCCAAGCTCGACACCGGCGCCGCCGCCCGCTCCGCCGACAAGCTCAATGCCAAGGCCGCCTTCGATGTCCTGGTCATCGGGGGTGGCCCAGCCGGTGCCGCAGCCGCCGTCTATGCCGCACGCAAGGGCATTCGTACCGGCGTCGCCGCCGAGCGTTTCGGCGGTCAGGTATTGGACACTCTGGCTATCGAGAACTTCATCTCCATCAAGGAGACCGAAGGTCCGAAACTGGCCATGGCGCTGGAAGAGCACGTCAAGCAGTACGAAGTCGACATCATGAACCTGCAGCGCGCCGAGCAGCTGATCCCGGCCCACGAAGCCGGCGGCCTGCACGAGGTTCGCTTCACCGATGGCGGCTCGCTCAAGGCCAAGACGCTGATCCTCGCCACCGGTGCCCGCTGGCGCGAAATGAACGTCCCGGGCGAGCAGGAATACCGCAACCGCGGCGTGGCCTACTGCCCGCACTGCGACGGTCCCCTGTTCAAGGGCAAGCGCGTCGCCGTGATCGGTGGCGGCAACTCGGGTGTCGAGGCCGCCATCGACCTCGCCGGCATCGTCGCCCAGGTGACTCTGATCGAGTACGACGGCCAGCTGCGTGCCGACGCCGTGCTGCAGCGCAAGCTGTTCAGCCTGCCCAACGTGACCGTCATCACCAGCGCCCTCACCAGTGAAGTCAAGGGTGACGGCCAGAAGGTCAACGGCCTGGTCTACAAGGATCGCAACTCCAGCGAGTTCCATCACATCGAGCTGGAAGGCGTCTTCGTGCAGATCGGTCTGGTGCCCAACACCGATTGGCTCAAGGGCACCGTCGAGCTGTCGCCGCGTGGCGAGATCGAAGTCGACGCCCGTTGCCAGACCTCCCTGCCCGGCGTCTTCGCTGCAGGCGACGTCACCACCGTGCCCTACAAGCAGATCGTCATTGCTCTGGGCGAAGGCGCCAAGGCGTCCCTGGCCGCCTTCGATCACCTGATCCGCACCAGCGTCTGATTGGTCTCGTGCTCTTTTCTCAGCCCGGCAACCGCCGGGCTTTTTTTTCGTCTGGCGCTTTTCCGGTGCGCCCTGGCATGTTTCTCGCTGCAACCTAACCAGGCGTCATAAAGATGGGCACGAACGGTCTAGGAGTTCTTCCCGGACTTTCGTTAGGATCTTAGTGCCGGGTTCCTAGACCTGGCAGCTCCAGCGGTTGAGGACCAGGCGACATATGCATAGACAGATTTCTTCCAGCACCCACGATTCCTATCCCCCCAAGCTGGCGCCCGCCACCCCGCTCACCCATCCTGAACTCGTAGCCTCTCTGGAGGCCACCCTGGCCCAACGCCAACCCGGCCCGGTGTGGCTGTTCGCCTACGGCTCGCTGATCTGGCGCCCCGAGTGCCCCGCCGTCGCCGTGCGCCGGGCTCGGGTACATGGCTATCACCGTGGCCTCTATCTCTGGTCCCAGCTACACCGCGGCACCCCCGAGCAACCTGGCCTGGTACTGGGCCTGGATCGCGGCGGCTCCTGCTCGGGCTTCGCCTACCAGTTGCCCGATGATCAGCTGGACGATCATCTGCTGGCGCTCTGGAAACGGGAGATGCCAGATGGCTCCTACCGCCCCCGCTGGCTGCAATGTCACCTCGAAGACGGCAGCAAGGTCCAGGCGCTCGGCTTCGTGCTCAAACGCAATCTCCCCTGCTATGCCGGCAGCCTCTCCGATGACATCCTCAATCGCGTCCTGACCGAAGCCTGCGGCCATTTCGGCACCACCCTGGAGTACGTCGAGCGCACCATTACGGCGCTCAGGGCCCACGCCATGCCCGATCGCAACCTCGAAGCCTTGCTGCAACGTTATCGCAGCGCCCCGCTGCTGGAGGCCATGCAGGGATGAGGCGGCGTCAGATCAACCCCAACAAGCTGCTGCTCAGCAAATGGACGGCCGTCCAGCCGCGGGAACGGCAAAAGCACTTCATCGTCACCCGCGTCCACACCCCGGACGTCGAGACCGATCCCATCTCGCAGATAGATATACAAGCCGTTCTCACTCGCCGCACCTGGACGCTGGACTGGCACGAGCTGCAGGATGCAGAATGCTGGCTGCAAGGCTGGCAATGAAAATCCGAAAGCAGCGCCGGGATTTTGCGACTAGCATCGCGATATGACGGCACTTTTCTGCAAAGGTGAAACCCTGTAGCAGCCAATGCTGTCACAGTGCCACCTTTGAACAGGAAGCTCTTCCGGATGACCCTCTATGTCGAACTCGCCAGTGCCTTCAACACCCTGAAAGGCGGATTCGAGCCGTTGCGTTGCGTGATCTCCACGCGCGATCAGCGTGCCTACGATGTCGAGGTCTTTTCCCGCAGCGGTCAGTCGGTGCTCAACCGCCCTATCGCCCGCACCGAATTGCTCGACGCCGCCATGCTCGAGGCCTTCATTCTCGACAGCCGCTCCCGCATCGAACGCGACGCGGATGAAACACCCTACTGGACGATTCCCTCCTAAACGAAAAAAGGCCACTCATGCGTGAGTGGCCTTTTTCTTTGGATGGTGCCCGAGGCCGGAATCGAACCGGCACGACCGTTAAGTCGAGGGATTTTAAGTCCCTTGTGTCTACCAGTTTCACCACTCGGGCATAGCCGGACCAAGCAATTTCCGAGTCCGCAGAACCTGATCCAGTATTCACACATCCCTGGATGATGAAAAGCCCCGTAGACCTGAGATCTACGGGGCTTTCAATAGTGGAGGCCGAGGTCGGAATCGAACCGGCGTACACGGATTTGCAATCCGCTGCATGACCACTCTGCCACCCGGCCTCAAACCTGAATGTCTTGCGACACTCATGTAAAACATGGAGCGGGAAACGAGACTCGAACTCGCGACCCCGACCTTGGCAAGGTCGTGCTCTACCAACTGAGCTATTCCCGCTTGGTGACGGGCGCCATTCTATCTGAGCTACCCTTTATGTCAAGCCATTGATTCAAAAAACTTATTTCTTTTTCTCGGCGCTCATCAGGTGCGGCCAGGCCGCCATCAGATAGGTGCACATGGACCACAGGGTCAAGGCCGCCGCGACGATGAGCAAGGCATAACCACTGATCACCCAGAAAGTCATCTGCGGCGGATTGGCCAGCAGAATGACCAGGGCCAGCATCTGCGCCGCCGTCTTCCACTTACCCAGATTGGATACCGCCACCTGGGCACGCGCACCCAGCTCGGCCATCCACTCACGCAGTGCGGACACCACGATCTCGCGACCGACGATGATGACGGCAGGCAACGTCAGCCAGGCGTTGGCATGCTCCTGCACCAGCAGCACGAGCGCCACGGCGACGATGAGCTTGTCCGCCACCGGATCCAGGAAGGCGCCAAAGGGCGTGCTCTGCCCCAGGCGACGGGCCAGGTAGCCATCCAGCCAATCGGTCGCACAGGCGATGGCGAAGACGGCACTGGCGGTCCAGTAACTCCAATGGACTGGCAGGTAGAACAGGATGACGAAGAGCGGAATGAGGAAGACGCGCAGTACGGTAAGCAGATTTGGAATATTCATTGGCGCGGCTATTGGTGAACGTGAGGCGATTCTACTCGCTGTGCAAGGCCGCATAAATCTGCTCGGCCAGCTTTTTGCTAATGCTTGGCGCTTTGGCGATCTCCTCGATACTGGCGCGCTGCAATTCACGCAGTCCGCCGAAGTGCTTCAAGAGCTCCTGGCGGCGCTTGGGTCCGATGCCGGCGACCTCCTCCAACGAGGACGTCCTGCGTGCCTTGCCGCGACGTGCGCGGTGTCCGGTGATGGCGAAACGGTGCGCCTCATCGCGAATCTGCTGAATGAGATGCAGCGCGGGGGAATGAGCCGGCAGGGTGAATTCGTTGGAAGGATCGTCCAGATACAGCACTTCGAGCCCCGGCTTGCGAGTAACGCCCTTGGCGACCCCCAGCAGGACCAGGTCCGGCACGGCAAGCTCCCTGAGCACCTCGCGGGCCATGGCCAACTGGCCCTTGCCGCCATCCACCAGCAGAATGTCGGGCAACTTGCCCTCGCCGGCCTTCAGCCGGCTGAAGCGCCGCGTCAGCGCCTGGTGCATGGCCGCATAGTCGTCACCGGCTGTCACACCTTCGATGTTGTAGCGACGATAATCCGACTTGAGCGGCCCTTCCGGCCCGAAGACCACGCAAGACGCCACCGTCGCTTCGCCGCTGGAATGACTGATGTCGAAACACTCCAGCCGTTGCGGAGGTTCTGGCAGATCCAGCGCCTGCACCAGGGCATCGAAACGCACCCCCATGTGCTGACGATTGGCGAGACGCGTATTCAAGGCCTGCTCCGCATTGGTCACCGCCAACTGCTGCCAGCGTGCCCGGGTACCCCGGACGCGATGGGCAATGACCAATTGGCGCTTGTGAACCTCGGCAAAGGCGTCGATCAGGGTGGCGAAGTCCTCATGGACGGAGTTCACGATGATCTCGTCCGGCAGGTCCCGCTCCAGGTAGGCGAGGTAGTACTGTTCCAGGAAGGCGGCCAGCACTTCGCTGGAGTCTTCCTCGATCCCCACCTCCGGAAAGAAATTCTTGCTGCCCAGTACCCGCCCGCCGCGAACACTGACCAGATGCACACAGGCCCCACCCGGGTTGACCAGGGCGGCTATGACATCGACATCCCCAGTCCCACCCTCGATGCTCTGCTGATCCTGCACCCGTCTGACCAGGGCCACCTGATCACGCAACTCCGCTGCTCGCTCGAACTGCAAGTTGATCGAGGCGGTTTCCATCTTGGCTTGCAGCTCTTCTGCCAAGGCATTGCTGCGGCCTTCGAGAAACATGGCCGAATGGCGAACGTCCTCGCCATACTCCTGCTCGCTGACCAGCGCGACACAGGGGCCCTTGCATCTCTTGATCTGGTACTGCAGGCAGGGACGCGTCCGATTGCGGAAGTAGTTGTCGTCGCACTGCCGTACCTGGAAGGCTTTCTGCAGCAGATTGAGGCTTTCGCGAATGGCACCGGCGCTGGGATAGGGTCCGAAATAACGCCCCTTCCCTCTCTTCTCGCCACGATGAATGGTCAGCCGAGGATACTGATCCTCGGTGGAGAGATAGACATAGGGGTAGGACTTATCATCCCTCAACAGGATGTTGTAGGGCGGGCGCCACTGCTTGATGAGGTTTTGTTCCAGCAGGAGCGCTTCGGTCTCGTTGCCGGTGATGGTGATCTCGATCTGGGCGATCTTGGACACCATGGACGCCGTTTTCGGCGCTAAACCAGTCTTCCTGAAGTAGCTCGAAAGGCGGTTCTTGAGATTCTTGGCCTTGCCTACATAGAGGAGCTTACCGCCCCCATCGAACATCCGGTATACACCCGGACGTCCACTGCAACCGGATAGAAAGGCCGCAGCATCGAAAGATTGACTCATATCAACTCGTTGCATCTACCATGCCGTGGCGAACAGCCAACATGGCCAATTCGACATCGCTGGTAATCGATAATTTCTCGAAGATCCGATAGCGGTAGGTGTTGACGGTCTTGGGCGACAGGCAGAGCTTGTCAGAGATCACCTGGACCTTCTGGCAGCCGGCAATCATCAGGGCGATCTGGATCTCGCGCTCGGACAGCTGATCGAACGGGGAGGCCTCTGCCTTGGACTGAAAAGGCTTCAGGGCGAGCTGTTGAGCGATCTGCGCACTGATGTAACGCCGCCCGGCGAAAGCTTGCTTGATGGCGGTGATCATCTCTTCGATATCCGCCCCCTTGGTCAGATACCCTGCCGCGCCGGCCTGCAACAGCCGGGTCGGGAAGGGATCTTCTTCACAGGCGGTCACGACCACCACCTTCAGATCGGAGCGACTGCGCAGCAGCTTGCGAGTGGCTTCCAGCCCGCCCATACCAGGCATCCGGACATCCATCAAGACGACATCCGGCTCCAGCTCGCGAGCCAGCTTTAGTGCATTTTCGCCACTGTCGGCCTGGCCGACGACCTGAATTCCTGCCACATCCGCCAACATCCTCACGATGCCGGTACGAACAAGATCATGATCGTCGACAACCAGCACCTTGATCAAAATCGAATCCCCTTCGCTTGCGCTTTCATCGCTTGCGTCACCTAAACAACAGTCCGCGGATCCCAACGTTCAAGGGATAGGATCCTGGGCTACGCTATAAATTTGATTGGTCAGGCAAAGAAAAAAGGGGTACGACGCTGCGCACCCCTTGCCTACCGGCCTTAGGCCACTGGGCATTGTATACCGAAAAAACGCATGAGATTGAAGCAGATCCAGAATCATTACAGATTAGAGTATCGACAGTCCTACCAGTGGTACGACGAAGCCTGCCTATCGCAGCACTCTTACGATGTCTTTCATACGGCGATGCGCTCTATCTGCTTCGGCAGCGCCCTGGCAGCAGCAACGTGATCGCGGCCATAGTTAGGTGGTCTGCGGCCTGTTGAG
>NZ_ANBZ01000036.1:0-21135 GCF_000316965.1 Pseudomonas sp. 313
CCCGGATCTCGGGGCGCAGGTATTTCACATAGGCGGCGATACCGGCGATCAGGCCGCCCCCCCCCACGGGGACGAAGATGGCGTCCAGGCGCCCGGGGTGCTGGCGCAGGATCTCCATGGCCACGGTGCCCTGGCCGGCGATGACGTCCGGATCGTCATAGGGCGGGACGAAGGTGTAGCCCTGCTCCTCGACCAGGCGCAGCGCCTCGGCCAGGGCCTCGGGAAAGGCGTCGCCGTGCAGCACCACCTCGCCACCACGGGACTGCACGCCGATGACCTTGAGCTCGGGCGTGGTGCGCGGCATGACGATGATCGCCCGCACGCCCAGTTCGCGCGCCGCCAGGGCCAGGCCCTGGGCGTGGTTGCCGGCGCTGGCGGCGATCACCCCACGGGCCTTCTCTTCGGTCGAGAGGCTGGCCAGCTTGGTGTAGGCGCCGCGGATCTTGAAGGAAAACACCGGTTGCAGGTCTTCGCGCTTGAGCAGCACCTGGCAGCCCAGCCGCTCGGACAGCGCCCGCGCCGGTTGCAGGGGCGTCTCGATGGCCACGTCGTAGACGGGGGCGAGCAGGGTCTTCTTCACATACTGTTCGAGCATCGGCGGGACGATCCGGTGGGTGCGGCGGGGGCGAAAAGTCTACTACGGGCACTCCCGGGTAGGTTAGCCAGGCCGTCCGAGCGGCTATAATCGGCGACCCTTCACCCGTTTCTCTGCGGATACCCCCATGAATCAGGACCAGCTCAAGCAGGCCGTCGCCCAGGCCGCGGTCGACCTCATCCTTCCCCAGCTCTCCCGCGACAGCGTGGTCGGCGTGGGCACCGGCTCGACCGCCAACTTCTTCATCGACCTGCTGGCCAAGCACAAGCTGGAATTCGACGGCGCCGTGGCCAGCTCCCAGGCCACCGCCGACCGGCTGAAGCGCCACGGCATCACCGTCTATGACCTCAACGGCGTCAGCGACCTGGAGTTCTACGTGGACGGCGCCGACGAAGCCGACGGCCACCTCAACCTGATCAAGGGCGGCGGCGCGGCCCTGACCCGCGAGAAGATCGTCGCCGCGGTGGCGCGCAAATTCATCTGCATCGCCGACGCCAGCAAGCGCGTCGACGTCCTCGGCGAATTCCCGCTGCCGGTGGAAGTCATCCCCATGGCCCGCAGCCACGTGGCCCGCGAGCTGGTGAAACTGGGCGGCGACCCGGATTACCGCGACGACGTGGTGACCGACAACGGCAACATCATCCTCGACGTGCACAATATGCACATCGTCGATCCGGTGGGCCTGGAAGCGAAGATCAACAACATCGTCGGCGTGGTCGCCAACGGCCTCTTCGCCGCCCGCCCGGCGGACGTGCTGCTGTTGGGCACCGCCCAGGGCGTGGAGCGTCTGGAGCGCAGCTGATTCAGCATTTCTTGGCTAGCCGGCTGTTGGGCTTCGACGATGGAGCCGTCTCAACCCAACCTACGAGGTTTGAGTAGGTTGGGTTGAGCGCAGCGAAGCCCAACACCGCTCAAACGCTGAGCCCACAAAAAAGCCCCGGTCAGGCGAACCCGACCGGGGCTTTTTCATGGCGCGGGGATGCTTAGAACAGCACGCGGCAACGGATGGTGCCCTTGATGTTCTGCAGCTTTTCCTGGGCCAGGTCGGAGTAGTCGGCGTCGACGTCGATCACCACGTAGCCGACCTTCTCGTCGGTCTGCAGGTACTGACCGGAGATGTTGATGCCGCTCTCGGAGAAGACCCGGTTGATCTCCGACAGCACGCCCGGCACGTTCTGGTGGATGTGCAGCAGGCGGTGCTTGCCCGGGTGCGACGGCAGGGCCACTTCAGGGAAGTTGACCGAGGACACCGAGGTGCCGTTGTCGCTGTACTTGACCAGCTTCTCGGCCACTTCCAGGCCGATGTTGGCCTGGGCCTCGGCGGTGGAGCCACCGATGTGCGGGGTCAGGATGACATTGTCCAGGCCACGCAGCGGCGAGACGAATTCGTCGTTGTTGGAGCGCGGCTCCACCGGGAAAACGTCGATGGCGGCGCCGATCAGGTGCTCGTCCTTGATGGCGGCGGCCAAGGCGTCGAGATCGACCACGGTGCCGCGCGCGGCGTTGATCAGGATGCCGCCCTTCTTGATGGCACGGATCTCGCGCTCACCCATCATCAGCTGGGTGGCGGGAGTTTCCGGCACGTGCAGGGTGACGATGTCGCTCATGCCGAGCAGCTCGGTCAGGGAGCCGACCTGCTGGGCGTTGCCCAGAGGCAGCTTGGTGATGACGTCATAGAAGAACACCTGCATGCCCAGGCCCTCGGCCAGCACCGACAGCTGGGTGCCGATGGAGCCGTAGCCGATGATGCCGAGCTTCTTGCCACGGATCTCGAAGGAGTTGGCCGCGCTCTTGATCCAGCCGCCGCGGTGGCAGGAGGCGTTCTTGGCCGGGATGCCGCGCAGCAGCAGGATGGCCTCGGCCAGCACCAGCTCGGCGACCGAACGGGTGTTGGAATAGGGGGCGTTGAACACGGCGATGCCGCGCTCGCGGGCGGCCTGCAGGTCGACCTGGTTGGTGCCGATGCAGAAGCAGCCGACGGCGACCAGCTTCTTGGCGCAGTCGAACACCTCTTCGGTGAGCTGGGTGCGCGAGCGGATGCCGATGAAGTGGGCGTCGGCGATCTTTTCCTTGAGCTGGGCATCCGGCAGGGAGCTGGTGACGTACTCGATGTTGCTGTAACCCGCGGACTTCAGGATATCCACGGCGGACTGGTGGACGCCTTCCAGGAGAAGGAAGCGGATCTTGCTCTTGTCGAGGGAAGTCTTGCTCATCTGCGTTGAATCCAGAGTTTCCAGGGAGAAGGATGCCGGCGCGGCGCAGGCCAGGTCAGCCAGCGGCAAAGGGGTCGCTATCTTAGCATGAGCCGCCGCATGCAGGTCCGGTTGCGACCTGAAGCTTTCTCAGGGCGACCATGAGCACCTTGCGACCCGCATCGCGCCGCGGCGTCCGCTTTTGGTTAAGATCGTGGGGTCAAGATCGCCCGCAGACGCCACTCACCAGGAGCACCCCATGGCCTACCAGCACCAGTACCTCGATGGCACCAAGATCCACTTCCCCCTGGGCAAGGTCGTCTGCATCGGCCGCAACTACGCCGAGCACGCCAAGGAGCTGAACAATCCGGTTCCCACCGAGCCCCTGCTGTTCATCAAGCCGGCCAGTTGCGTGGTGCCGGTGGCCGAGGGCTTCGCCATTCCCACCGATCAGGGTTCGGTGCACTACGAGGCCGAGATCGCCGTGCTGATCGGCAAGCCGCTGTCGAAGAAGCCTTCGCCGGAGGAAGTCCGCGACGCCCTCTCCGGCTTCGCCCCCGCCCTGGACCTGACCCTCAGGGACGTGCAGAGCCGCCTCAAGGAAAAGGGCTATCCCTGGGAGATCGCCAAGAGCTTCGACGGCGCCTGCGTGCTCGCGCCCTTCGTGCCGGGCGATGCCTTCGAGGACCTGGCCGACATCCCGGTGCGCCTGACCATCAACGGCGAGGTGCGCCAGGACGGCAACAGCCGCGACATGCTCAACCCCATCCTGCCGCTGATCCAGACCATCGCCGGGCATTTCTCCCTGCAACCGGGTGACGTCATCCTCACCGGCACACCGGTAGGTGTCGGACCGCTCAACGTGGGCGATCAACTGGTGCTGGAGCTGCCGGACGTTAGCCGCTTCGAAACCCGCGTGCTATAACCCCCGCCACCCCACCGTCGCCTGGCGGGTGCCTGGCGATGGTGTACCGGCACGGCCACGACGCTCTAGGCTTTGCCTGAAAAGTGCCTACGCTCGGCGACTGTGCAGACAAGCCATAACAAGAAGCCGTACGAGCCCGCATGTCCAGACTCCCCCGCCTCATCCTGTTCCGCCTCCTCCCCGCCTTCGTCCTGCTGGTGCTGATCGTCCTCACCTTCGTCTGGCACTGGAACGATAGGGCGCTGCTCTGGTGGCAGGAATACCGCACGCCGCCGGAAGTACGGGCCCAGGCGGTCTGGTTGCCGGACTACCAGGCGGTGATCCAGGGCAAGCCGCTGCCGGGCCTGGCCGAAGCCGAGACTTCCGACCTCACCTACGATCCCCGCACCCGCACCCTCTTCGCCGTCACCGGCAATACGCCCTACCTGGTGCAATTGAGCCTGACCGGCGACATCCTCAGGCGCATCCCGATCCGCAACGTCGCCAACCTCGAAGGGGTAACCGCCCTGGAAGACGGGCGCCTGGCCATCGTCGACGAGCGTCAGCGGCGGCTGTCGCTGTTCCAACTGGCGGACGACACCCAGGAGCTGGACGCCAACACCTTCGAGCATCATGACCTTGGCTTTCCCGACGCCGGCAACAAGGGCTTTGAAGGCATCGCCTGGGATCCGCGGCGCCAGCGCCTGATCCTCAGCAAGGAGCGCGACCCGGCCGCCCTCTTCACCCTGGCCAGCGACGGCCGCGGCGTCACCGGCACCCTCCAGCCCTTTCCGCTGAAACAGCTGGTGATCGACTATTCCGCGGTGGCGGTCGATCCGCGCACCGGTCACCTGCTGGCGCTTTCCGATCAGTCCCACACCCTGGTGGAAATGACCGCGGAAGGTGCACCGGTCAGCTTCATCAGCCTCAGAAACGGTCTGCATGGCCTCAAGGCGACCATGGAACAGCCGGAAGGCGTGGCCCTCGATGAGGCCGGCAATCTCTACCTGATTGGTGAACCCAATCTCTTCCACGTGTTTCACAAGGTGTCCGAAGCAGCGCAATGAGCGCCTATTCAGCTTGAATTCAGGGTGGCGCCCTTAGGCTGCGCGGCATCACCGCCTCAGGACCCTGTCGATGCTTCCGCTGTTTTCCCCGCGCACCCTGGGTGCCCTGTTGGGCGCCGCCCTGCTGCTGACCCTGACCCTGACCCTGACCCTGGTGGCCCAGCATCACCGGCTGTTCGAGCGCCTCTGGTTCAACGTCCAGAGCCAGCTTCAGGCCGAGAGTCGGCAGGCCCGCTCGCTGTGGCTGCCGAGCTATCGCGTCAGCGTGGAAGCGCGCCCCATCGGCGAGGGCATCACCGACGTCTCGGCGCTGAGCTTCGATCCGGATCGCCGCACCCTGGTCAGCGTCACCAACAAGCCGGCGCGTTTTCTCGAACTCGACCTGAACGGCCGGCTGCTACGCCAGGTGGACCTCAAGGGCTTCAGCGATCCGGAAGCCATCGAGTACATCAAGCCGGGTGTGTACATGATCAGCGAAGAGCGCCGCCAACGCCTGGTGCGGGTACAAATCGGTGCCGACACCCAGGTGGTGGACATCGACGACCGCCAGGTCAGTCATCCCTTCAGCCTGAGCGATGTGGAAAGCGACAACCGCGGCAACGAAGGCCTGGCCTACGACGCCGCCCGCGAGCGCTTCTTCGTCGCCAAGGAAAGCGATCCGGTACGCATCTACGAGATCGACGGCCTGGGCAGCGAAGCCTTCGAGGGCCTGCAGGCCTTGTCGCTGCGCAGCGACCCCAAGCGTGACCGCCGCCTGTTCGTGCGTGACCTCTCCAGCCTGCAATTCGACCCTGGCACCGGCCATCTGCTGGCGCTCTCCGATCAGTCGCGGCTGGTACTGGAGCTGGATGACGACGGCAAGCCGATCAGCTCCCTGTCGCTGCTGCGCGGCCAGCACGGCCTGAGCCGCAGCGTGCCCCAGGCCGAGGGCGTGGCCATGGACGACCAGGGCCGGCTGTATGTGGTCAGCGAGCCGAATCTGTTCTATCGCTTCGAGAAGCCGTGAGGTAGAAGCTCATCGCGCCCAAGGCGGTCCGGCGCCTGCTCGGACAGCCCTCTCTCCCCTTGGGAGGGTTGGGGTGAGGACACGCCGGGCAACAAATCTTCCGGTAGAAAAGGCTGCGCCGTTTTTCACGCTGCGCAGCCGGTGTTGGGCTTCGACGATGGAGCCGTCTCAACCCAACCTACGGGAATCGTCGTAGGTTGGGTTGAGCGCAGCGAAGCCCAACAGGCTTTGGCACCTCCCCCTCACCCCAGCCCTCTCCCGGAGGGAGAGGGGGTGGTCCGGCGTCGACTCCTATCATTATCGCCAAGCGATGCCCCTACTCCCCCTGCTCGAACAACTCCTCCAGGTAGCGTCGCGCATTGGCCACATAGACCTGGGCATTGGCCGCCAGCTGCGCCTGCTGGGCGTCGCTCAGGGTACGCACCACCTTGGCCGGCGAGCCGAGCACCAGGGAGCCATCGGGGATCACCGCGTTCTCGGTGACCAGGGCATTGGCGCCCACCAGGCAGTTGCGCCCGATACGCGCGCCATTGAGCACCACCGCGTGGATGCCGATCAGGCTGCCGTCGCCGATCTCGCAGCCATGCAGCATGGCCTGGTGCCCCACGGTGACGCCGCGCCCCAGGGTCAGCGGCGAGCCGGGATCGGTGTGCAGCACGGCGCCGTCCTGCACGTTGCTATCGGGGCCGATGTGGATCAGTTCGTTGTCACCGCGCAGCACCGCGCCAAACCAGACGCTGGCGCCTTCATCCAGGCGCACCTTGCCGATCACCGCGGCGGTAGGCGCGACCCAGCTGTGCGGATGGGCGTCGACGCGGTGTTCTCCCAGGCGGTACTTCATGGCGGTCATCCTCGTGTTGTTATGGTTGGCGGAAAGTCCGATTGTTCGCCGAGGTGAGCGACGGGCGCAATCGCCAGCGACCGGCGCCTTCGCGTTGTTGCAAGTCATTCTCGATAGCGAAAGAATGCCTTCAGGGAACCTGAGACCGCAGGACTGCGACGAATGACCACGGCCAGCACGCTGGGAAAGGCGCTCGACCTTTGCAAAGCTTGCTGCCGCTGATGGCATCTTGTCCTCACGGCCAGTGTCCTGTCCGTCGTCAGCCATCCCGGCCCAGGCCGGTTTCCCGAGACCACCGGAATCTGCGAGCGCCCGATGCGTACCACCTGGAAATTCCTGCTGCCCCTCGCCGTCACCGGATTGCTGGCGCTGCTGCCCGCACCGGAGGGCCTGCCCGCTCACGCCTGGCTGTACTTCGCCCTCTTCGCCGGGGTGGTGGTGGGGCTGATCCTCGAACCCCTGCCCGGCGCGGTGATCGGCCTGATCGGGGTAGCCCTGGCGGCCCTGCTGGCGCCCTGGGTGCTGTTCAGCCCGGCGCAACTGGCGACACCGGGCTTTCGCGCGCCCCAGGAGGCGCTGAAATGGGGCCTGGCGGGCTTTTCCAACAACACCGTCTGGCTGATCTTCAGTGCCTTCATGTTCGCTTTGGGCTATGAGAAGACCGGGCTTGGGCGGCGGATCGCCCTGCTGCTGGTCAAGGCCATGGGCCGCCGGACCCTGACCCTGGGCTACGCGGTGATGCTGGCCGATCTGGCCCTGGCCCCCTTCACCCCGTCCAACACCGCGCGCAGCGGCGGCACCGTCTACCCGGTGATCCGCAACCTGCCGCTGCTCTACGATTCCAAGCCCAACGACCCCAGCGCGCGGCGCATCGGCTCCTACCTGATGTGGGTGGCGATCTCCTCCACCTGCGTCACCAGTACCCTGTTCCTCACTGCCCTGGCGCCCAACCTGCTGGCCGCCGCCCTGATCGAGAAGACCGCCCAGGTGCACATCAGCTGGGGCCAGTGGTTCATCGCCGCCGCACCCATGGGCATCCTGCTGCTGGCCCTGCTGCCGCTGCTGGCCTACTGGCTGTATCCACCGGAGATCAAGCGCAACGACCAGGTGCCGCTGTGGGCGGCCAAGGAACTGGCCGCGCTCGGCCCGCTGACACGCGATGAAAAGCTGCTGCTGGCCCTGGTGATCGGCGCCCTGGCGCTGTGGATCTTTGGCGCCGCCTGGGCCGACCCGGCGTTGGTGGGGATCCTGGTCATCGTGCTGATGCTGCTGCTCAAGGTCATCACCTGGAACGATGCCCTGGGCAACAAGGCCGCCTGGAACACCTTCGCCTGGTTCGCCACCCTGGTGGCCCTGGCCGACGGCCTGACCCGGGTCGGCTTCGTCGCCTGGTTCGGCCAGTGGGTCGCCGGCCACCTGGGCGGCTTCCACGCCGGCACCGCCATGGTGGTACTGGTAACGGTGTTCTATCTCGCCCACTACCTGTTCGCCAGTTCCACCGCCCACACCACCGCGCTGCTGCCGGTGATGCTGGCCGCCGGCATGGGCATCCCCGGCATCGACCTGCCGGTATTCGCCCTGCTGCTGGGCACCTCGCTGGGGCTGATGGGCATCATCACCCCCTATGGCACCGGGCCAAGTCCGGTGTACTACGGCAGCGGCTACCTGCCCAGCGCGGACTACTGGCGACTGGGGACCATTTTCGGCGCGCTGTTCCTGCTGGTGCTGCTGGGGATCGGGGTGCCGTGGATCATGATGGTGGCGTGAGGGGTAGCTGGGCGTTCGGTGCCCAACGCCTGGGTTGGGGTGATCCGGGCGGATCGGCGTAGGTTGGGTTGAGCGATAGCGAAGCCCAACACTTTGGGCTATTGGTGCCCTAGCTACTTATAGGGGTTTGCTGGCGGCTCTTGTTTCGCCTGGCCGGCGACTCACTTTTCTTTGCTTGTGCAAAGAAAAGTAAGCAAAAGAAAGCACACCCCAACATTTCGGCCCTTCGCTGCGCTCCGGGTCCCCTCGCTCCGGTGCCGCTCCGGGGGCGCGGCACGAAGGGGCCTCCTGCCCCTCGCGCCTTGCTCGGCGTCCTGCCTCGCATCCCCCCTCCGCGACACCTACACTCGGCCTCACTGACGGGGGTGGGGCGCAAGCCTGAGACTGTGGTGTTAACAGGGCCGTAGCGTGGAAAACCGCGCAGCGTTTTCCACTGGAAGGTACAGACACTATCAGTGGACAAGGCTGCGCCGTTGTCCACGCTACAGACGGTTATGGCTCTTCAACCAACACTTTCAGGCTAGCGAACCGCCCCGTTCAGGAGGGCGAACGGCAGTGTCGTGGAGTGGGGCGAGCCGCATGGATGCGGCGAGAGGTCCAGTGGGCCATGGACGGCCCATCTGGACCGCCCCCGGAACGGCGCGGGCGTGAGCGGACCTGGAGCGAAGCGGAAGGCCGGATGGTCGGGGCAAGCGTTTTTGCTTACTTTTTTCGCGACTGAAAAAAGTGAGTCGCCCGGGTGGGCGAAACAAGAGTCACAAGCAGACCACGATAAACAGCTAGGGCACCGGTAAACCTTCGCCATGTTGGGCTTCGCTACGCTCAACCTACAGAACCCACCCATCCCCTCCCCCAATATTTTCCCCTCCACCCGACCTTTTGCTTAGGGACCTAAGCATCCCTTCGGCGTAGAATCCACATTCTTAGTGTGCTTTCGATAACACCCGCAGAGGTCGTCATGTCCCACCGTACTCGCCATCCCGGTTTCGCCGCCAAGCGCCAGAGCGCCGAGCAGGCCGCGCAGTTCATCCGTCACGGCATGACCGTGGGCATGAGCGGTTTCACCGGGGCCGGTTATCCCAAGGCCGTACCCGGCGCCCTGGCCCAGCGCATCACCGCCAGCCATGGCGCCGGCGAGCCCTTTCGCATCAAGGTGTTGACCGGTGCCTCCACCGCACCGGAGTTGGACGGCGCCCTGGCGCGGGTCGATGGCATCGAGTTGCGGGTGCCCTTCCAGTCCGATCCGGAGCTGCGCAGCCGCATCAACGCCGGCGGCCTGGATTACATGGACATCCACCTGGGCCAGCTGGCGGAAAAGGTGCGCTATGGCTTCTTCGGCAAGATCGACGTGGCGGTGGTGGAGATCGCCGCGATCCGCGAAGACGGTCTGCTGGTGCCCTCTTCCTCGGTGGGCAACAACAAGACCTGGCTGGACATGGCCGATGCGGTGATCCTGGAGGTCAATCGCTGGCAGCCCGATGCCCTGGACGGCATGCACGACATCTACACCGATGGCGCCCTGCCGCCCCACCGCACGCCCATTCCGCTGGCCCATCCCGGTGACCGCATCGGCTCGCCCTACCTGGAGGTGCCGCTGAACAAGGTAGTGGCCGTGGTGGAGACCGATGCCCCCGATCGCAACAGCCCGTTCAAGGCCCCCGACGCCGCCTCCCAGGCCATCGCCGCGCACCTGCTGGACTTTCTCCGCTTCGAGGTCCGTCAGGGTCGTATCCCGGCCAACCTGCTGCCGATCCAGTCGGGGGTCGGCAACATCGCCAACGCCTTCATGCAGGGCCTGGCCGAGAGCGAGTTCGAAGGGCTGACCGCCTTCACCGAGGTGATCCAGGACGGCATGCTGGAATTGCTCATCAGCGGCAAGATGGAATTGGCTTCGGCGACGTCCTTCTCCCTGAGTCCGGCGGGCATCGAGCGCTTCCTCGAACACGCCGAAGCGCTGCGCCAGCGCATCATCCTGCGCCAGCAGGGGGTGAGCAATCATCCGGAACTGGTGCGGCGGCTGGGCTGCATCGCTCTGAACGGCATGCTCGAAGCCGACCTCTATGGCAACGTCAACTCCACCCACCAGATGGGTACGGGGATGATGAACGGCATCGGCGGCTCCGGCGACTTCGCCCGCAATGCCTATCTGTCGGTGTTCATGGCGCCGAGCACGGCCAAGAACGGGCTGATCTCGACCCTGGTGCCCATGGTCAGCCACGTCGACCATACCGAGCACGATGTCTCGGTGATCGTCACCGACCAAGGCTTGGCCGACCTGCGCATGCTCAGTCCCAAGCAGCGCGCCCGGGCCATCCTCGAACACTGCGTGCACCCCAGCTTCCGCCCGGCACTGGAGGACTACTTCGCGCGCGCCCTGGCCGGCAGCCATGGCAAGCACACCCCGCACCTGCTGCCCGAGGCCCTGGCCTGGCACGAGCGCTACCTGGTCACCGGCAGCATGCTCGGCCCCGCCGCCCAGGAAGCCCACGACTGAAAGGCAAGGCGTCCGAGTCTTCTCGGGCGCCCTTTCGCTCCGCCATCCCTGCCGTTCGTCGCCCATCTGCAACTAATTGTGACTTTTTGCCAGCGCGCTGTGTAAAAAGCTGTCCTGTCGGATTCCCAGCCGACATTCCGGGTGATAAAAGACGTGAAATCTCTGAGCAATGTCCTTGATCTGCAAGGGGCATTGCCGTTCGCGGTTGTTCTAATTCCGCCCCCTTTGAGAGCTGCTACCGTGAAGATCTGTCATCAACTCGCCGGCTTGTTGCTGGCTGGCTTGGTCGGGCTGAGTCCGGCCGTCCTGGCCCAGACCCCACCGAAGGTCAAGGCCGCGGCTGCCGCCACCGCCCAGCGCCTGGCCTCGAACCACGCCCTGGTCGTGGACCTCAAGACCAACCAGGTGCTCTTTTCCCAGAATCCCGATCAGGTCGCCCCTATCGCCTCGGTGACCAAGCTGATGACCGCCCTGGTGGTGCTCGATGCCAAGCTGCCGCTGGAGCAGACCATCGACATCGACATCAGCGAGAATCCGGCCATGCGCGGCATCTTCTCGCGGGTGCGCCTGGGCAGTCAGCTGACCCGGCGCGACATGCTGCAACTGGCGCTGATGTCCTCGGAAAACCGCGCCGCCACCAGCCTCGCCCACCACTATCCAGGTGGCCAGCGCGCCTTCGTCGCCGCCATGAATGCCAAGGCTCGCGCCCTGGGCATGAAGAACACCCGCTACGCCGAACCCACTGGCCTGTCGCCGCTCAACGTCTCCACCGCGCGTGATCTGGTCACCCTGCTCAAGGCCACCGAACGCTATCCGCTGCTCGGTCAGCTCAGCACCACCCCGGAAAAGACCCAGGCCTTCCACAATCCCAACTATGTGCTGGGCTTTCGCAATACCAATCACCTGGTCTACAACGCCGACTGGAGTGTGCAGCTGACCAAGACCGGCTACACCGACAAGGCCGGTCACTGCCTGGTGATGCGCACCGTGATGGCCGGTCGTCCAGTGGCCTTCGTGGTGATGGACGCCTTCGGCAAGTTCACCCACATGGCCGATGCCACCCGCGTCCGTCGCTGGCTGGAAACCGGCGCCCTGAGCCCCCTGCCGGGCGCGCCCAAGGCCGGTCGCAGCACGGTATTGGCGCGGCAGTGACGCCCGCCTGAGCGAGTCCCGAAGCCGCGTTCCGACGCGGCTTTTTCATGCCTGGCGCTTTTCCACGGGTCGGATACGCGCCGCCTCGCCTGGCAGGATCGGCGGCGGCGGACAATAGTTATCCCTAGCGCTGGAGACCGCAGTACCGGCACGCCCCCACGCGAAGAGGTGTCCCGATGAAGCCCGCTCTGTCACGTCGCCAACTCCTGCACTGCGCCTGCTGCCTGCCGGTGGCCGCTGCCCTGGCCCCGTTGGCCCTGCCTGCCCTGGCCGCGCCGGCCAAGGCCCACACTACCCTCACTGCCGAGCAGGCCCTGCAACGGCTGATCGACGGCAACCAGGGCTTCATGGACGACCAGCCCTTGCATGGAGAAACCAACCGTGATCGGCGTCTGGCGATCGCCAAGGGCCAGACGCCCTTTTGCGTGCTGGTGTCCTGTTCGGATTCGCGGGTCTCGCCGGAGCTGCTGTTCGGCCGTGGCCTGGGCGAGCTGTTTATCGTGCGCAACGCCGGCAACACCCTGGACACCACCGCCCTGGGCTCGGTGGAGTACGCCATCAGCCAGCTGGGGGTGCCGCTGATCGTGGTCATGGGCCATGAGAAATGCGGCGCGGTGGAAGCCGCGGTGGCGGTGGTGGAGCAGAACGCCCTCTATCCCGGTGCCATCGGCGCCATGATCGAACCCATCCTGCCGGCGGTGCTCAGCGCCCGCGCCGGCAATCCACCGGATCTGTTGGAAGCCGCGGTGCGCAGCAATGTGCAGCGCACGGTCCGGCGGCTGCGCGCGGCCTCCGAGCCGACCCTGCTCGCGCCGCAACAGGACGGTCGGGTCAAGGTGGTGGGCGCCTACTACACCCTGGAAAACGGCCATGTGGACTTCTTCGACGTCTGAGGCGGGCACCCCGTGCCTCAGGTGCGGTCTAGGGCTGTATCCCCTATATGGAAAGCCCCATGAGCAAAGACGCGATCGCCCACCAGTACTACGAGACCGTCACCGGCCGCTGCTGGCTGGATGACGTGCGCGAATGGCGCCGCTTGCAGGCCGAGGCCCAGGCCGCCGCCGATCGCTACCTGGCCTGCCCGGAGGATCTCGAGGCGCCCGAACGCCTGCGCCTGGAACAGACCTGGCGCGCCAGCAACGAAGAAGCCGGCGCCTTCTGGCAGCGCATGTGGGCGAATCTGGATCGCTAGTGAGCGGCAAAGGCCTCAGGTAGCGCTGGTGACAAGCTCCAGCAGGCCTTCGGGGACCAGTCGGCAGGTGTCGTCAAAGGAATCGAGCGAGCGCCAGGTGGCCATGAAAGCTTCACCATCGCTCTCTTGGCCGGGCAGCTCGGTCTGCGCATAGAGCTGCCGATCGGCAAATTCGGCCAGGTAGACCAGCACCACCTCGTGACCCGGCCGTCCCGCGTAGCTGAACAGCGATTCCAGGGTGCCCAGCAGCCTCAACTCGGCCAGCTCGACGCCCAGCTCTTCGCGGATCTCGCGATGCACGGCCGCCTGGCTGGTTTCGCCGAACTCCACGCCACCGCCCAGGGGCCGGCAGAAACTTCGGCCATCGTGCGGATCCTGCGTCTCACGCACCAGGATGCGGTTGCCCTGACGCAGGACACAGAGCGCCAGGACGCGGATCTGGCCGTTCATCACACCAGCCCTTCCGCCTTCAACTCGCTCTTGAGATAGGCGTAGTACACCGGCGCCGCCACCAGGCCCGGCAGGCCGAAGGCCGCTTCGAATACCAGCATGGCCACCAGCAACTCCCAGGAGCGGGCGCTGATCTGGCCGCCGACGATGCGGGCGTTGAGGAAGTATTCCAGCTTGTGGATGGCGATCAGGTAGCCCAGCGCCGCCACCGCGACCCAGATCGACAGCGACAGGCCGGCGATGAAGATCAGGGTGTTGGACATCAGGTTGCCGATCACCGGCAGCAGACCGAGGATGAAGGTGAGGATCACCAAGGTCTTGGCCAGCGGCAAATGGACGTCGAACAGCGGCAGCACCCCGAGCAGGAAGATGCCGGTCAGGGTGGTGTTGAGCAGGGAGATCTTGATCTGGGCGAAGACGATGTTGCGAAAGGCCTGGGCCACCAGGCCGAGCCGCACCAGCAGCGCGCCGGACAGCGGTCGCAGGCGCTCGGGATCAGGGGTAGGCTGCAGGGCGACGATGGCGCCGAGGATCATGCCGATCAGCACGATGACGAAGGTTCGCGCCGCATCGCGACCGAACAGTTGCAGTTGCGCCACATGGGCGCGCACCCACTCCACCAGCTCCTGCTTCATGCTATCGGCGTTGGCCGGCAGGTAGGCGTCCAGCGAGGGTGGCAGCTGGGCGCGGGCGCGCTCGGTGAGCACCATGAACTTGTCCAGCAGCCGTCCGGGATTCTGGACTTCCTGGATGATGAAACTGGTGAACCAGACGAAGAACAGCGTCAGCAGGCTCACCACCAGGGTGCCGAGCAGGGCGACGGCGAGCCAACGCGCGCCGCCGCCGGGCAGATGGCGCTGCAGGCGCCCGGCCAGGGTGTTGACCAGTTCGTACACCAGCAGGCCGGCCAGCAGGCTGGGCAGGAGCTTGAGCGGGAGAACCAGATAGAGCGCGGTGAAGACGATGATCCAGCTGGCCAAGATGGCCTGGCGTTGCGTGAAGGCGTACATAGATTACCGGCGGCAGAATCCCTGCCCGCAGTCTGACAGTCTGCCGCCTCGCCGCCCAGCCTGGACAGCGAAGAAAGCCCGGACCTCTGTTACCCGGCATTACCCGGGCGGGCGCTGTTCAACCCATCTTCCTAGCCCGCCAATTCCGCGGCGCAGACCTGCGCGCGGCCCTGGTGCTTGGCCGCATAGAGCTGCGCATCGGCAGCGGTGATCAGGGCCGCCGGATCGACGGCGGTCGGCGGTAGCGCGGTGGCCACCCCCAGGCTCAGGGTGACGTAGCCGGTCACCGAGGAATAGCCGTGGGTCAGACGCTGGTCGCGGACCTGCTGCAGCAGCCGCTCGGCGACCTGGCTGGCCCCCTCCAGATCAGTGCCCGGCAGCAGGCAGCCGAATTCCTCGCCGCCGTAGCGCGCCAGCAGGTCGTAGGGGCGGAACAGGCCCTGGCCCAACGCCTGGGCGACCTGACGCAGGCACTGGTCGCCGGCCAGGTGGCCATAGTGGTCGTTGTAGGCCTTGAAGTGATCGATATCCATGAGGATCAGCGAAAACGGCGTGCCTTCGCGCTGGCTCTGGCGCCAGCCGCGCAGCAGCGCCTCGTCGAACTGACGCCGGTTGGCGACGCCGGTGAGGCCATCGACCAGGGCGATGCTGCGCAGGGCGTCACGTTGCGCCTTGAGGGTCAGCTGGGTGCGCACCCGGGCGCGGACGATGACCGGATTGATCGGCTTGCTGATGAAGTCCACCGCGCCCAGCTCCAGACCGGTCACCTCTTCGTCCGGGCCCTCCTGGCCGGTGACGAAGATCACCGGGATGGCGGCGGTGGCAGGATCGGCCTGCAGCCGGCGCAAGACCTCATGGCCGTCGAGCTGGGGCATCATCACGTCGAGCAGGATCAGGTCCGGCTGCTGGGCCAGGGCCAACTGCAAGGCCTGGGCGCCGCTGGTGGCCATCAGGGTCTCGCAGTCCTGGCGAAAGAGCTCGTGAAGGATACGGATGTTCAGCGGTTGGTCGTCGACGATCAGCAACTTGGGCTTGCTGCGCCGCCCGGCGGCCTCGGCGGTCGGCGGTGTCATAGGGCTTCCTTCAGATCCGGCAGGGTGGTGAGCGCCGCAGCGAAGTCGAGGGTCTCGACCTGGGCGCGAAAGAGGTCGTAGCGCACCTGGGCCTCGGCGCGGCAGTGCACCGGCAGCTCGGCGACCAGGTCCAGGGCGTCGAGGTTGCCCTGGCTGAGCAGCTGTTCGAGTTCGTCCAGCCGGGCGGGCCAGTCGACCTGGGTGTCAGTGTCAGGGTCGGTGTCCGCGTCGGTACGCACCGGCGGCGGCAGGATGTCGGCCAGGGCGCCGCGCAACTCGGCCAGGGCCTCGTCGAGCAGCTGTCGCAGAGTCGCCACTTCCATCGCCACCTCCGTGGGCACGCCCGCCCCGGCCTTGCCGGCGCGTTCGCCCTCGGCGGCGCGCGCGGCCAGGCGCTGGGCACCCATGGTGCCGGCGCTGCCCTTGAGGGAGTGTAGTACGGCGATCGCGGCTTCGCTGTCGGCGGTATGCCAGGCCCGGGCGAGGGCTTCCAGCAGACCGGCGGAGTCCTCGGCGAAGCGTTCCAGCAGCGAGCCGAACAGCCGGGCATCGCCACCGAAGCGACGCAGGACGATGCTCAGGGGTTCCACCTGGCGATCCTCGGCGACCGGCGCGGCCGTGGGCGCGGCGTTCACCTCCTGCCCGGTCAGGCGCTGCAGGCGGGCGACCAGCAATTCCAGGTCGATGGGCTTGCCGATATGGTCGTCCATGCCGGCAGCCAGGCAGGCGTCGCGGTCGGTATGGGAGGCATTGGCGGTCATGGCCAGGATCGGCAGGGTGCGGAAGCGACCGTCGGCGCGGATGCGCCGGGTGGCTTCCAGACCATCGATGTCAGGCATCTGCATGTCCATGATGACCACGTCCAGCGGCGCGCCGGAGAGCACCCGCTCGACGCCTTCCAGCCCGCCCTCCGCCAGTTCCACCTGGGCGCCCTGGGCCAGCAACAGCTCGGCGGCCACCTGACGGTTGAGGGCATTGTCTTCCACCACTAGCAGGCGCAGCCCGGCCAGGCGACGACTTTCGTCGACCACCGCGGCGGCGTGCACGCCAGCCGGGATCTCGGCGCCCAGGGCGCGCTCCACCACCTCGACGATCTGCGCCGGGGTCACCGGCTTGGTCAGGTAGTCATCGAAGGGAGCGTCGGCGCTCTGCTGGGTTTCGGTGAGGAAGTCGCGGCCGAAGCCGGTGAGCATGATGACCTTGGGTCGATTGGCCTGCTGGTGCTCGCGCAGTTGCCGGGCCGTGGCCAGGCCATCGCCGTCGGGCATGCGCCAGTCCATGAGCACCGCCTCATAGGGCTGCACCTGCTGTTGGGCCTGGGCGACCTGCGCCAGGGCGGCGGCGCCGCTGGTGACCAGATCCACCTGCCAGCCAAGGGCCGCCAGGGTCTCCACCAGCACCTCGCCGACCAGGATGTTGTCGTCGGCCAGCAGCACCCGGCGACGGACCGGCGCCAGCTGGGCCTCGCCCTGGCTGTCCACCGCCAGGGTGGCATCGAACCAGAAGCGGCTGCCCACTCCCAATTCGCTTTCCACCTGCAACTGGCCATCCATCAACTCCACCAGGCGCTTGCAGATGGCCAGACCCAGCCCGGTGCCGCCAAAGCGCCGGCTGATCGAAGCCTCGGCCTGGGTGAAGCCCTGGAACAGCTGCTCCTGCTGGGCCGGGCTGATGCCGATGCCGGTGTCCTGCACCGAGAATTCCAGGCGCAGCTGGCCGTCCACCCGGGACAGCTGGCGCACGCTGACCAGTACCTGCCCCGCCTCGGTGAACTTGAGGGCGTTGCCGGCCAGGTTGATGAGGATCTGTTGCAGCCGCAGGCTGTCGCCGATCAGGGCGGTGGGCAACCCGGCGTCGAGGTGATAGTTGATCTCGACGTTCTTCTCGCCGCTGTTGCCGGAGAGCACCACGCCCAGGTTGCGCAGCACCTGCTCCAGGCTGAAGGGGTGCACATCCAGCTGCAGCTTGCCCGCCTCGATCTTGGAATAGTCCAGCACGTCGTTGAGCAGCCCCAGCAGCGAGCGTGCCGCCTGCTGGGCCTTGGTCAGGTAGTCGTCCTGACGAGCGTTCAGCGTGGTGCGCTGCAGCAACTGCAGCATGCCCAGCACGGCATTCATCGGCGTGCGGATCTCGTGGCTCATGTTGGCCAGGAAGGACGATTTGGCCTGGCTAGCCAGGTCGGCGCGGGTGCGTTCCTCGCGCAACCGGTTCTCCAGTTCCAGCTGTTCGGTGATGTCGCGGTTGATGCCCACCACCCGCAGCACGCGCCCGCGCGGATCGCGCTCGGTGCGGGCACCGGCGATGATGTGCCGTAGCGAGCCGTCCTGACGACGCACCCGGAACACCGGATCGAACACCGCGCGGCCAGCCATGGCGGCGCCCAGGCGCTCTTCGGCGCTGACCAGGTCGTCGGCGTGCACGCGGTCGCGCCAGTCGTTGTAGGTGATGCCGTTGGCGCGCTGGGCCTCGGTCCATTCGTAGAGCTCGAACATCCGCTCGTTGCACTGCACCTGGCCGGTATCGGGCTGCCAGCACCAGATGCCCAGCTGGGCGACGTCGGCGGCCATGGTCAACTGGTCGCGGGCCTGCAGCAGCGCCTGGCGCTGGCGGCTCTGTTCGGTGATGTCGGCGATGATGGCCACCGCCAGGCGCTCGCCGTCGGTCCACATCACCCCCAGGCTCAGGGTCATGGGGAAGACGCTGCCGTCCGCGCGACGGCCTTCCATCTCCTGCCCCTGCGGGCCGGCCTGGTCGTCGGGGATTTCCTGCGGACAGCTGAACAGCGCCTCGTAGCCGGCCAGATAGCCGGGGATCAGGCGGCGGATGGGTTGGCCGACCACCTCGTCGGCGCGATAGCCGAAGATGCGTTCGCCGGCCGGGTTGAAGGAGCGCACCAGGCCATGGCTGTCCACGGTGACGATGGGACTGACCGCGGTATCCAGGATCGCCCGGGTCAGGGCCAGGCTGGCGGCCAGCTCCTGTTCGGCGGCCTTGCGTTCGGTGACGTCCGAGGCGATGCCCAGGTAGCCGCTGATCTGGCCGGCGGCATCGCGCATGGTGGTCACCACCAGGCTGACGTCGCGGTGTTCGCCGTCGCGGCGGACGAAGGTCCACTCCCGAGCGTCGGCACCGGCGCGCTCGGAGCGCTCCACCAGCACCCGGAAACCGGCGACCGGCAGGTCGTACTCGGCTTCCAGGGCCGCGCCCCGGGTCGCCAGCTCGTCCGGCAGATGGAAGTCGCTGGCCTGCCAGAGTCCCACCACCTCGGCGGCGCGATAGCCGAGCAGCCGCTCGGCGCCTTCGTTGAACAGGGTGATGCGACCGGCGCGGTCGGTGGCGATGATGCCCACCTCGGAGGCCGCGCGCAGCACGTCGCCGAGCAGGCGATTGGTCTGGCTGAGTTCGGCGGTGCGCTGGGCCACCTGCTCTTCCAGTCGGGCATTGAGGGCCAGGATCTCAGCCTGGGCGGCCTTTTGCAGCGAGATGTCGCGCACCGTCTTGGAAGCGCCGACCACCCGGCCGTCACGACCGCGCATGGGCGAGACGCTGACGAGGACGTCGATCAGGTGACCGTCGCGGTGCTGACGACGGGTCTCGAAGTGCGGCACCGGCTCGCCGCGGCCGATGCGCGCGAGCACCGACCACTCCTCGTGCTCAAGCTCCGTGGGCACCACCAGATCGAGCAGGCGCTGGCCCACGGCTTCGCTGGCACGGTAGCCGAACAGCTCTTCCGCGGCGTGGTTCCAGCTCAGCACCACGCCCTGGAGGTCCTTGCTGATGATGCCGTCGGAGGAGCTTTCCACCACCGCGGTGAGGTTGGCCTGATCCTGCTGGTACTGGCGGCGCCGCTGGCGGGTGGTGAACAGCGCGAAGGTCAGGCCGGCGGCCAGCAGGCTGACCAGCTTGCCGACCAGATGCACCAGGGGTATCGAGACCAGGTTGAGGCCGGCGATGAAGGCCGGGGTGGCGGTAAACGCCATCTGCCAGCGCCGCCCATAGACATCACGGGTGGCGCTCACTTCCGAGAGTCCCTCGGCGACCGGCTCCCGGGTATCGCCGCGGGTATAGAACAGCGTGGGCCGCGCCGGCTCGGTCACGTCGGTCAGGCGGATCAGCAGACCCGGGATATCCAGGCGCAGGCTGCCGAACAGTTCCTCGATGCTCAGGGGCACATAGGACCAGCCAAGGGTAGCGGCCTCGCGGCGCGCCGGGTCCTTGGGCAGCAGGCCGTCACGGTAGATGGGCAGCATCAGCAGCAAGCCGCGCTCGGGCGGTTGATAGGCCTGTAACTCCACAGGCCCCGACAGGTGCATGCTACCCCGCTGCATGGCCAGCACCGCCGTCTCGCGGCGTACCGGCTCAGACGCCGCATCCATGCCGACGGCACGCTGGTTGAGCGCCACCGGCTCGACGTACTGGACGACGAACCTGTCGCCGCCATGGGGCGCGAAACTGCGAATGGCGAAGTCCGGCCAGCCATCGGCGCGCGCGGCGTAAACGAAGCGCTCTTCCTCGTCGACGGGAACCCGGCGGATGAAGCCTATGCCACGGGCCCCGCGAAACTCCTGGTTCAGGTCGTGGGTACGACCGTAGTGCTCCAGCAGTTCCCGCGACAGCCCCGCGCCGGCCACCACGATGACGTCACGCATGCCGCTCAGGCTGTACTCATAAACCCGCAGCCGCTCGGCGATCTGCTCGCGCACGTCGGTCGCCGCCGCGTTGAGGGCCGTCTGTACCTGTCGCTCGTTGCGCTCGGTCAGATGACGCATGGTCAGGCTGGTCAGCAGGACGCCGAACAGAAAGACGCCGAGACTCCAGCGTACGCGAGAGGATTTGCACAGCCTGCTGAACATGAAGCCCCTGGTGGCAAAGGGTGCCACGCCGTAGGTTAGGCGGTGCCAGGCCGGGCCGGCGCCGCGCTGGACGCGGGCCGCTAGCAGACCTGGCGGTAACGCTTAGCCCATCGGCGGGAAAAAAGACTTTCTTGATGCCATAGATCGCCGGCCTGGCGGGACCCCAGCGGCGAAGGCGCTAAAAACAGCAGACCAGAGCGAGTTCGCGCGCTAATTAGTTTTACTTTTTCTGACGAATGGCAGGCGGACCACGGCGTTCACGCGCGCGTTGCTGACCTGCTGGACAACAAAAAGGGAGAGCCAACCTGAGGTCAGCTCTCCCTTTCGAGGGTTGCCGCGAGGGCTAGATGCGGAAGCCGCCCACCAGCCGCTGCAGGCGACCAGCCTCGGCTTCCAGCGCGGTGCAGGCCGTCAGGGTCGCCTGAAGGTTGTCGACGCCCTGCTGGTTCAGCAGGTTGATCTCGCTGATGTCCATGTTCAGGGTCTCCACCACCGAGGTCTGTTCCTCGGTCGCCGTTGCGACGGACTGATTCTGGCCG
>NZ_ANBZ01000037.1:0-57039 GCF_000316965.1 Pseudomonas sp. 313
TGGCCGACGCGCAGCAGACTTTGAGCAGGCTCTTAGTCTTTCGCAGGAGAACACCATGCCCGCAGCGGCCAGTGGCCTGAGCCTCTACGGCATCAAGGCCTGTGACACCATGAAGAAGGCCCGCCAATGGCTCGACGAGCACGGCCAGGCCTATCACTTCCATGACTACAAGCAGAGCGGCATCGACCGCGAGCGGCTGGCGGCCTGGTGCGCGGAACATGGCTGGGACAAGGTGCTCAATCGCGCCGGCACCACCTTCCGCAAACTCGACGACGCCCAGAAGGCCGACCTCGACACCGCCAGGGCCATCGATCTGATGCTGGCGCAGCCTTCGATGATCAAGCGACCCGTGCTCGATCTCGGCGACCGTACCCTGCTGGGCTTCAAGCCCGAGTTCTATGCCGCGGCCCTGAACTGAACCCCGCGGCCACCGCCCCTACTACCGAACATCTCGCACCGACCGGATCGGTGCCTCTGCAAAGGAACAGTCTCATGTCGAATGCCCTCTTCAGTATCGCCTTCGGTGTCGGCACCCAGAATCGCCAGGACGCCTGGCTGGAAGTCTTCTATGCACAGCCCCTGCTGAATCCCCCGGCGGCGCTGGTCGAGGCGGTCGCGCCGCTGCTGGACTACCAGGGCGGCAACCAGGCTATCACCTTCGCCCCGGCCCAGGCGCGCGGTCTGGCCGAAGCCCTCAAGGGCATCGATGCCGTGCAATCGGCGCTGCTGACCCGTCTGGCGGAAAGCACCAAGCCGCTGGTGGCCACCCTGCTGGCCGAAGACGCCGCGCCCGCCTCCACTCCCGAGGCCTACCTGAAGCTGCACCTGCTGTCCCATCGCCTGGTCAAACCCCATGGCCTGAACCTCAGCGGCATCTTCGCCCTGCTGCCCAACGTGGCCTGGACCAACCAGGGCGCCGTGGACCTGGCCGAGCTGCCGGCCGAGCAGTTGGAAGCGCGTCTGCGCGGCAAGTTGCTGGAAGTCTTCTCGGTGGACAAGTTCCCCAAGATGACCGACTACGTGGTGCCGGCCGGCGTGCGCATCGCCGATACCGCCCGCGTGCGTCTGGGTGCCTATGTGGGTGAAGGCACCACCGTGATGCACGAAGGCTTCGTCAACTTCAACGCCGGTACCGCCGGCCCCGGCATGATCGAAGGCCGCGTTTCCGCGGGCGTCTTCGTCGGCAAGGGCTCGGACCTGGGTGGTGGCTGCTCCACCATGGGCACCCTGTCGGGTGGTGGCAACATCATCATCAGCGTCGGCGAAGGCTGCCTGATCGGCGCCAACGCCGGCATCGGCATCCCACTGGGCGATCGCTGCACCGTGGAATCCGGTCTCTATGTCACCGCCGGGACCAAGGTGGCGGTGCTGGACGACCAGAACCAGCTGGTGCGGGTGGTCAAGGCCCGCGAATTGGCCGGTCAGAGCGATCTGCTGCTGCGCCGCAATTCGGAAACCGGCGCGGTCGAATGCAAGACCAACAAGACCGCCATCGAACTCAACGAAGCGCTGCACGCGCACAACTGAGTCCACAACCGGGCAGCCCGCGCCATGCGGGCTACCCCGGAGCTGTCGCCATGTCGCTACCCTCCCCTTGGAGAGCCGAATTTCCGGCTTTCACCGCGTTCGCCGCCGATGGCATCACCTATCTCGACAGCGCCGCCACGGCGCAGAAGCCCCAGGTGGTGCTGGATGCCCTGCTGGCCAGCTACCGCTTGGGCGCGGCCAATGTGCACCGGGCTCAGCACTGGGCGGCCGAGCGTACCACCGCTGCCTACGAAGGCGCCCGGGGGCGGATCGCCGCCTGGCTGGGCGCCGCCTCGCCGCACGAGGTGGTGCTGACCCGCGGTGCCACCGAGGCGCTCAACCTGCTGGCCTATGGTCTGGAAGACGCCCTTGCCGCCGGGGATGAGATCCTCATCAGTGCCCTGGAACATCACGCCAACCTGCTGCCCTGGCAGCAGTTGGCCCGGCGCAAGGGACTGCAGCTCAGGGTTATCCCCCTGACCCCGAGCGGTCATCTGGATCTGGAAGCCGCCGAGCGGTTGCTGGGGCCGAGAACGCGCGTGGTCGCAGTCAGCCAGCTGTCCAATGTCCTTGGCACCTGGCAGCCGCTGGCGGAGCTCGCGGTCTTGATCCGGGCACGCTCGCCGGCCTGGCTGGTGGTGGATGGCGCCCAGGGCGCGGTCCATGGGCGGCATCGCCCGGCCGACTTCGACGCCGATTTCTATGTGTTCTCCGGCCACAAGCTCTATGCCCCGGAGGCCATCGGCGTGCTCTGGGGCAAGGCCGAGTGCCTGGCGCACCTCAAGCCCTGGCAATTCGGCGGCGAGATGGTGCAGCACACCACCTTCACCGACGCCCGCTTCCACGCCGTGCCCATGGGCTTCGAGGCGGGGACGCCGCCCATAGGCGCGGCCATCGCCCTGGGCGCGGCGGTTGACTGGCTGCAGGGCCAGGACGAGACGCTGATCCGCGGTCACGAGCAGGCCCTGAGCCTGAAGCTGCTGGCCGGGCTGGCCGCCTGCGAGGGTGTCCGGGTACTGGGCGAGCCGCAGATCGCCCTGGCCAGTTTCCAGGTAGCTGGCGTCGATGTCGGCGATCTTTCCCACCTGCTGGGTGAACAGGGCATCGCGGTGCGTGCCGGTCAGCACTGCGCCATGCCGCTGTTCCAGACCCTGCAGACGCCGGGTGCATTGCGGGTGTCCCTGGGCCTGTACAACGATGCCGAAGATCTGCAGCGCTTTTTCACGGCACTCGACAACGCTCTGGAGCTCTTGCGATGAATCTGCTTCCCGATGCAGCGGAAGCCCGCCGCGCCTTCGTCATCGCCAAGGGCTGGGAAGCGCGCTCGCGCCTGCTGCTGCAGTGGGCCGAGCGCCTGCCGGCGGTACGCGAAGAACGCGACGAGGATCTGGTACAGGGCTGCGAGAGTCGGGTGCGGCTGACCCATGAAGCCCAGGGTGATCGCCACTTCTTTCGCGCCAGCAGCGAATCCCGGGTGCTCAAGGGGCTGCTCGCCGTGGTGCTGGTGCGCGCCAACGGCCTGACCCGCGAAGAACTGGGTCGCCTCGACATCCACGGCTGGCTGGGCGAACTCGGACTGGAACGGCAGCTGTCGCAATCGCGCAGCAACGGCCTGAACGCCGTGCTCACGCGGATGCGCGAACTGGCGGCCTAGCCTTCGCTGACCGCGGGATTGCGCCGCACGCGGAAGAATTCGGTCAGCACCTGGCCACAGGCCTCGGCCAGCACCCCGCCTTCCACCAGGACTCGGTGATTGAGAAAGTCCTGCTCGAAGAAGCGCCCGCGACTCTGGGCCATGCCGGCGCGCGGCTCGCTGGCGCCATAGACCAGCCGCTGGATGCGACTGTGGACGATGAGGCCGGCGCACATGCTGCAGGGTTCAAGCGTCACATAGAGGGTCGCCCCCGGCAGCCGGTAGTTGGCCAGACGCGCGGCGGCATCGCGAATGGCCTCCATCTCGGCATGGGCGCTGGGATCGTGGGCACCGATGGGCCGATTGAAACCGCGGCCGACGACCTCGCCGTCGAGTACCACCACGGCCCCGACCGGCACCTCGCCCTGCCCGGCGCCCTGCTCCGCCAGGGCCAGGGCCTCACGCATGAATAGGTCATCCCGGCTGCGGTCGATGATGGGCAAGGGACGGAAGCGGGCCATGTCGGGACTCTGGGCAAAAGCCCATGATACCGCCGTCAGGCAGGGAGGCCAGCCAGGACATCTTAGGTCAGTCCAAGAACCCTTCGTCCGAAAGAGAAGCGCAATAATCGTTATCGGCTACTGCGAATGCGAAACTAGTGCAACGGATGCTGAAACTGCGTGACCGGCATCACATTCACAGCCATTCGGTGCTAAAGCTTTAACAGGATCGCCCTGGAGCGGTCCTATTCAAGAGTTCATTTGAGACAGTCGCATGATTGCTGCACCTTCCGGTCAGTCGCTGCAAAGCTGCGAAAGCGAGCCGATCCGCATTCCAGGCGCTATCCAGGCACATGGCTATCTCATCGCTTTCGAGGAGGTGGAGGGGCTGGTCAAGCATGTCAGTCACAACCTGCCCGAGTTGCTGGGCAAGCCGCAGGTGGAGTTGCTGGGTCGGCCGCTGCAGCAGGTCCTGCCCGTCGATCTGTTGGAACAGGTGCGACAGGCGCTGACGCTGGAACATCTGGAAGAAGCCAATCCGTTGAGCTGGACGCGCCCGATTCGCGACATGGACGTGATCCTGCATCGCAATCATGGGCTGGTGTTCCTGGAATTCGAGCCGGATGACCACGGCGGTGTCGAGCCGGCGGGCCTGGCCCGCGCCCTGGCGCGTCTGCAACAGGCGCGCACCCTGCCCGAGCTGTGCGAAGGCGCGGTACGGGAAGTGCGGGCACTGACCGGCTTCGACCGGGTGGTGGTCTATCGTTTCGACGACGGTGGCGATGGTCAGGTGGTGGCCGAGGACCGCGTCGAGGATATCGACAGCTATCTGGGCATGCACTTCCCAGCAGCCGACATTCCTGCCCAGGCGCGGGCGCTCTATCATGAGAACTGGATCCGCAACATTCCCGACGCCCAGTACCAGGCAGTGCCCCTGGTGCCGGCCTTTCTACACGGCAGCGAGCAGGATCCGATCGACCTGACCCACGCCGTGCTGCGCAGCGTGTCGCCCATCCATTGCCAGTACGTGCGCAACCAGGGTCTGCGTGCCTCCATGAGCGTTTCGCTGATCAGCGACGACAAGCTCTGGGGGCTGATCAGCTGTGGCCATCGCGAGCCGCTGTACCTGCCCTATCGCACCCGGATGGCCTGCCGCTCGGTCGGGGTGCTGGTGTCCCTGATGATCCGCGCGCTGGAGAATCGCCAGGTCCAGCGCGAGATTGATGCCCGCGAGGCGCAATTGGCCGCGCTGATCCAGGGGATGTGCGACAGCCGCGGCGAGGTGCTCAGCGGCCTGTGCGAGCGGGCCACGGATCTGCTGGAGCTGGTGGATGCCACCGGTGTCGCGGTGCTGGTGGAGGACGAGCTCTGCAGCCTGGGCGAATGCCCCAGCGCGGAAGACATCCGTATCCTCGCCGCCTGGGTCACCACCGAGATGGACGCCTCGGGCATCTATGCGACGCGCTGCCTGGCCGACGAACTGCCCGATGCCCGTCGCTACAGCGACCGGGCCAGCGGCGTCCTGGCGCTGGCGCTCCCCAAACCGGTACGTAACCTGGTGCTCTGGTTCCGCCCGGAGATCGTGACCACCGTGGTCTGGAGCGGTAATCCGGCCAAGCTGGAGCCCACGGCGCCCGTCTCGGGTCCTGGCCTCAACTATCCCCATCCACGGCGCTCCTTCGACGCCTGGAAGGAACTGGTACAGCTGCGCTCCCAGCGCTGGCGGCCATCCGACCTGTTCGCCGCCAAGGACCTGCGCCGTTCGGCCATCGAGCTGGACCTGGCGCGTCAGGTCGAGCGTGAGCGCCAGGCGGTACGCCTGCGCGACGAGATCGTCGCGGCGGTCTCCCACGACCTGCGCAGCCCCATCACCATTATCCTGATGAAGGTCGGGATGCTGCAGCGCCAGCTGGAAAAGCTGGCGCTGGGCGATGACCGCCTGCCCAGTTCGCTGGAGGTGATAGAGACCGCGGCCAACCGCATGAATGCCTTGATCAGCGACCTGCTGGACCTGTCGAAGATCGAATCCGATCGCCTGGCGCTGGATCTGAAGCAGGCGCGTCTGGCCGACGTCTGTGCGCAACCCATCCTGCTGTCGCGACCGCTGGCGGAGATCAAGAACATCAGCCTGGAATACGCGGCCGATCAGGATATTCAGGTGCTGGTGGAAGCCGAGCGCATCTTCCAGGTGCTGATGAATCTGCTGGGCAATGCCATCAAATTCACCGCGCCGGGTGGTCTGGTCCAACTGAGCATGCAGCGGGTCGGTCCCATGGCCCAGATCAGTGTGAGCGACAACGGTCGTGGCATGAGCCAGGCGCAGCAGGCGCGGGTCTTCGAGCGTTTCTGGCATGTGCAGGAAGACAACCCCACCGGCCATGGGCTGGGGCTGTATATCGCCAAGGGCATCGTCGAGGCCCATGGTGGCGAGCTGAGCGTCACCAGTACCCTGGGCGAGGGCAGTACCTTCACCTTCACCCTGCCCATCGCGCCCTAGCCGTCAGGACGTGAAAGAAGAAAGCCCCGGTGGCCGACAGCGACGTTGAAACCACCGGGGGAGCGCTCGGCTCGCTGTAATGGACGTCAATGCAACGCCGCGAATTCCTGCCTTTCGTCGGGCTCGAAGAGTCATTTTCTTCAATACGGCGGACGGTCACGCTCGCTAGGGTCAGGTCTGCGCAATCGACGAGACCTAGCGATGACCCTGACCCTGATCCTGTCCATGGCCACCTTTGCCCTGGTGGCTTCCCTTTCGCCCGGCCCGGTCAACCTGGTGGGCTTCAACACCGGCCTGACCCATGGCTGGCGCCCGGCCCTGTGGCATGTCGCGGGCGCCACCCTTGGCTTCGTGGTGTTGCTGGTGGCGGTCGGCCTTGGCCTGCATGGGGTGCTGGCGGCCTGGCCGATGCTGCTCTGGGTCTTGCGCGCGGCCGGCGCGCTCTTTCTGCTGTACCTGGCGTGGAAACTGGCGAGGGCCTCCGGGGACCTGGGCACCGGCCAGCTGCGGCACTGTCCGGGCTTTCGTGATGTGCCTTGTTGCAGTGGCTCAATCCCAAGGCCTGGCTCGCCGCCGCGGCCGGGGTGGCCCTGTTCGTCGGCGAGGATCGCGGGCGCCTGGCGCTATTCGCCGTCCTCTATCTGGTGATCTGCTTCGCCTCGCTCGCCTGCTGGGCGGTGGCCGGCGAATGGCTGCGCGGTCGCGCCCTGGCGGCGCCCCGCCTGCGCCTGCTCAATCGCGGCCTGGCGGTGCTGCTGGTGCTGTGCGCCGCCTCACTGCTGTGGGAGGGTTGAAGCGGCGCGGTACTGGCCAGGGGTAGCTGCCACCAGGCGCTTGAAGGTGCGCTGCAGATGCGCCTGGTCGGCGAAGCCGGTGGCCAGGGCGACCTCCGCCAACTCCTCGCCCTGGCGCAGTCGTTGCCGCGCCAGCCGGATGCGGCGGTCGATCAGATAGGCGTGGGGCGTCAGGCCATAGCGCCGGCGAAAGCTGCGAATCAGCTGAGTGGGCGAGAGATCCGCCACCTGACTGAGCTGGTCCAGGCTGACGCCCTCGCCGCAGTGGGCATCGAGAAACTCGGCGGCCCGGCGCAAGCGGCGATCCTCACGCTCCCGCGCGGCAGCGATGGGCGTGCGCCCCAGTCGGGCCAGCACGGATTCGAAATACAGCAGCGCCTGGCTCTGGCGCTGCAGGGTAAGGCTATCGGGATCGACCAGGCAGGCATGCAGTGCCTCCAATCCGGCGTACAGCTGGTCGTCCTGGGACAGCTGCACGGCCAGCGGCTGGAAGTCGTCGGCACCCGGGCGCTGCAGCTCGGCCAGCCAGCCGGCGTCCACGTGCAGCATGCGATAGCGCCAGGCCGCCTCACCCTGGGGATTGCAGGCATGGACGTCGCCGGGATTCATCAGCACCAGCGTACCCGCCCCCACCAGTTCGCGGGTCGGGCCATTGTGATAGCGGCTGCGCCCGCCCAGCACGGTGCCGATGGAAAAGGTCTCGTGGGAATGGGGGGCATAGCAGAGCGCGCGACCGTCCTGGATGGAGCGGGCTTCGAGAAAGGGCAGCGCGGGATCGCGCCAGAAACTCGGGGTGGTGGTCATCATCCTTCTCCCCGCAAGGACCGCCAGTGCCCGGGTAGCCCCGGGAATCCAGCCGGTAGCTTAGAGGAAGGGCAACGCTCCCGCATCCAGGATGCGACCGGCGCTGCGCGCGGAAGCGCAGCCGCGCGAAGAGCGAGAGGTGAAATCACAAGAAGGCAAGCACGGGAATCCGACCAAGGTCTAGATGCGACAATTTGCCGCACACAATCTGTAAACAAAAGTTTCTAAACACCGTCAACAGGAGAGCAAAGCCGCCTTCCAGAGCGCTTCAGGCGAGGCCACCACCTCCGCCGTAGGGCACGCCTGGAGCGACACCTTGTCGATCCCAGCTCAGGAGTTTCGGATGAACCGTCGTACCGCCGACATCCCCGCGCGACTCACCTGCCAACCACCTTCAGCCGCTGCCCCTGGCGCCCTCGTCATCCCTGGGAGGGCGCGGCCATGATCGAGATCATCGCCCAGGCCCTTGCGCCCATCGTCTTCGTCACCGCCCTCGGCTGGTGTGCCGGTCGCTGGCGAGTCATGCCTGCGGAGGCGAGCAAGATCCTCGCCGCCTTCGTAGTCACCTTCGCCCTGCCCATCAGCCTCTTTCTCGCTGCCGCCAAGACCCGGCCCGAACAGATCCTCAACCTGCCCTATGTGGCGACCCTGGCAACCGGCCTGATCGGTATCTGGCTACTGGGCCTGGCGCTGGGTCGCGTGCGCGGCGGACACAACTGGCGCGAGGCGACCCTGCGTGGCATCACCGTGGCCTTTCCCAACATGGCCTACTGCGGGCCGCCGGTCCTGCTCGCGGCGGTCGGCCCGTCCGCCCTGTTGGCGGTGATCGTCGGCAACCTGATCGTCACCCTGGTGATCATTCCCTTGTCGCTGGTGCTCTTGAGCAGTGGCGGGGCCGCCCAGGCGCTCGCCAAGGCCGTGCGCCAGCCGCTGGTGCTGCTGCCCTTGCTGGGACTGGCCTGCGCCCTGCTCGGCCTGCGGCCCCCGGCATTGCTGGTGGCGGCGACGGACGAAATCGGCCGGGCGGCAGGCGGCGTCGCCCTGTTCACCCTGGGCCTGATCCTGGCCAGCATCCGCCCAAGCTTCGACCGGGACATCCTCGGCAACCTGCTGCTGAAGAATCTGCTGCAGCCGCTAGTGCTGCTGGGTATGGGTCTGGCGCTGGGCCTGCACGGCGAGCTGCTCCAGCAGGTGTTCCTGCTCGGCCTGCTGCCATCGGCCACCGCGGCGCCCAGCCTGGCCATGGCCCAGGGCGTCTATGCCGAGGAAGCAGCGCGCAGCGTGTTGTTCAGCACCCTGCTCGCCATTCCCGGAATAGCCCTGGGCATCGTACTGGCGGCCAGCCTGTAAGAGGCCGGCCCTCACGTGAACCGGGGCCCGGCGGGTGCCCCGTTGCCTTGGTGAAACCCGCGCCGCAAGCAACCTACCGATGTTTCAGGAGACAGAAATGGCCATTCGATGTGTACGGCTCTGGACCGGCAACGACGGTAATTCGTTGTTCGAGGAAGGGCAGTTGGAACTGGGCGAAGGCCTGCATGGCAAGGCCTCAGGCCTGCCCATCGCGGTAAACGAGCTGTCCTTCCAGGAAACCACGGCGGGAGGTGCCTTCGAATGGCACCAAGACCCGCAGCCCCAGTTCGTCATCACCCTGAGCGGCACCCTGGAGTTCGAGGTCAAGTCGGGCAAGACCTTCGTGCTGCGGCCCGGCGACGTCCTGCTGGCCCAGGACGACACTGGCTCCGGGCACCGCTGGAAGCTGCTCGGCGACGAGCCCTGGCGGCGTGCCTACGTCATCTACGAGCCCAACGCGAACCTGCGCTTCGTTCCCAACCAGCCGGCGTAATGCCTGAGGAAACTGTCATGTCGTCATTGTCTTCCACGGATTCGCCCGACGTCGTGTTGATCGGCGCCGGCATCATGAGCGCTACCCTGGGTACCCTACTCAAGGAACTCGACCCCAGCCTCAGCGTGACGCTGTTCGAGAGCCTGCACGATTGCGCCCAGGAGAGTTCCCAGGGCTGGAACAACGCCGGTACCGGCCATGCCGCCAACTGCGAGCTGAACTACACGCCGCAGCGCAATGACGGCAGCGTCGACATCGCCAAGGCGCTCAAGGTGAATACCCAGTTCGATCTCTCGCGCCAGCTCTGGGCCTACCTGGTCCGCAAGGGTGCGATCCCGGACCCGCAGGCTTTCATCCACGCCTGCCCCCATATGAGCTTCGTCTGGGGTGCGGACAACGTCGCCTTCCTCCGCGAACGCTATCGGACGATGAGCGCCCATCACTGCTATCACGGCATGGAATACAGCGAGGACCGCACGCAGATCGCTCAGTGGGCACCGCTGATCATGGAAGGACGCGGTGCCGACGAACCGGTTGCCGCCACGCGCATGGTGACCGGCACCGACGTCGACTATGGCGCCCTCACCCACCTGCTGGTGCGTCAGCTCAGCCAGCAATCGGGCTTCGCCGTGCACTATCACCAACGGGTGGTGGACTTGGCGCGTACCGACAGTGGTCACTGGCGGGTGACGGTGGAGGACGTCGAGCACGGTGGGCGCACGGAGGTCACCGCCAAGTTCGTCTTCATCGGTGCCGGTGGCGGCTCGCTGCCGTTACTGCAGAAGTCCGGCATCCCCGAAGGGCACGGTTTCGGCGGTTTTCCCATCTCCGGCATCTGGCTGCGCTGCGACGTCCCGGCGCTGGCCGAACGGCATCAGGCCAAGGTCTATGGCAAGGCGCCCTCGGGTTCGCCGCCCATGTCGGTCCCACACCTGGACACCCGCATCGTCGGCGGCCAGCGCTCGCTGCTGTTCGGACCCTATGCGGGCTTTTCCTCGCGCTTCCTCAAACACGGCGCCCTGACCGATCTCTTCACCTCGCTGCGTCATGACAACATCCTGCCGCTGCTGAACGTGGCCAAGGACAACCTGGACCTGACCGAATACCTGATCGGGCAGATCTTCCAGAGCTCCAGCCAGCAATTCGCCATGCTGCAGCAGTTCTTCCCCCTGGCGAAGAAGCGCGACTGGCAGGAAGCGGTGGCCGGGCAACGGGTGCAGACCATCAAGCCCACCGGCCAGCATGGCCTGCTGAGCAAGAAGGGCGAACTGGAATTCGGCACTGAACTGGTGAGCGCCGCGGATCGCTCCATCGCCGCGCTGCTCGGCGCCTCACCGGGTGCTTCGACAGCCGCAGCCATCGCTCTGGAGGTGCTGGAAACCTGCTTCCCGGAGCGTCTCACCGAAGACGCCTGGCTGCCGGCGTTGCGGCGCATCCTGCCGACCTACGGCCTCGACTTGAAGACCGACGCGGCAGCCTGCCGGCAGAGTCGCGCCGAGACCGCCAAGGTCTTGGGGATCGCCGACGTGTGAGGCTCCTTGGCCGCATGCACGGGCATGCGGCCATCCCCCTTACCGGGTAGCGGCGTCTTCGGCTTCTTCCAACAGGATATCGGCGGTGATGACGTAGTCGGCGTCGGGATGCAGCTCGGCGCCCAGGGCCAGTTGCTGCGCGGCGGCGGCCAGGGTCGGCGCGCCCTGGAAGGTGGCATTGAGTTCGGCCAGCAGGAGGCCCATGTCCTTGTGCATCAGCGCCGCCGGGAATTGCGCGGCGAAGTCGCCCTCGCGCAGGGCGGCCAGCTTGCGCTGGTGGTGGGGCGAGAGCACCGCCAGGTCACCGAACACCTCGAACAGCACCTCGGCATCGAGACCGGCACGGGTGGCATAGGCCAGGGCTTCGGCCAGGGCGGCGAGACCCGCGCCCATCAGGCCGTTGATGGCCAGCTTGATGGCCGCGCCCTGCCCGGTCGGCCCGACGTGATGCACGGTCTTGCCCAGGGTTTCGAGGATCGGCCGCGCACGCTCCACCGCCTCGGGTTCGCCGCCGGCCAGGACCACCAGTTGCGCCTGTTCCGCCTCGGGGGTGCTGCCGGACACCGGTGCCTCGACCACGGCGATGCCACGGGCGCGACCGGCCGCTTCCAGGCGCAGCGACAGCGCGGGCGAATTGGTGCTGGTATTGATCAGCAGGCGCCCGCTTTCCAGACGGGCGAGGACGCCGTCGGCACCGAGCAGCACCTGTTCGAGGATGGCGTCATTGGGCAGAGAAACGATCACCACTTCCGCCTGGGGCAGCAGGGTCGCCAGGGGCTCCATGGGCGTGCCGTGGCGCTCGCCGTCCTGCTGGTGTTCGGCGTAGGCGCGGACCGGATAACCGGCCTCGCGCAGGTTGGCACCCATGCGCTGGGCCATGGCGCCAAAGCCGATGAAACCGATCGAGGGATGAGCGGACATGAGGGGAGCTCCCGGTAGAGGATGGTGGTATCTCGACTCTACCTCCGGGCCGGGGTTCCGCCATCAAAAGCTTAGGCAAAGTCTCGCGAGCTAGAGCCAAACAAGGCGAAAAGACCTGAGGAAGCGCAGTTTACGAGTGGTAAATGAGCATTCCGAAGGTCTTTTCAACGCAGTTTGGCCGACACGCAGCAGACGTTGCCCTAGATCCCGCTGAACCAGTTGTAGCCCTGGTCCTCCCAGTACCCACCAGGATAGTCGTTGGTCACGAACAGCGCCTGGATGTGCTTGGGATTCTTGAAGCCGAGCTTGGTGGGCACCCGCAGGCGTAGCGGATAGCCGTAGTCCGGCGGCAGCGCGACCTGGCCGAAGTCCAGCGCCAGCAGGGTCTGGGGGTGCAGCGCCGAGGCCATGTCGATGCTTGAGTAGTAGCGGTCGGCGCACTTGAAGCCGACGTACTTGGCCGTGGTGTCGGCGCCGATGCGTTCGAGGAAGGTACGCAGGGGCACCCCACCCCACTGGCCGATGGCGCTCCAGCCCTCGATGCAGATGAAGCGGGTGATGTCGGCGCGCTGCGGCAGGCGGCGCAGGTCTTCCAGGGTCCAGGCCTGTTTGTTGGCGACCAGGCCGGAGACCTCCAGGCGGTAATCGCTCAGGTCGACTTCCGGAACGTTGTATTCGGGGTAGAAGGCGTTGAAGGGAAAGGGATCGGTGATCTGGCTGGCGGCATAGGTCGGCGCCAGGCGTTCGCGACCGAACAGCCAGGCCTGCACCCGGTCGTTGAAGCGCGACATGGACCAGAGCACCTTGTCGACGCTGTCGCCGTCCTGCAGGTTGCAGCCGCTGAGCATGGCCAGGGCGCCCACCGTCAGGCCCTGCTTGAGCAGCAGGCGTCGCTGCAGATTCTCCACCTGCCGCTGTTGCGCCGGTTCCAGGCGCAGGCGTTCACGCCGACTCATCGTTAACCTCCTCGTGCGCCCGACCGGTGATCATCGGCGGCAGGGTGCGGGGGACCAGGATGACCAGGGCCAGGTGCACGACGACGAAGGCGCCGATGCCGGCCATGGCGAAGAAATGCACGTAGCGAGCGGTGTCGAAGCCACCGAGCAGGGCCGCCAGCCCCTGCAATTGCACCGGTTTCCAGATCGCCAGGCCGGAGAGCACCACCAGCACGCCGAGGGCCAGTACGCCCCAGTAGAGCAGGCGCTGCACGGCGTTGTAGGTGCCGAGGTGATGACCCAGACGCAGGCGCACGGCCGCGGCGAAATCACGGCCGATGGCGCGCGGTGACAGCGGCAGGAAATCCCGCCGGAAGTGGCCGCTGAACAGGCCATAGAGCAGATAGATCAGGCCGTTCGCCAGCAGCAGCCAGAAGACCGCCAGGTGCCAGGCGATGGCGCCGCCCAGCCAACCGCCAAGGGTCGCCCAGGCGGGAAAGGTGAAGGGGAACAGCGGCGAGGCGTTGTAGATCGCCCAGCCGCTCATGAACATGCAGGGCATCGCCAGGGCGTTGAGCCAATGGGTGAGGCGCACCGGCCAGCGGTGCACCAGACGCCGTCGCGAGGTGGTCATGATCTGTCCCTCTTCACCGCGAGATGGGGGCGGTCGCCATCCCAATCAGGCGACCGCGGGGGGGGGGGTCTTACATGGGCGGGGTGAAACCGTCCTTACCTACGGCCACGCCCTTGGCGTGCTTGCCGTCTTCGGCGGGGAACAGCACCACCTTGGCGCCGGGCTTGAGCAGGCTGCGGTCGCCCTTCTCGACATAGGCGATGGGCACGTCTTCCGGTACCACCAGCTGCTTCTCGCCGCCTTTGTACTGCACGGTCAGGGTACGGCCATTGGCCTTCTTGAGTTCGCCCACGGTACCGTTGGTCATGGTGCCGGTGCTGCCGTCAGCGTTTTCCCAGCCGTAGTGGCCTTCACCGGAGCCGCGCAGGCTGGCCTCGAACACGGTCACCTCCAGCGCCTTGAGGGTGCCATCGGGCTGAGGGGTGGCGGCGGAGCCGATGAAGCTGTTGGCTTCGATGCGATCCAGGTTGGCCTTGGATACGGCGCGGTAGCTGGTCTTGTCGTCCAGCATCAGCGTCTGGTGGGCACCGTTGCGGGTGGTGAAGGCCAGGGTGTCGCCCTGGACGCTGTCCACGGTGCCGCGCATGGGCTTGACGGTGGGCATGGGCGCGGCCTGGGCCAGCAGGGCGCTGCTGGCGAGCAGCAGGGCAAGGGAACCGCGGAGCAGAGTCTGGGTACGCATGAAGCCTCCTGGGATAGGGAATCGCCCCGCCACAGTGCGACGCGTGGGGGGTCAGCAAGATGACCGGCGAATGACAAAAATGTCACCCAGCGAAGCGACCGGAGGCCCTACCATTACGTCATGCACATTCTCCTCATCGAAGACGACCAGAAGACCGGCGAGTACCTGAAGAAGGGTCTCGGCGAATCCGGCTACGCGGTCGACTGGACCCAGCACGGCGCCGATGGCCTGCACCTGGCCCTGGACGGCCGTTACGACCTGATCATCCTCGACGTCATGCTGCCCGGCATCGACGATTGGCAGATCATGGAGGTCTTGCGCAAGAAGCTCGACGTGCCGGTGCTCTTTCTCACCGCCCGCGACGGCCTGCAGGATCGCATCCGCGGCCTGGAGCTGGGCGCCGACGACTACCTGGTCAAACCCTTCTCCTTCGTCGAATTGCTGCTGCGCATCCGCACCCTGTTGCGCCGTGGCGTGGTGCGCGAGCCCGAGCATTTCCACCTGGCCGATCTGCAGCTGGATCTTCTGCGGCGACGGGTAACCCGCGGCGACGACCTCATCGTGCTGACCAACAAGGAATTCGCCCTGCTGCACCTGCTGCTGCGCCGCGAAGGCGAGGTGCTGTCGCGCACCCTGATCGCCGCCGAGGTCTGGGACATGAATTTCGACAGCGACACCAACGTGGTGGACGTGGCCATCAAGCGGCTGCGCGCCAAGGTCGATAACCCCTACCCGGTCAAGCTGATCCATACCGTGCGTGGTATCGGCTACGTCTGCGAGGTTCGGCCTTGAGTGCGCGCTCACCCTCGCTGATCCTGCGCGCCACCCTGGGATTCGCCCTGGTGGCGCTGCTCGCCGTGGGCGGTGCCGGCCTGTTTCTCTACCACAGCCTGGAACGGACGGTGCTGGAGCGCGCCGACTACGCTCTGCTCGGTCGCCTGGCGCATTTTCGCAGCCTGCTCAGCGCCGACCTGTCGCTGGAGACCCTGGGCCGCAGTCCGCAGCTGTTCGCCAACATGCTGGGCAACGAGCAGGATGTCTTTCTCATCGGCGCGCCGGGTGCCAAGCCGGTGATCGCCTCCAATCCGCTGAATATCGCCCTCCCGGATCTTGCCGTGGTACCCCAGACGCGGCGACCGACGCCGGCCGATATACGGGAAGGCACCCTGGCCGACGGCACCCGCTGGCGCGCGGCGCGGGTCGCGGTGAACACCCCCGAAGGCCCGGTGGAACTGACCGCCGCCCATGTGCTGCGCAACGAAGACACCACCCTGGCCGATTTCCGGCTGGGGCTGCTCGGCGCTGTGACCCTGGCCTTCCTGGCTACCGCCGGGCTTGGCTATCTGCTGCTGCGCCGGGGCCTGGCCCCCTTGCGGCGCATCGCCCGCCATGCCGGTGGCATCACTCCAACCCGGTTGGCTGCCCCCCTGGAATTGACCGATGCTCCGCGCGAGCTGCAACCGCTGGTGGAAAACTACAACGCCATGCTGGCGCGGCTGGCCGACGGCTATGGTCGGCTGGTGCAGTTTTCCGCTGACCTCGCCCACGAGATCCGCACCCCGATCAATGCCCTCATGGGCCATACCGAGGTCGCTCTGCGCCAGGTACGCAGCAGCGAGGAATACCAGACGCTGCTGGCCTCCAACCTGGAAGAGCTGGAGCGCATCTCGCGCCTGGTGGAAAGCATCCTCTTCCTTGCCCGCGCCGACGACGCCCAGGCGGTGCTGACCCCGCAACCGTTGCGACTAGACGAAGAGCTGGCACGCATCGCCGACTATTTCGAAGGGCCGGCCGACGAGCGCGGCCTGCGCCTGGTCGTAGCAGGCGGCGGTGAGGTGATCGCCGATCCGCTCCTGCTCCGTCGCGCCTTGAGCAACCTAGTGGCCAATGCCATCCGCTATGCCGACCCGGATGGCGAGATCCAGCTGCAGGCGGACGGCGGGCGCATCCGCGTCAGCAATGCCGGTCCCGCCCTGGCGCCGGAACACCTGCGACGGCTATTCGATCGCTTCTATCGCGCCGATCCCTCGCGTCATCAGCCCCATGATTCCAACGGTCTGGGCCTGGCCATCGTCGCCGCGATCATGCGTCTGCATGGTGGGCGTGCCGAGGTCGAGCAGGATGCGCGGGGCATCCATTTCAGCCTGGTCTTCCCGACCCCGGCCGCCTGAACCGCGACCTGCCGCTCAAACCACGCAACCGCCCGTCACCAAAGGACTTTTTCCGCTTGCCCAGGCGGGCTATGGGCTGCATCGACCCGCCCACTACTGTACATTCATCTACCTTAGGCAATAAGCAAGGGTGGTAGGCGATGAGCGTGGATGTCGAACTGGTGCTGGCCGGCAAGATCGGCTTCGCGGCGCACCAGAACGCGGTGCCCGTGCTGCGTGAATTGCGCCTCACCCACAGCGGCCCCGAACCCCTGGCCGACCTCAGCCTCACGGTGACCGCCGAGCCGGCTTTCGTGGTGCCGCGCACCTGGCACCTGGAGCGCCTTGATCCCCAGGGCACCCTCTATCTCGATGATCGCGACCTCGAATTCGACGCCGCCCTGCTCGGCAGCCTCCAGGAAAGCCTGGTCGCCCAGCTGACTTTCACGGTGCGCCAGGGTGACGAGATCCTGCAGACGCGGCGCTATCCGGTCGAGCTGCTGGCCCGCAACCAGTGGGGCGGCGTGGACAGCATGCCCGAGCTGGCAGCGGCGTTCGTCATGCCCAACGACCCGGCGGTGGATCGCCTGCTGGGGGCAGCCGCCGAGGTCCTGCGCCGCGCCGGCAAATCCACGGCGCTGGATGGTTACGAGGGGGAGTCGCGCCGCCGGGTCTGGGAGCTCGGTTCGGCGCTCTGGTCGGCCCTGTGCGGCCTGCAGCTGACCTACGCGGTGCCGCCGGCCAGCTTCGAGCGCCAGGGCCAGAAGATCCGCACGCCCGGCGCCATCCTCGACGGTGGCCTGGCCACCTGCCTGGATCTCGCCCTGCTCGCCTGCGCGGCGCTGGAACAGGCCGGCCTCAATCCGCTGCTGGTCATTACCCGCGGCCATGCCTTCGCCGGGGTCTGGCTGCAGCCCCAGGAATTCGCCCAGCTGCTCACCGACGACGCTGAGCCGGTACGCAAGCGGGTGGCGCTCAAGGACCTGCTGGTATTCGAGACCACCCAGGCCACCGCTTCCCCGCCGCCGTCCTTCAGCCAGGCGGTGCAACTGGCCGAGCGCCAGCTGGACGACGACAGTTTCGTACTGGCCCTGGATGTCCGCCGTGCCCGTCTGCAGCGCATCCGCCCGCTGGCGGTGCCCGGCCAGCCCGCCACCCCCCTGGACGGCCTGCTGCTGCCGGGCGAAGCCCTGGAAGAGGCCCCGCCGCTGCCAGCCTTCGACGTGGACGTCGAGGCCGCGCCCACCACCCCGGTCGGTCGCCTGGCGCTCTGGCAGCGCAAGCTGCTCGACCTCACCACCCGCAATCGCCTGCTGCACGTGCCGGAAAACGCCCGCAGCGTGCCCCTGCTCTGCCCCGAGCCGGCGGCGCTGGAAGATCGCCTGGCCGAGGGCCGGGCGCTGCGCCTGGTGCCGTTGCCGGACCTGGCGGTGAGCGGGCGAGACGCGGTGCTGCACGAGGCCCGCGAGCATGAGAATCTGCAAGACGAATATGCCCGCGGCGCCCTGGCCCGTGGCGAGGTGGTCGCCCCCCTGGATGCGACCAAGCTGGACGCGGCGCTGGTGGAGCTCTATCGCCGCGCCCGCAGCGACCTCGACGAGGGCGGCGCCAATACCCTCTACCTGACGCTGGGCTTCCTGCGCTGGAAAAAGGCCGCCGACGATCCCAAGCACTACCGTGCGCCGCTGATCCTGCTGCCGGTGCGCCTGGAACGGCAGAGCGCCGCCAGCGGCATCACCCTGCACCTGTTCGAGGACGAGCCGCGCTTCAACCTCACCCTGCTGGAACTGCTGCGCCACGATTTCGACCTGGACATCCCCGGGCTCGACGGCCCGCTGCCCGGCGATGGCAACGGCATCGACGTGGACGGGATCTGGACCAAGGTCCGCCGCGCGGTACGCGACCTGCCCGGCTTCGAGGTCAGCAGCGAGCTGCTGCTCGGCCAGTTTTCCTTTGCCAAGTACCTGATGTGGAAGGACCTCACCGAGCGCAGCGACCAGCTGATGGAAAGCCCGCTGGTGCGGCACCTGCTGGAGCGCACCACCGAATCTGGCGCCTACCTGAGCGGCGGCAGCTTTCCCCGCGAACGCGAGCTGGATCGCCAGGTAACCCCGGCCGAACTCTTCACCCCGCTGCCGGCGGATTCCTCGCAACTGGCGGCGGTGCTGGCCTCGGCCGGTGGCCAGGATTTCGTCCTCGACGGCCCGCCCGGCACCGGCAAGTCCCAGACCATCGCCAACATGATCGCCCACAACCTGGCGCTTGGCCGGCGGGTGCTGTTCGTCGCCGAGAAGCGCGCGGCCCTGGACGTGGTGTATCGCCGCCTGGAGGCGCAGGGGCTTGGCGAATTCTGCCTGGAGCTGCATTCGAGCAAGGCCTCCAAGGCCGAGGTGCTCAAGCAGCTGGAGCGCGCCTGGGATACCCGCGACGGCCTCGACGAAGAGGAATGGCTGGCCGAGGCCGCCGAGGTGGAGCGCCTGCGGGATCGTCTCAACGCCGTGGTGGAGCGCCTGCACCGCCGCTGGCCCAATGGCCTGACCCTGCAGCAGAGCATTGGCCGCGTCCTGCGCGACGCTGCTCCCGATACTCCACGCCTGGCATGGTCCCAGGCCGATGCCCACGACGCCGAGGCCCTGGCCGAACTACGCACCGCGGTACGGCGCCTGGCCCTACATGCCGAGACCGGGCGCAGTCTGGCGGCGGATTTCGCCCTCTTGCCGGCCCATCCCTGGTCCAACGCCTGGCAGGATGCCTTGGTTACCGCTGCCGAACGGCTGCGCGACACCCAACACGCCTTGCAGCAGGCGCGGCAACGCCTGCGCGATGTCCTCGGTCTGCCACTGGCGGACCAGGTGGCGCCCCGTCGCCTGCTGGAATTCGCCGAGTTGCTGCGGAGCGCCGCCGGCCAGGATCTGGCCTTCGCCTTCGGCCCTGGCGCTGCCGAGCGTCAGCGCCAGCTGGGGCGTGCCCTGGAGTTGCTGCGGGACTACCAGGCGCTGGAGCGCGAGCTGTCGGTGCCCTATGCCGCCGAAGCCTGTCGCCGCGTCGCCCTGACCCAGCTGGAAACCGCCTGGGATGCCGCCGCTCGACGCTTCTGGATCTTCGCCAGCCGCGCCCAGCGACAGGTCACCCAGGACCTCGCCCGCCAGGGCGAAACCCAGGGCCAACCCGATGTCGCCGCCGACCTGCCGCGCCTACGCCGCCAGCGCACCCTGCTCACCGAGCTGGACGATCTGGCGCCCACCCTTGCCGGTATCGCCGGCTGGCAGGGCGTCACCAGCGACCTCGACGCCCTGCTCGCCCGCCGCGCCTTGGCGGAAAGGCTGAGCACGGCGCTGCCAACCCTGGCGGAAACGCCCGAGCAGCTGCTGGCCCTACGCCAGGCGGCAGCGCGGCGGTTGCAGCATCCCGAGGATCAGCCGGTGGACACCACCCTGGCCCCGGCCAGCAGTGCCTTCGCCGAGGCCCTGGATGCAGCCGAAGCCGCTCGCCAGGCATTCGCCGCGCAGGCGGGACTGGCCGGTGATACCGCCGCCGCCGAGCTGGTACGCACCGCCGCCGCGCTGCTGCGGCAGCCCGGTCGACTCAAGGCCTGGTGTGACTGGCAACGCGTCCGCGAAGAAGCCGACGCCCTCGGCCTGGCACCCCTGATCGCCCGCGCCACGACCGCCGCGGCCGACGATCTCCCGACCCTGTTCGAGACCGCCTATGCCCGCTGGTTCGCCGCCACCGCCCTGGACGCCGAGCCGCTGCTGCGCGATTTCGTCCCGGCCGAGCACGAGAGCGACATCCAGGCCTATCGCCGGTTGGACGACCGTCTGCAGACCCTCGCCGTGCGCCATATCCGCGCCCTGCTCTGCCACGGCCTGCCACCGAAGAACGATGCGGCGCGCCAGGGTGGCGGCTTCGCCGTGCTCAAGCACGAGTTGCAGAAGCAGCGTCGGCACCGACCGCTGCGTCAGCTGGCCCTGGAAATGGGCGACGCCCTGGCGCGACTGGCGCCCTGCATGCTGATGAGTCCGCTGTCCATCGCCCAGTACCTGCCCCCGGACGGCGGCCTGTTCGACCTGGTGATCTTCGACGAAGCCTCGCAGATCGCCCCCTGGGATGCGGTGGGTGCCATTGCCCGGGGCGTGCAGGTGGTGATCGCCGGCGACCCCCGGCAGATGCCGCCAACGCGCTTCTTCGACCGCGCCACCGGCGAGGACGACACCGCCGAGGACCTGGAAAGCATCCTTGACGAATGCCTGGGCGCCGGCATCTACAGCCACAGCCTCAACTGGCACTACCGCAGTCGCCATGAGAGCCTGATCGCCTTTTCCAACCACCACTACTACGACGGCAAGCTCATCACCTTCCCCGCCCCGGAGATCCGTCCGAGCGCGGTGGAATGGCGGCGGGTCGATGGCGTCTACGCCAAGGGCAAGGGCCGCCACAATGCCATCGAGGCCCAGGCCATGGTCGCCGAGGCGGTCAAGCGCTTGCTGGATCCGGCCTTCGCCGGGCTGAGCCTGGGCATCATCACCCTCAACAGCGAACAGCAGCGGCTGGTCACCGACCTGCTCGACCGCGCACGCCAGCAGCACCCGGAGATCGAGGCGCACTTCGCCGAGGACCTGGCCGAGCCAGTGGTGGTCAAGAACCTGGAAACGGTCCAGGGCGACGAACGTGATCTGATCATGCTCGGCATCGGCTTCGGTCCCACCGAGCCGGGCGCCAATACGATGTCGATGAACTTCGGCCCGCTGAACAAGGACGGTGGCTGGCGCCGCCTCAACGTGGCCGTGACCCGGGCACGGCGGGAGATGCTGGTGTTCTCCTCCTTCGATCCGGGGCTGATCGACCTCAACCGTACCAATGCCCGCGCGGTGCGCGATCTCAAGCTGTTCCTGGAATTCGCCCAGCGCGGTCCCCAGGCCCTGGCGGCCGCGGTCAAGGGTTCGCTGGGTGGACACGACTCGCCCTTCGAGGAAGCCGTGGCCCAGGCGCTGCAGGCCAAGGGCTGGCGGGTGGTGCCGCAGATCGGCGTCTCGCGCTTCCGCATCGACCTGGGCATCGTCCATCCCGACCGGCCGGGCGACTATCTCGTCGGCATCGAATGCGACGGCGCCACCTATCACAGTGCCGCCACCGCCCGCGACCGCGACAAGACCCGCAGCGCCATCCTCCAGGGTCTCGGCTGGACGCTGCTGCGCGTCTGGTCCACCGAATGGTGGATCGACCGCGCCGGGGCGACCGAGCGGTTGCATGGGGAGATCGAGCGGCTGCTGGAAGAATCGCGGGCGAAGGGTTGAGTGGCTGTTGGGCTTCGCTGCGCTCAGCGCCAACCTACGGTGGTTTACCTCATGCCGTAGGTTGGGCTGAGGCGGCTCCATCGCCGAAGCCCAACAAGCCGGGCGCGACCTCGGCACCGTTGAGCTTCGCTGCGCTCAGCGCCAACCTACGGCGGTTTGCCTGATGCCGTAGGTTGGGTTGAGGCAGCTCCATCGCCGAAGCCCAACAATCTGCACTCGACCTCGGCACCGTTGGGCTTCGCTGCGCTCAGCGCCAACCTACGAGAATGGTACGTAGGTTGGGTTGAGGCGGCTCCATCGCCGAAGCCCAACAAGCCGCGCTGACCTCGGCACCGTTGGGCTTCGCTGTGCTCAGCGCCAACCTACGGCGATTTGCCCACCACTCGGCGGTATCAAAGAATATTCAGCGGATACTCGGTGATCAGCCGCGTCTCGGCCACGGTGCCGCCGGTGCTTTGGCTGCCGGAATGCCAGGCCTGACGCAGGCGGAAGCTCAAGTCCTTGGCCGGGCCGTTCTGCAGGACGTACTTGGCCTCCAGATCGGTCTCGTGTTCCTTGTCGCCGTCGCCATAGAGCCCGGCATAGGCCGAATCCGCCGCTACCTTGCTGCCGTCGATGCCGCTGCCACGGGTATGGCGCACCATCAGGCTCAGCCCCGGCACGCCGTAGCTTTCCATGTCCAGGTCATAGCGGGCCTGCCAGCTGCGCTCGCCCGGACCGTTGAAGTCGGAGAACTGCATCGAGTTGCCGAGCAGGATGGAATCACCGAAGGCACCCGGCACCGGCGCGCCGAACACCGCGTAGTCGAAGGGCTGGTCGCCGTGGATGCGCTGGTGGATCAGGGTGAAGGTGTGGGCGCCGGTCTGGAAGGCGGCGGCCAGCGAGCCGGCGGTGTTGGCGATGCTGCCGGCCTTGGCGCTGCCGGCGTCCAGGGTGCGGTAGAGGTTGGCGTCGAAGGTCAGACTCTGCTCGGCGGCCAGCGGCAGCACATAGTTGAGGTTGCCGTAGTACTGGTCCCAGACGCCTTCGAAGTGCCCGGCGTAGAGCGAAGCGCTGAGATGATCGCTGAACTTGTAGACGCCCCCGGCATAGCTGGCCGAGGCCGCTTCCACGCCGGCGTAACCGGCGAAGATGCCGCCGTCCGAGCCGGTGGTGCGCGGCGCCGTGGCGGCGGTGAAGTGACCGCCTTCCAGCATCAGGTGATCGACCTCCTGACTCACCAGGCTCCAGCCACGGGCAGTCTGGGGAAACAGCCAGTTACCGCCCGCCGCCAGTACCGGCGCCGTGGGTTGCTGATCGCCGTACTTGAGCACGGTATTGGAGACGCGCAGCTTGACCGCTGCCCCGCCCTTGCTGAATTCGCTGCGCTGGCTGCCGTCGCCGTCCACCGGCATGTTCGGGGTATTGGCGTGGCCATCGCCGCCATCCAGCTTGAGGCCCAGGTAGCCATAGGCATCCACCCCGACCCCCACGGTGCCCTGGGTGAAGCCCGAGGTGTAGTTGAGCAAGAAGGCCTGGGTCCAGCTGCGCGGATCGCGACTGTTGCGCGCTGCGGCGCCATGGCCGTCGCCCTCGTTCTGGCGCAGGTAGTAGTAGTTGCGCAGCAGCAGAGTCAGGTCACCGTCTTCGACGAAGCCCTTGGCATCGGACTGCTGACTGGCCAGGGCCGCGCCAGTAAGGAGCAGGCCGGGCACGCCGAGCAGCCAGACGCGCTGACGGGCAAAGGGGGAAAACAGCGATAGCTTCATGGGCGGTTCACTCACGGATCTCGGTTGGGAATCGTTAGGTCGCGAACGAGTTTGCCAGCTAGCGCCAGTGCATACCACTTCGCTGACCGTCGTCATCGCCCGGTAACCTCCCTGTGCTGCGCTGGCGGTCCGCCCCTTGCGTTCGTGGTCCACCATGCCCAGCCAGCCCTTTGCCGTCGATCTCGCCTATCGTCCGCGCCTCGCCGATCTGCGTCCCCTGCTGCCAGCGCAACCCGCCGGCCTGCGCGCCGAACCCCGCATCACGCCCGCCGCCAGCCTGGCGGATCGGCAGGGCTACCAGGCCGCTTTCCTGGGTGACTTCCAGGTCCCCTGGCCAGGCCCGAGCGCCGCCCTGGTCACCGACGTCCATCCCCTGCCCGCCTCGGGCGATCGCCTGGACTACACCCACTTCTCGGTCACGCTCTCGCGCAGCCGACGGATGGCGCTTTGGGTCGGGGTCAATATCGATGGCGGCCAGCACCGGGACGTGCCGCGTAGCCGCGACGCCTGGGCCTATGACGGTCGAGTGCCGCTGGAGGCCCAGCTCGGTGAGGCGCTCTATGCCGACAACCTGCTCGACCGGGGCCACCTGGTGCGGCGCCAGGATCCCAACTGGGGCCCCGCTGCCGCCCAGGCCAACCGTGACACCTTTCACTTCACCAATTGCGCGCCGCAGATGGCCGCCTTCAACCAGCGGACCTGGCTGGAACTGGAAGACTATCTTCTCGACAACACCCACCGCTGGCAGGCACGCATCACCGTCTTCAGCGGCCCGGTGCTGCGCCCGGACGACCGTGTCTATCGCGACGCCCGGATTCCCGAGGCCTTCTGGAAGGTGGTGGCCTTTCTCGGTGACGACGGCAAACCCTCTGCCAGTGCCTACCTCATCGACCAGCGCCGGGAGCTGGACGAGCTGTCCATCGCCTTTGGCCGCCTGCGTACCTACCAGTGCAGCGTCGTGCGCATCGAACAACTGACCGGCATCGACTTCGGCCCGCTGCGCGACCATGACGGCTTTTCCAACGAAGAGCGCGCCACAGGCCAGGCGGTGGAGCAGGCCATCCAGGGACCGGGCGACATCCTGCTCTAGCTGGGCTGGCCGCAGGCGCGTGACAGGCTGTTGCGCAGCCCCAGCAGGAGAGCCCGGCCAGGTAGAGTTCGGCAGCATCCGCCAACCCCAGGCGTAGCGCCCAGGTATTCACCGCCAGGGCCGGTCGGTAGAAGGCCAGGTCGCTCAGCATTTAGCAGGCCGCCAGTAGTCCGGTGCGCGGCCAGGCCAGGCTCAGGCACGCCCTGATCGCCCCGCTGACCTATCGCCACCTGTTCGTGCCGAGCGGCCAGACAGCTGGAAAAAGCGATCACCCAAAAACGCCGATGCCCGGACCGTCGCCAGTCCGGGCATCTAGTCTTGCAGCGGAAGCCGAAGGATCCGCCAGAGGGGGCGCTTAGGCAGCGACCACCTTGTTGGCCGGCTGGGTACGACGACCCAGGGCACCACCGATGGCGCCGACGATGCCGCCGATCACCAGGCTGATCAGCAGCACCCAGCTGGCCTGGGAGACCTTGCGGGCGGCCACGTCAGCGGCTTCACGAGCCTTCTGCTCGGCCTGGGCCTTGAGCTCCTGGTACTTGGCATAGGCCTGCTGGTAGGTCTGCTGGGCCTTGTCGACGATGGCATTGGCCTCGGCGTCGCTCTTGCCGGTACGGGCCTTGATCAGGTTGACCAGGGCCTGACGGTCGGCGGCGTTCCAAGCCTGGTCGCCACGGGCCTTGAGACGGTCCAGCAGGGCGGTCAGCTGGTCATCGGTCTGCTGCGGGTTGTTGGCGCTGTTCTGGGCGGTGTTCTTGGCATCCTGCTCGGCGCCCTGGGCCTGCTGCTGCAGATTCTCCGGCTGCAGTTCGGCTTTGCCGGTCTGGCGCAAGGCGGTTTCCAGTTCGTTCTGCAGATCGCCCAGGTCGAGCTGGATGCCCTGCTGGCGCAGTTGATCCTGAACCTGGTTGGTCAGCGCCGGTGCGGCCTGGGACAGGCCACTGCCGATCATCGACAGACCGCTGCCCGCCACGTTGAGGCCGGTACGCACCACGCCGCTCACCGCGCTGGACACCAGATAGACGCTGACCAGGGTCACACTGGCCCAGACCAGGATGCCGTGCAGGGCGCCTTCGCGCTGGGCCAGGCGACCGGCGATCCAGGCACCGATGAAGACCGAGACCACGGCGCTGACGCCGACCCAGATACCGGTGCCCTTGCCCAGGCCATCCAGCGGATTGGCTTCCTGCTGCGGATCGATGGAAGCGGTGCCGATGGCGGTGCCGAGCAGGCTCAGCAGCAACGAAACCGTCAGGGCGATGACCACGCCGGCGATGATCGAGCTCCAGGAGATACGCTTGAGCAAGGGGGCGGTGGCCGTGGTGGCCGCATAGGCGGGAGTTTGGCGGGCGTCGTAGGACATGGCGAGTGCTCCGGGATGGTTAGGGGAAGAACTTATTGTGGTAACGGATGGATACCCTTCCGCTTTAACAAGTTCCCAAACCAGCACGCCAGAGCCACCGAAGGTCATCGGACCTCAGACATCCTCTAACCCAACAGGATATCGGCCAGCAGCTTCACATTGAGCACCACGATCAGTCCGGCAATCGCCCAGGCCAGCACCTGCGTGACCCGACCGATCACGAAAGAACCCATCAGCTGGCGATCCGAGACGAAACGCACCAGCGGGATCACCGCGAAGGGCAGCTGCATGGACAGCACCACCTGGCTCAACACCAGCAGCTTGGCCGTGCCGCTCTCGCCATAGAGACCGGTCACCACCACCACCGGGATGACGGCGATACCGCGGGTGATCAGCCGCCGCGCCCAGTCGGGGATGCGCAGCGACAGAAAGCCTTCCATGACGATCTGGCCAGCCAGGGTCGCGGTGACCGTAGAATTGATGCCCGACGCCAGCAGGGCGACCGCGAACAGCAGCGAGGCGATACCCACGCCCAGCATCGGCGACAGCAGGTGATAGGCGTCTTGGATCTCGGCCACGTCGGTGCGCCCGGCACTGTGGAACACCGCCGCGGCGGTGATCAGGATGGCGGCGTTGACGAACAGCGCCAGCATCAGCGCCAGGGTGCTGTCGGCCACCGCCCAGCGCAGGCCCATGCGCCGCCCCTCCTCGGTGCGCGGATAGGCGCGGGTCTGGACGATGGAGGAATGCAGATAGAGGTTGTGGGGCATCACGGTGGCGCCGATGATGCCGATGGCCAGGTAGAGCGCGGCCGGATTGGTGATGATTTCCGCCTTGGGCAGGAAGCCGTCGGCGATCGCGGCGATGGACGGCTGGGCCAGCACCATCTGTACGCCAAAGCAGACGAAGATCAGCGTCAGCAGCGCGATGACGAAGGCTTCCAGCCAGCGAAACCCGCGATTCATCAGCAGCAGGATGAGAAAGACGTCCAGCGCCGTGAGGATGGCGCCCCACATCAACGGGATGCCGAACAGCAGATTGAGGGCGATGGCGGTACCGATCACCTCGGCCAGGTCGCAGGCGATGATGGCGATCTCGCAGGCGATCCACAGCAGCAGACTGACCGGCCGCGAATAACGTGCGCGACAGGCCTGGGCCAGGTCCAGCCCGGTGGCGATGCCCAGCCGCGCGGCCAGGGCCTGCAGCAGGATGGCCATGAGGTTGGAGAGCAGGATCACCGACAACAGCAGGTAGCCGAATTGCGAGCCCCCGGCCAGGTCCGTGGCCCAGTTGCCCGGATCCATGTAGCCCACCGAGACCATGTAGCCCGGGCCGACGAAGGCCAGCAGCCGGCGTAACCAGCTGCCACCCTCGGGTACCGGCACGCTGGCATTCATCCGCCCCAGACTGGGCCGGGCGGATGGCGCGGACTCCTGCCAGGCTGGCTCGACATAGCTGGCGGGTTCTTTCATGGCGGACTCGTGCGGCAAAATAGGAATACCCTTTGGAGAATTTAGCCTAGGCTAAAATTCACACATTCAGCAATAAAAAATCTCTATCTCATCCGTCGATAACGCCCATTGGCGAAGGAATCTTTGGTATTCGCCCGCAACTCGGTCAAAATGGCGCCCGAACGCGTCCTCTTGACGCGCCTCAGGTCTTTGCGGAGAAGGTCATTCAGGTGGGCAACATGACAAAGGACGACGAACTGCTGAATCGGTTGGTCGATCCATCCATTCATATGGAAGGTTTTCAACAGGTCCGCGAGGCGCATCGTCAGGAGCTGATCGAAGACTATGTCGAGCTCATTTCCGATCTCATCCGGGACGGCGGTGAAGCGCGCCAGGTGGACATCGCCGCGCGCATCGGCGTGGCCCAGCCGACCGTGGCCAAGATGCTCAAGCGCCTGGCCGCCGCCGGCCTGATCGTGCAGCGCCCCTATCGCGGCGTCTTCCTCACCCCTGAAGGCGAGGCTCTGGCCGAAGCCAGTCGCGCCCGCCACCATGTGGTGGAGACCTTCCTGCTGACCCTGGGCGTGGACGCCGATACCGCGCGCCGCGACGCCGAAGGCATGGAGCACCATGTCAGCGAGGCCACTCTGGCCGTCTTCCGGCGCTTCATCGCCAGTCGTCAGGCGTAGGCTGCGGCTTTAGTCGAAAGTCGCCACGGCTCCCCCTTCAGAAAATCCGGGTACCGTCGAAGTAGTGGAAGTCATACTTTCACTCTTCTTGGTGCCCTGCCATGTTCAATCGCCCTCTCAAGACCGAACTCGCCCAACTGCGGGCCGAGGTCGCCGAACTGCGTCAGCTGCACGCCGGCTTCGAAAGCCAGGCGCTGAGTCTTACCGTGGATGACCGCGGCAATATCGAGCGCGTGAACGAGCGCTTCTGCCGCGAGATGGGCTACCGCTCCGAGAACGTGGTGGGGCGTCCCCTGGACGCCTTCATTCCAGAATACGTTAAACAATTGCCCTGCTATCGCGACCTCAAGAGCGCGCTCAGCCAGGGCACCCAGACCAGCGGCATGTACCGGCTGCTGCGTTCCAATGGCCAGGAGGCCTGGCTCTATTCGACCTGGCAGCCGCTGCGCGACACCCAGGGCCGGATCCACAAGACCATCTGCTTCGCCAACGATCGTACCGAGCAGGTGGAGACCTCCACCGAGCACTCCGGCCTGATCAACGCCCTGCTGCGCTCCACCGCCGTCATCGAATTCAACCTGGCCGGCGAGGTGCTCACCGCCAACGACCGCTTCCTGCAGGGCATGGGCTATTTGCTCAAGCAGATCCAGGGCAAGCATCACCGGCAATTCTGTACCAGCGAAGAAGCCAACTCCGCCGACTACCAGGCGTTCTGGGCGCGGCTCAATCGCGGGGAATTCATCGCCGGTCGCTTCAAGCGGATCGACAGCCACGGCCGCACCGTCTGGCTGGAAGCCTCCTACAACCCGGTGCTCAACACCCGTGGCCAGCTGTACAAGATGGTGAAATTCGCCACCGTCATCACCGAGCAGGTGGAGCAGGAACAGGCGGTGGCCGAAGCGGCCAAGGTGGCCTTCGACATCTCCCAGCAGACCGACGAGAGCGCCCGCCAGGGAGCCGAAGTGGTACAGGACACCGTCTCGGTGATGCGCAAGATCGCCGAGGAACTGCAGGTGGCCTCCAATGGCATTGAGGCCCTGGGCGAGCAGTCGCTGGTCATCAGCACCATCGTCAAGACCATCAGCGGCATCGCCGAGCAGACCAACCTGCTGGCCCTGAACGCGGCCATCGAAGCCGCACGCGCCGGTGAACAGGGTCGCGGTTTCGCCGTGGTGGCCGACGAGGTCCGCCAATTGGCTGGCCGGACCAGCAAGGCTACCGAAGAGATCGTTGGCGTGGTGCAGCAGAACCAGCAGCTGGCGCAGACCGCCGTTGCCAACATGGCGGCGAGCAAGCACCAGGCGGAACAGGGCCTGCAACTGGCCAACGCCGCGGGCACCCGTATCACCGAGATCCAGGACGGCGCCCAGCGCGTGGTGGGCGCCGTAGGTCAGTTCGCCCGTCGCCTGAACTAGCTCGCGGGCCGGCTCCCGCCTCAGGCCGGCGCCGGACGCCGCCGCCGGAGCAGCCCCAGCGCCGCCAGGGTCACGCCCAGGCTGACCAGCAGGCACAGCCCGAGCAGGCCCCGATCGCCCCAACTCTCCCGCGCCAAGGCATAGCACCAGGGCGCGGCCGCCGAGAGCAGAAAACTCGGCGCCAGCAGCTTGCCGGTCAGGCGTGCGTAGAGCGCCCGGTCGAACAATTCCAGCGGCAGGCTGGCCCGCAACACCGCCACCAGGCCGTTGAGGGCGCCATAGCAAAAGACGAAGCCCGCCGTCAGCAGCAGGTGGCCTTCGCTCGCCAGCGCCAGGGCGAAACTCAGCGGCAGGCCCAGGCCCAGCAACAGATTGAGCTGGCGCGCCGACAGCCGCTGTCCGGAGGCCAGTTCCGCCAGCCGCGCGCAGACCTGGCCGATGCCCCACAGCGCCGCCACCCCCACCGGCACCCCACGCTCGGCCAGCAGCGCCGGCAGATGCGCCGACAACCCCGCCGAAAGAAAGCCGATCAACGCCATCCCGGTGGCGAACAGCACGCCGGCGAGGCGTGGCGAGCCACCCCCCGCCGTGGGCGGTAGCTCGGCACTGGGCAAGCGTCCGCGCACATTGGGCAGCGGCAGGAGCAGCAGCAGGCCGGCCAGGGCGATGCCGGCATAGACCACCAGCCCCAGGCGCCAGCCCAGCGCCTCCAGCAGCCAGTGCCCCAGGGGCCAGAACACCGCCGACGCCAGCCCGCCGAGCAGGGTGATGCGCACCATCACCGCCCGCGAGCGTTCGCCGGCCAGGCGCGCCAGGGTGGCGAAGGCGGCGTCGTACAGCGACAGCCGCATGCCCACCCCCAGGGTCACCCAGGCCAGATAGAACAGCGGCGCCGACTGGGACGCGGCAAGGCCCAGGCAACCGAGGGCGTCGAGCACCAGGCCGAGTTGCAGGGTGCGGCAGCCACCCAGGCGTTCGATCACCGCGCCGCTGAAAGGCGACACCAGCCCCATGGTCAGCATCGCCAGGGAAAAGCCGCCATAGACCCAGCGCGCATCCCAGCCCAGTCCCGCGGCCATCGCCGGGCCATAGACCCCCGGCAGATAGAAGGCCAGGCCCCAGGCCAGCAACTGCATCAACCCCAGCTGCCAGATGGCGCGATCGCTCGGCATCGGCGTCATCAGCGTGTCCCCGGGGTACGCTCGCCCTCGCCCAGGCTGAGTTGCATCAGGACCGTGTCCACCCAGCGTCCATGCTTGAAGCCCACCGCCTCGAAGGTGCCGACGGTGCGAAAGCCCAGCCGCTGGTGCAGGGCGATGGAGCCCTGGTTGGCGCTGTCGCCGATCACCGCTACCAGTTGGCGAAAGCCCGCCGCCGTGCAGGCTGCGACGATATCCTCCAGCAGCCGCCGACCGATCCCCTGGCCACCCAGGCCGTCGCGCACGTACACCGAGTCTTCCGCGGTATGGCGGTAGGCCGGGCGCGGTCGATAGAGCACCGCATAGGCATAGCCCAACACCTCGCCGTCCCGCTCGGCCACCCGATAGGGCAGCCCGGCCTGACGCACCGCCGCCAGGCGCCGTTCCAGCTCGGCCACGTCCGGCGGCTCCAGCTCGAAGCTGGCGCAGCTGTGCAATACGTGCTGGGCATAGATGGCCTGGATGGCGGGAAGATCGGCGGAGGTGGCGTCACGCAATTGCAGGGCGGTGTTCACGAGGGCGGTCCATCCAGGGGTCGATGGGGCGATCATGCCGGGACGCCCAGCCAAAGATAAAGCTATGCTCGATTATCCCCGGTATAAGCGAAACCTTGGCATGGCCGACCTCAACCTCACCCAACTGCAGACCTTCGTCCAGGTGGTCGCCACCGGCAGCTTTTCCGCCGCGGCCGATCGCCTGGGGCTGAGCCAGCCGGCGGTCAGCCTGCAGATTCGCCAGCTGGAGCGGCGCCTGGGGCTCAAGTTGCTGGAGCGCCTGGGGCGCGGTCTCAAGCCCACCGCCGCCGGCAGTCTGCTGCTGGAACACGCCGACCATATCCAGACGGCGGTGGACCAGGCCCTGCAGGCCCTGGCCAGCCATGGCGAGACGGTCAGCGGACGGGTCGCCATCGGCACCGGCGCCACCGCCTGCATCCATCTCCTGCCGCCGCTGCTGGGCCAGTTGCGCCAGCGTTTTCCCCAGCTGGATGTGCGCGTCAGCACCGGCAACACCCTGGACGTCTTGCGCGCGGTGGAGGACAACCGCCTCGACCTGGGGCTGGTCACCCTGCCCGCCAGTGGCCGCAACCTGCAGGTGGAGCCGCTGCTGGAGGATGCCTTCGTCGCCCTGCTCCCACCTGCCAGTCCGCTGCCCAAGGGCGCGCTGGCGCCGGCGGCGCTGGCCGAAGCGCCGCTGCTGGCCTTCGAGACCGGCAGCAGCACCCGGCTGCTGATCGACGACTGGTTTCGCCGCGCGGGCCAGCCCAGCCGACCGGTGATGGAGCTGGGCAGCATCGAAGCCCTCAAGGAACTGGTGGCCGCCGGTCTCGGCTACAGCCTGGTGCCCGGTATCGCCGTGGCCACCGAACACCATCGCCAGGGCCTGAGGGTCCAGCCGCTGGCGCCGCCGCTGACGCGCACCCTGGCCCTGGTGCTGCGCCGTGACAAACCCCTGAGCCGTCCGTTGCAGCAGGTACTGGAAGCGCTGCGGCGGTTGCGCCGCTGATCGAGAGACTCGACTTGGCAACGAACACGCCTTAACATTCAATGGTTCAACGATCCTTGAATTATCGAATCATGCATGAAGACAGTGCCGTATCCGCCCTCGCCGCCCTCGCTCACGCCCAGCGCCTGAGGGTCTTTCGCGCCCTGGTGGTGGCGGGCACGGATGGCCTCACCCCCAGCCAGTTGGCCGACCAGCTCGAAGTGAGCCGCAGCAACCTTTCCTTCCACCTCAAGGAGCTGGCCACCGCCGGCCTGGTCTCGGTGGAACAGCAGGGTCGCAACCTCATCTATCGCGCGGCCTATGACCAGATGAACGCCCTGCTCGGCTACCTGACCGAGCACTGCTGCGCCGGCGGCGACTGCGTGGTCAGCGAACCCTTGCGCTGTTCCTGCTGATCCTCGACCAACCCCCATCCACCGACCGCAAGACCAGGCCCGCCATGCATAGTCCCCACGCCTGCCCACCGGCAGTACCCGCCATGAACACCTTCGAGCGTTACCTCAGCCTCTGGGTGGCGCTCTGCATCCTCGCCGGCATCACCCTCGGCCAATGGGCGCCGGATCTGTTCCGCTCTATCGGCCGGATCGAGGTGGCCCAGGTCAATCTGCCGGTCGGCCTGCTGATCTGGGTGATGATCGTGCCGATGCTGCTCAAGGTGGATTTCAGCGCCCTCGGCCAGGTGCGCCAGCACTGGCGCGGGATCGGCGTCACCCTGTTCGTCAACTGGGCGGTCAAGCCCTTCTCCATGGCGCTGCTCGCCTGGCTGTTCATTCGGGAAGTTTTCGCCCCCTGGCTGCCGAGCGACCAGCTGGATAGCTATATCGCCGGGCTCATCCTGCTGGCGGCGGCGCCCTGCACCGCCATGGTCTTCGTCTGGAGTCGCCTCACCCAGGGCGATCCGCTGTTCACCCTGTCCCAGGTCGCGCTGAACGACACCCTCATGGTGTTCGCCTTCGCCCCCATCGTCGGCCTGCTGCTGGGGCTGTCGTCGATCGCGGTGCCCTGGGCCACCCTGCTGCTTTCGGTGATCCTCTATCTGGTGCTGCCGGTGATCCTCGCCCAGCTCTGGCGACGCGCGCTGCTGCGCCAGGGCCAGGCTGCCTTCGAGCGCACCCTGGCCCGCCTGGGACCCTTCTCGATGGGCGCCTTGCTGGCCACCCTGGTGCTGCTGTTCGCCTTCCAGGGCGAGGCCATCCTGGCGCAGCCGCTGGTGATCGCCCTGCTGGCCGTGCCCATCCTGATCCAGGTGCTGTTCAATTCGGCGCTGGCCTATTGGCTGAATCGCCTGGTGGGCGAGAGCCACAGCGTCGCCTGTCCGTCGGCGCTGATCGGCGCCAGCAACTTCTTCGAACTGGCGGTGGCCGCCGCCATCAGCCTGTTCGGCTTCCACTCGGGCGCCGCCCTGGCTACCGTGGTGGGAGTCCTCATCGAGGTACCGCTGATGCTGCTGGTCGTGCGCCTGGTGAACGGCTCACGCGGTTGGTACGAACGCGGCGCCCTTTCCTCCCGTCGAGACCGTCCATGAACAGCGACATCACGATCTATCACAATCCCGCCTGCGGCACCTCGCGCAACGTGCTGGGCCTGATTCGCAACAGCGGCGTCGAGCCGACGGTGATCCACTATCTGGAGACACCGCCCAACCGGGCGCAGCTGGAACGGCTGATCGCGGACCTGCGCATGCCCGTGCGCGACCTGCTGCGCCAGAAAGGCACGCCCTATGCCGAGCTGGGGCTGGACGATCCGCAACTGGACGACGCGGCGCTGATCGCCGCCATGCTGCGCCATCCCATCCTGATCAACAGACCCATCGTCGTGACGCCCCTGGGCACCCGGCTCTGCAGGCCCTCGGAGCAGGTGCTGGAGATCCTGCCCGAGCCGCAGCGCGCGCCTTTCGTCAAGGAAGACGGCGAGGTAGTGATACCGCCTGCCGCGCCGCGCGGCTGATCGAGGCCGCCATGCGCGACATTGCCCGCGATAAGGACAGCGCCTGGCAGGTCTTCCTGATCTTTCTGCGCCTGGGCTGCACCAGCTTTGGCGGCCCCATCGCCCACCTGGGCTATTTCCGCCAGGCCTTCGTCGCCCGCCGCCAATGGCTGGACGAGCCCGCCTATGCCGAGCTGGTCGCGCTCTGCCAGCTCTTGCCCGGTCCGACCAGCAGCCAGGTCGGCATGGCCCTGGGCCTGGGCCGCGCCGGGGGCTGGGGCCTACTGGCAGCTTGGCTCGGCTTCACCCTGCCTTCGGCCCTGCTGCTGATCCTCTTCGCCCTGGGCCTGGCCCACTATCCTGGGCTGGCCGACTCGGCGGCGGTGCATGGCCTCAAGGTCTTTGCCGTGGCGGTGGTGGCCCAGGCGGTCTGGAGCATGGGCCGCAGCCTGTGCTCGGATACCCCGCGTCGCGTCCTGGCGCTGGTCGCCGCCGGCCTGGCGCTCTGGCTGCCCGGTTCGGCGGGGCAACTGCTGGGGCTGGGCCTGGCCGCCCTGGTCGGTCGCCTGGTACTGGCGCCGACCGCCACGCCGCCGGCCCTGGGCCTGCAAACGGGAACCTCCCGGCGCCTGGGGGTGGTCGCCCTGCTGCTGTTCCTGTTGCCGCTGCTGCTGTTGCCCGCCTGGAGCAACCTGGCCGAGGGTGTCTATCGCGCCGGCGCCCTGGTCTTCGGTGGTGGCCATGTGGTGTTGCCACTGCTGCAGGCGGTGGTGGTGCCCAGCGGCCTGGTCAGCGATGGCCAGGTCATGGCCGGCTATGGCCTGGCCCAAGCGGTACCGGGCCCCTTGTTTACCTTTGCCGCCTACCTTGGCGCCCTGGTGCCCTCAGCCTTGCCCGCCTGGCTCAACGGCCTGCTCTGGACCCTGCTGATCTTTCTGCCCGGCGCCCTCGTCCTGCTCGCCGCCCTGCCCTTCTGGCAGACCCTGCGCCAGAACCCCGGCTGGCAGCGCGCCCTCACTGGGCTCAACGCCGGCGTGGTCGGCCTGCTGCTGGCGGCGCTCTACGATCCGGTCTGGACGGGGGCCATCCGCGGCCTGCTGGATGTCGCCCTCGCCGCACTGGCCCTGGCGCTGCTCTTGCGGACCCACTGGTCGCCGGTGCTGATCGCGCTGTTGGTCGTTCTAGTCGTCAGTCTATTGAACTTTTAGCGCACTACCGTTTGGCGGCGTGCCACTAGTGGCCCGATGAAATTGCGGCGTGGTTCGCTGTAGCTACGTGGAAAGCTAGGCACTGTCGGCGTGACGTTCAGCTGTATGAAACGTCTTGCCCTGCGCGAGAACGTGTCCAGCGAGCGCTCGGCCTGACATGCATTAAGGATGACCGCCATGACCTACAAGAACCCCCTGGACACCACCGCCCCGCTGTTCACCGCTGCCCTCGCCAAGGCGCCCCTGGCCGCCGCGCCCGCCAAGGCTGCCGGTACCTCTGACGGCGTCACCTACTACGCCTTCCAGAGCCAGCCCCGGCTCACCCTCGACATCAATACCGCGCCCGAATACGTTGGCTTCGCCAAGACCTTCGATGCCAAGGGCCCCCACTACGCGGCCGCCTCGACCCTGAACGAGCTGACCTTGACCGGTCACTACGAAGACCAGGTCACCCGCCTCGACGGCCATACCCGTGGCGCCACCGCCAGCGACAGCAGCCTCGACTCGTCCATCGCCAAGCTCACCGTCAGCCTCACCGACGTGTCGACCAATCAGTTCAACGAGAGCGATCTCATCACGCTGGACAACTTCGATGGCCTGCAGACCTTCGACGGTTCCACGTCCACCGCCGGCCTGTCGATTGACTTCCTGCATGGCTACACCGAAGGCCATGACTACACCTATGCCAGCCAGAGCGCCTTCCTGAAGAGCGTGATCACCGGCAGCGGCCGTGACTCGGTGAGCGTCAGCACCATCGCCGCCGCGGAACTGGAAAGCGTCACCTCTCTCGCCCACTCACGGGTCAAGGCCATCACCGTCGATACCGGCGCCGGTGGCGACCATATCAGCGCCCATATTCAGCAGGCAGACGTCATCATCAACGCCGGCGCTGGCAACGATTACGTCGACCTGCTGTTCACCAAGGGCGTGGCCGCCCACAACGCCAACCTGAGCGGCAGCTACGGCCACGGGGCCACCATTACCCTGGGCGAAGGGCCCGATTACCTCACCCTCGATCCCAGTCTGGTCAACTTCGATGGCAGCAGCAGCGCCGCCGCCAACCGTTCCCTGGCCGCCAACCATGTGACGGTCACCGACTACAACGCGAACGATGACCACATCATCTTCGGCTTCGCGGTGTACGACGAGAAAGCCGTGGTCACCATCCAGGACGCCGCCCTGGCGAAGGCCACTAGCCTGTTCGCCGCGCTCAACACCGTGACCCAGTCCACCACCGGTCTGGTCAATGCCGCCGTCTTCCACTATGGCCAGGACACCTATGTCTTCCGTGACGCCGGCTACGAAGGCCAGGTCGACAACCTGGACTCGCTGATCAAACTGGTAGGCGTTCATAACCTCGATGACGTCGCCAGCACCGTTTCCGCTCGTGAGCGCTATGAGCCGGGCGGCACGCTTGGCTGGGGTTGATCGCCCCTGAACGCCACGGCCGCCCCAACCGGGCGGCTCGCCGGCTGCTTCTGTGAGGTATTCGTGGCTTACCACAAGAGCCGGGCACTCACAGCAGGAACCCAGGGTCTGTCTAGCGATACCCTTCCGAACACGAGGAACGCGCGATGAAGATCCTGATGGTCCTGACCTCCCACGACCAGCTCGGCGACACCGGCAAGAAAACCGGCTTCTGGCTGGAAGAATTCGCTGCCCCCTACTACGTGTTCAAGGATGCCGGTGCCGAGATCACCCTAGCCTCCCCCGCCGGTGGCCAACCGCCGCTGGATCCCAAGAGCGACGCCCCCGACGCCCAGACCGAGTCCACCGAGCGGTTCAAGACCGATCCCGAGGCGCAAAAGGCGCTGGCTGGCACCGTCAAGCTCGCTGAAGTGCACGCCGACGACTACGACGGCCTCTTCTATCCCGGCGGCCACGGCCCGCTCTGGGACCTCGCCGAATCCCGCGACTCCATCGCCCTGCTCGAAGCCTTCGCCCAGTCCAACAAGCCCTTCGGCCTGGTCTGCCACGCCCCTGGTGTGCTGCGCCACGTCAAGGCCGCCGACGGCACCCCGCTGGTAAAGGGTCGCACCGTTACCGGCTTCACCAACAGCGAAGAAGCCGGGGTGCAACTCACCGACGTGGTGCCCTTCCTGGTGGAAGACGAGCTGAAGAAGCTCGGCGCCCGCTACGAAAAAGGGCCGGACTGGGGCGAGTTCGTGGTCGAGGACGGCAACCTGGTCACCGGCCAGAATCCGGCCAGTTCGGAAGCCGCGGCGGATGCCTTGCTGACCAAGCTGGGTTGAGCATCCCGGACAGGAAAAAGTCCGCCTGATGGCGGGCTTTTGCGGGTGCGGCTCTAGGCTCCGCGGGAATCGCTCGTACCCCTGATCAATCGTCCACAAGGATCGATCAGCTGTATCGAACCGGCCAGAAGATTCCGGACGCTCAACACGCAGGCGCCGCTTCTGGTGCGGTCGAGAGGGCACGACGCCGCTCGCGATAAGGACGACAGCCACTACCGCCGCGATACGCCAGTTCTCCTGATCGGCAAACGTCTGGCATAAGCCTTGGCACCATCGAGGCACCCTATCGCCCGGAGTCGTACGCTCTGTGCCAATAGCCAGCACCAGTTCGCGCGTCCAGCTATCGCCGTCCTCTGCCTCAGTCGAGAAACGCGAGGATTCAGGCCGAGGGCACGACGGCGAAGCGGAGCCTGTCCCGCGCCCAGACGGCAAAGGGCATCGGTGTCTTACCCGCCACCCTGTTCGCCAGCGCGATCCCGGCGTCGTGGGAGCCCGGTCCAAGGTAGGTGTAGGTCTGATAGTAGGCCAGCGTCTCGCCCAGGGCGTCGGCTCCGGGAAAGAAGCCTGCATAGGCCTCGCGAGGAACCTGGGTGAAGGTCACCTTGAGCCCCAGGCCATTGAAGGTGTCGACCAGGTCGTTGAAGCTCATGAAGTCGCCCACCAGCGGAAGGTAGGCACCGTCGCCCGTTTCTTCCGGATGCGCGAAGGCGCCCGCCACGATGTCGCCCAGCTCGTCTATGTCACCCATGTGCAGGCAACGCACCGCTGGATCGATAGGCAGCGTCCAACCCAGGCTTCCGTCCGGCTGCGTTTGCGGCCCGTACGGCCCTACGAAGTTCTGGTAGTACGCCGGTGGAATGACGAAGGTATGCCGCGAAAACCCAGCCTTCCTGACGATCGAGTCAACCTTCGCCTTCCCGGTGAACTGAGGCACCTTGAATTCGCCGCCGCTGATGGCCTCGACATCCGGCAGGGTGGACCAGATCAGATGCTGCACGCCGGCGGCTTTGGCGGCCTGGACCGCCGCCCCGGCCTGCTTGATTTCATCGGTGCCGGCTTGCCAGAAGTTGGTGACGAGAAAGACGCCATAGGCCCCTTCGAGCGCCGCGGCAAGCGTCTCGGGCCGCTCCAGATCCGCGGCGACCACTTCGTCAGCGGGTCCCTCGTACTTGGCCGGGTCACGCGAGAGCGCACGCACCCTGAATTGCCCGCCTTGGCTCAAGGCCCGCACGACCCCTCCACCTTGGTTTCCGCTCGCACCGAATACGGCGATCAGCTGCTTTTCGCTAGACATCCTTTACCTCGTTCGATCTTGATCAGGCGCCTAGCCGGATGCCAAGCGCGCTTGTCAGGGTGACTCGAACGCCATCTTGCGTTTGGCTGACCGATGCATCAACTCTCCAAAAAATGGCATCACTTGCTATGATTTGATCCATATGAGCGAGCCAATAGAAACAGCCGAACTCGTCGCCTTCACCAAGACGGTCGAGGCCAAATCCCTTTCGCGCGCCGCGGCCGAATTGTGCATTCCGCGGGCCACCGTGAGCAGACGTCTTGCCCGCCTCGAGGAACGTCTTGGCGCTCGCCTGCTGCTTCGCACCACGCGCAGTCTGGTCCTTACCGAGGTGGGCGAGGTGTTCTATCGGGAGGCCTGCATCGCACTCGAGGCGGTGCGTCTTGCCGAGCAGAGCGTGCGCAGGACAGACGACGTAGTGCGCGGTGATCTGCGCGTCTCGACGCCGCCCATCCCGGGTTTTGGCTTCCATGCCATGCTCTGCGAATTCGCGGCGCGCTATCCCGAGCTACGCGTCCATATCCACACGTCAAACCATCACGTCGACCTGCTTCGCGGTGACTACGATGTCGCGCTCAGGGCCAGCAGCCAGCTCGAGCCCGGCTTGATCGCCCGCACCCTCTTGCGCGACCGAATGATCGCCATTGCGGCGCCTGCTTACCTGGCCGCTCGCGGCGTACCGCGCACTCACCACGATCTCAAGCATCACCACTGCCTGCTCGGCTTCACGCGTGGCGAGCTCCCGGACACTCACTGGCCCATGACCTCCGGAAGCAAGCTTCATGTGGAAGGCACCTTCTTCTCGAACGACATCACCCTGCTGTGCGAGGCTGCCGTAGCCGGGCTTGGCATCGCGCTTCTTCCCCAAGACCTGGTAGCGCGAGACCTGGAGCGTGGCGCGCTCCAGCAGGTCCTAGCCGACGTCGTCGGCACTGAACTGCATATCGCGCTGGTCTATCCCGACCGTACCTTCCTGCCGCCTCAGGTGCGTGCCTTCATCGATGCGGTCGTCGCCTGGGTACCACGCAGACGTGCCGTGGAACCCGGCGCTGCAACACCCGGGCAATTGGCTGCGTCCAGGGCTTCGCGCGAGGAAGGTGCAGCTTCCTGACGGTAAGCGAAGACCGCGCAGGCGTGGAAAGCCGGCCTTCGCCAAAGGCTTCACAGCAATGTATCGGCCCTGGAAAGGTAAAGGCCCGCAACTCCGGCCAAGTGCCATTAGTCGCGAAGACTGCAGAAAAGCCGGCGCCAGCCGACAGCCTCCCCATGAGCGCAGCCTTAGCCCTGCGCCGCCCAGGCTGGAAAGGATATTCCGTGCAGTTGGTTACCTGGTCGTATTTTCAGAGCATTGCCCGATGAAGAGAGTCCTGCTCGGCGTGCGCGCCCTGATGTCCGTGCCCAAGGACAATCCCGGCCTGGTCAAGGCGCAATACCTCGCGCTGTCGCGCCAGCTGCCGATGATGTACTTCATCCTGCTGACCAACACCCTGATGCTGGCCGGCACCCACTATGCCGTCGCGCCGCGCTGGCTGGTGGTGTATTGCCCGTTGCTCATGACGCTGTTCGGCGTGATCCGGGCGGCCGAATGGTTCCGCACGCGCAATCAGCCGCGCAATCCGGCGCAGATGCTCTCGGCCCTGAAGCGCACCAACAGGCTCGCGCCCATCGTGGCCTCGGCCTTCACCGCCTGGGCGCTGGCGCTGTTTCCCTATGGCGACAGCTATACCCAGGCGCATGTGGGCTTCTACATGGCGATCACCGTGATCGGCTGCATCTTCTGCATGATGCACCTGCTGCCAGCGGCCCTGGCCACCACCGCCGTGGTCAACACCGCCTTCGTGGTGTTCTTCGCTTCCACTACCATCGGCACCTTCGTGGCCACGGCGATCGACGTCCTGCTGGTGTCCATCGCCATGCTGGTCATCCTCAAGGCGCAGTACGGGGACTTCACCCGGCTGGTGAACATGCAGGCGCAAACAGCCAAGCTCAGCGAGGAAAACCTCAAACTGGCCAATCAGGACAGCCTGACCGGCCTCGCCAATCGACGGCAGTTCTTTGCCCGCCTCGATAGCCTGCTGGCCGATGCGCGCGCGCAGGGAACCCGTCTCGCCGTGGGCCTGATCGATCTGGACGGCTTCAAGCCGGTCAACGATCTCTATGGCCACAGCGTGGGCGACCGACTGCTCTATCAGGTCGGCCAGCGCCTGAGCGGACTGCTCGACGAGGACGTGCACCTGGCCCGCCTGGGCGGCGACGAATTCAGCCTCATCATCACCGGGGTCTTGAACGATGAGCAGCTGCGGGCCTTTGGCGAAAGGGTCTGCGCCAGCCTGCGCGAGCCCTTCCTGCTGGTGGACCTGCCCATCCAGATCAGTGGCTCGCTGGGCCTCGCGACCTTTCCGGACCAGGCCTTTTCCGCCACGGACGTCTATGAGCACGCCGACTACGCCCTGTACCAGAGCAAGCGCCACCGCCCCGGCACGGCCTGCCTGTTCAGCACCGCCCATCGCCAGCAACTCAATCGCGAAGGCCTGACCGAACAGGCCCTGCGCCGAGCCGACCTGGAGCGCGAGTTCTACATGGTCTTCCAGCCCATCGTGGACCTCCACAGCAAGCAGACCGTAGCCTTCGAGGCCCTCGCCCGCTGGGAAAGCCCGGAGCTGGGCAACGTGCCACCGGGTGATTTCATCGCCACCGCCGAGCGCGTCGGCATGGTCAATCGCCTCACCCTGCCCCTGCTGAGCAAGGCCCTGAACGCGGCCGTGCGCTGGCCCACGGGCATCCGCCTGGCCTTCAACCTCTCCGCCCACGACTGCGGCTCGGAAGACGCGGCCCAGCAGATCGTCGAACTGATCAAGCGCAGCGGCTTCGACCCGGCCTGCCTCGACTTGGAAATCACCGAAACCGCCGCCATCCAGGACCTGCCCCAGACCCAGCGCGCCATCAGCCGCTTTCGCGCACTGGGCTGTGGCATCTCCCTCGACGACTTCGGCACCGGCTATTCCAGCCTGAGCCAGATCCACGCGCTGCCGCTGACCAAACTCAAGGTGGACCGCACCTTCGTCACCAACCTCCACCTCGACCCGGCCAGCTTCAAGATCGTCAAATCCCTGATCGCCCTGTGCCAGGACATGCAGCTGGAATGCATCGTGGAAGGGGTGGAAACCGCTGCGGAACTGGGTGCGCTGAAGAATCTTGGTTGTACCAGGGCGCAGGGTTATCTGTTCGCCAAGCCCATGCGGGCGAGTGATATCAGGGGTTGGTTGGAAGGGGAGCATTTGGCTGAGGTATTGGCGGTTTGACTCGCAGGGGTATCAGGTGCGACGCGGGCTCTTGTCCAGGCAGCGATCTCTGGTTCAGCCACGTCCGCTCACAACTGTAATCCCGCAACACCTTGCCTCGCTTGGGTTTACGTAGGCACTCATGCCACTTCATGTAGAAGCTTGAAGAAGTTTAGGTTAGGCCGATGAGTATGGGCTTGACCCTACACCCCTGAAGCCTACGGAAAGCCGATAGAGACATACTCGCTTACGCGACACGCTCAGTTCACCGGTCCTAGAAAATGAATACCGTGATGTGATCATTGTATGGCTGCTGGCGGCCAGAAACGCATGTCGACAAGCGACCGCTACCGACCCAAAGCTGTCGTTGGCGGTGGGCAGCTACCGGCCAGAAGCGGACGTCGACAAGCGACTGCTACCGATCTTTCACAGCCATTCAAATACCAGCGATGAACGTTGGAAAGCAGCCTTCCATACGCAAGGGCCGAAAGGTCGGCATCTATCCTTCCAGCAGTGCACCGCGACTGGCTTCGCACTTCAAGAAGGCCCAATCGATCAACGCCTCGATCGACGGGCCAAGCGCGAGCCCTAGCTCGCTTAGCGCATACTCCACCTTGGGTGGAACTTGCGGGTAGACCGTCCGCGTGATGATCCCGTTTTTCTCCAGTTCCTTAAGTTGCTGGATCAGCATCTTTTGACTCACGCCCTCAACCCGCTTTTCCAGTTCTGAGAATCGCACCGGCGCCTTAGCTGCGAAGAGCTGGACGATGATGACTATCTTCCACTTTCCCTCAAGAACCCGCAGGGTCTCGCTCGTTGCAGCCGCCCATACGAGCTGCTGCTGAGGGTCTTCGCATCTCCAATCTCGTTTCACTTAACTTACCTTTTGGTGGGTAACAAACCTATCGGTAGGTTCTTGCATATACCTATAGCTACCTCTAATTTTGCCCCCAAAGCAATTTTGCGGCTACAGCCCGAACGAGCTGATGCCCGTTCTACCCTCAGAACGAGGACGGCTACGCCGAACCAGCGAGGACGATGACGATGACGAGGACGATGAAGGTTGTTCGATGGACATCCGGCGACAAGCCGGGCCTGGAACTGCACGACGAGGCCGTGCCGACGCCAGGGCCTTATGATGTGGTGATCAAGGTTCAGACGGCCTCCCTCAACTACCGCGACCAGGCCATCCTTGATGGCGAGTATGGCGGGCCGACCAAGCCGAACGGCACGCCCCTTTCGGATGGAGCGGGCGAGGTCGTCGCGATCGGTGAAGCCGTGACGCGCACGAAGGTGGGCGATCGCGTCAGTGCCTCATGCCACCCGCACTGGATCGGCGGACCCCCGCGTCCGGAGTATCAGCTCCACAGCCTCGGCATGACTACCGACGGTTGGCTGGCCGAGCAGATCAAGGTCCACGAGAACGCTATCGTTCACCTGCCGGACTACATGTCCTACGCCGAAGCAGCGTCTCTACCGTGCGCCGCTGTCACCGCCTGGACCGGGCTCAACCTGTCGTCGCCCCTCCAAGCGGGTGAGACGGTGCTGGTTCAGGGCACAGGGGGCGTTGCGCTCTTCTCGCTCCAAGTGGCGACGATGTTCGGCGCGAAGGTCCTCGCGATCACATCGTCCGATGAGAAGGCGGAACGTCTCAAGGCGCTAGGAGCCGCGGCCGTGGTCAACTACCGAACCCATCCCGACTGGGACAAGGAAATCCTCGCCCTCACAGACGGCCGAGGCGTCGACAAGACCATCGACATCGCAGGCGAGAAGACGATCGTGAAGTCGGCGGCGGCAACCCGCAAGGGCGGCGACATCACGCTGGTTGGCTTCACCAGCGGCTTCGGCGGCGGCCTCCCGCCGATCGATATTCTCTCGCGCAGCCTTCACGTAGCGGGAACGGCGATCGGGCCGAGGGCGAACTTCGAGGCACTGCTGCGGGCCATGGCTCTGCACGAGATGCATCCGGTCCTCGATCAGACCTTCCCGTTCGCGGACTACCAGGCAGCTTATCAGCGGCTAAAGAGCGGCAACCACGTCGGCAAGGTCGTGATCGACGTCGCGAACTGAGCGATCGCCATATGAATAGATATGGGCCCGGACGACGAACAAACCGATTAATCCACTTCAGATCCCGCGAAACCAATCCCCCGTGAATTTCTATTTACATCCACGAAAGCGTTTGATAGCCGTGTGATAACTTCATTCGGTAGCCCGCATAGCTACCTAGCGAATGCTCTTGCCCGCCCGTTGCTCCACGGAGCGGGTTTTTTTTAGCCTCAGACGCCGGTGATAAGCACACCTTTCGCACGCACTGCTGCAGCGCAGCTATCTGGCTTCGGGCAGCGGTGGGCAGCTTACCAACGTACGTCGTTGGCATTTGAATGGATGTGAAGGATCGGTAGCAGTCACTTGTCTATCTCCGCTTTTGGCCGCTAGCTGCTCTCCGCCAACGGCAGCTATGGGTAGTGGGCGGCATGTCATTCAGCGCCAAGCCGAGCAGGTTGCTCTGGCTGCTGGAGTTGGGCGTCAACAGCGATAGGCACTGTCTAGGTTCTGGCGTCAGCCGCAGGCTGTAGCTGCCGAGGGAGAGCACCTAGGACCGCCTACCCGACGCCGACGGTATGCCGATTCGCCGGCTGGGCACAGGCATCATCGAGTGCGCCCGAGGTAGGCACTGGATGAGGAGAAAAGGCCCGTCGAGGCGAGGCCGCTAGGCGTGCGCCGGCGCCTTGGACGACCTCGCAACCAGGCCTCTTACAACCAAGCCTTGATCTGCTGGCAGACCGCGGTGGTGGAGATGCCGTAGCGGTCGTGCAGGGTCGGCAGCGCCCCGGCGTCGAGGAGGCGTCGGGCAATGCGATCTGGCGGAAGCTGGGCGTCACGCCGTTACGCAGCAGGGCGGTCGCGACGAAGCCCTCGGCTTACTACGGACAGGTAGTGAATGTGCGTCGGTGGTGGCGGCAACAGATCGCGCCGCAGGAGAGCCCTTAGAAGGTGGAAGAAGACTTCCCGCGACACCACGGCATCGACTCTAACAATAGGAAGGTCGACAATTACGGCTGTCTAATACCGGGCGACACCGGCCGCTGCCAGGCCGGTGTCGCCCCGGCCATTTGCCCTCAAGACCAGTCTTTCACCAGCGACCTGAAGTAGAGGTTGAAGGTCAGCCGAACATCCAGGAGCGGCTCGAAGACCTCTCGGTCACGAAGGATGCTAGCCAAGGTGCCGAAAAAGAAGCTATGCAGCTGTAGGCTGGCACTTCTCGGTGTGATCCCGACCTGCAGGCGCTGCTGTTGGCCGTCGAAGAGGCGTTCGAGGAGCGCTACGAATTCACGGGTCAAGGCATTCTCCCGCTGCTCAAATTCATGTATGTCCTGAGTTAGCTCGTAGCGGTGCACAAGGATGGTCATGACCCGACGCTCCCGTCCCGGCTGAACGAACTTTTCCATGCATTCGACGCACAGTTCGTACAGCCTCATCAAGCAGTCGCCCTCTCCATCCGCAAGCAATTGCTGGTTGACTTTGTCGAGCGGAATGCGGATTCGGTCGAATAACTCACGGAGAAGTTGGGCCTTGTCCTTGAAGTGCCAATACACTGCTCCTCGAGTGACTCCGCAATCTCTGGCGATCATTTCAAGGCTGGTGCGCGATACACCATTGGTGAAAAATAACGCTTCAGCTGCATCCAGAATGGTCTGCCGAATATTCTCAGCGTCTTCCTTCGTACGGCGCATGGATATCTCAGTTTACAGGGGCTAATTTTCAAAGCCTTCGATATGACAGCCATCGAAAAGACTGCAAACGCGAACGCGCCTCCCTCGCCACTAGCGAGCGTCTCTGCACTTGCCGGGGCTTCGGTCGATTCATCGAGCGGCAGATCGTAGACACCGTCGAACCTGACGTCAGGAACAACGGTGGGCTGGCGGAACTCATGAAGATCTCTGCCAAACCTCTTTCCAACCCTACATTGCCCAGGCCGTTGGACGTATGACGAGCTCGTTGACATCGACGTCGTCTGGCTGCTCTAGCGCATAGCGGATCGCTCGTGCAATTACATTAGGAGATAGTCCCTGCGGCATTGACGCTTTGATCATTGCGGTAATATTGGGGTCAGTGACGTCATGGCCAAGCTCGGTTACGGTAGGTCCGGGCGAGATGATCGTCGTGCGAATCATGTCATGCTCTTGGCGCAACCCTTCGGTTATCACACGTACAGCATGTTTGGTCGCGGAATAGACAGAAGACGACGGTATCACCATGCGTGCTGCAACTGACGCAACGTTAATGATATGTCCGTTCTTTTGCATGATGAACCCAGGCAGTACGGCCGCTATGCCGTTGAGAACGCCGTGAATATTCACGTCGATCATCCGCTTCCACTCGTCTCTCTTGAGCGCCGCGAGCATCGATAGCGGCATGACGCCTGCATTGTTGACCAGGGCGTCGATCCGACCGAAGCGCTCCTTTGCGGCTTCGGCGAACGCGTCGAATGCAGCAGCATCAGTCACGTCGAGCTCACGCCAGGCAACGCTATCCCCAAGCTCGTCTGCGAGCGCCTTCAACCGTGTGCCACGACGCGCACCAATGAAAAGCCGAGCGCCCGCCGCCGCAAGCTCCCGCGTCGTAGCCTCGCCGATGCCACTCGATGCGCCAGTGATGAGTACAACCTTATCGATTTTTGAGGTCATGATTCGCTATCTCCGTCTTCAAATGACGGAATCAGAATGTCACTTAGTTTTCTGAACGCGGTAGCGCGATCCTACGAAATCTTTGCACAATCCTCTAAGATTACGAGCAGCACTGGCTAGCGCGTCGATTTGAGCTCAGAGGTAGCTTCATGGATAGGATGAAGGAACTCGCGCAGGCAATCTATCGCCATGCCCCTGATACGGGCCTTTGCGCCACAGCCATACCACGCTTGTCGTTGGTCTATGTAGATCGCCCTAGCGTTCCGACACCTGTCGTCTATGAGGCCGGGCTATGTCTGATAGCCCAAGGGTCTAACCGCGTTTCGATGGGCGAGCGTAGTGTGGTCTACGACGCGGCGCACTATTTGGTGGTTTCCGTCGACATGCCTCTGTTGTGTCACGTCACCGATGCCAGTCCAGACCTGCCCTACCTCTGCTGCAAACTCGGATTCGATCCCGCGCTTCTCACAGAGCTGATGATGGCAGAAAGCGGTACAGCGCCCCGCGTCGACTTACCAGCAATTGGGGTGTACCCAAGTGATCCGGATCTTATCGAAGCAGTTTGCAGACTTGTTCGACTCCTCGACCGGCCTGAGACAATCCGGGCGCTGGCTCCGCTCATTGAGCGTGAGATCCTTTACCGGCTACTCATCGGCCCGCATGGGCCGATGCTGCGACACGTCGCAATGGCCGGCAGCCATGTCAACCAGGTAGGTCGCGCCATTGGCGCAATTCGGCAGCGCTTCGACAGTCAGATCAGGATTGAAGATATTGCCGTCGAGGCTGGCATGAGTACATCTTCGCTTCACGCGCATTTTAAAGGCATCACAGGCATGACGCCCCTCGAATATCAGAAGCAGTTGCGATTACAGGAAGCACGCCGCCTGATGCTGATAGGGGGCGCGACAGCAGGCAAGGCAGGGTTCGCGGTTGGCTATGAAAGCCCGTCGCAGTTCAGCCGAGAATATCGACGTTTGTTTGGTGCTCCACCCCGGCAGGACATCGAGCGGCTGCATGCTGCGTCTTCGACAACCCTGTCATTGTAGAAGCTCTCGACCGAGCTGGTGGTGGCCGCCGCCCGGGCCGGCCAGACGGTGTTCTGCGAAAAGCCCATGGCCGTGATCCTGGAAGAGGCAGACCGGGCCATCGCCGCCTGCGCTGAAGCTGGCGTCGCCCTGCAGGTGGGTTTCAACCGGCGACTCGCCACCAGCTTGCGAACCGCCCGTGAGCTGATCACCCAGGGACGTGTCGGCCCCCCCAGCTGCTGCGCTCGCTCACCCGCAATCCGGCGCTCCATAACCCGGCGGCGGTGAAGCCCTCGACCATCTTCCTGGAAACCCTGATCCACGACTTCGACACCCTTAACTTCTTCAATCCGGGCGCCCGGCCGACCCAGGTGTACGCGGTCGCTGACGCCCTGGTGCGCCCGGACTTCCGCGACAAGGGCCTACTGAATACCGCCGTCGTCACCATCCGCTACGACAATGGCGCCATTGCCACCGCCGAGGCCAACTTCCAAGCGGTGTACAGCTGCGACGTGCGCGGTGAGGTGTTCGGCAGCGCGAGGATGCTGACCGCCGGGGATGCCCGGACCAGCGAGCTGGTCTGCTACGGTGTCGCAGGAATCAGCCAGACCACCCAGCGCTCCGACGCCGAACTGCTGCGCGACGCGTACCTGGCCGAGATGCGCGCCTTCGTCGATGCCCAGGGCGACGTCGTCCGCCAGCTGAACCAAGTGCAGAACTTCCTGGCGCAGAACGTGGACGCCGTGATCGTGCTGCCGGTGGACACCGCCGCCGCCACCGTCAACATCACCCGCGCCGCCACCATCGAGAAGGTTCCGCTGGTATACGTCAACCGGCGCCCGGACGATCCCAAGCTGCCCGCCGGAGTGGTCGCCGTCGCTTCGGACGATCTGCAGGCGGGGCAGTCGTAGGGGCAGTTTATCGCCAAGCAGCTGAACGGCAAGGGCAGCATCGCCGTGACCATGGGCGAGCTGACCCAGAACGCCACCCGCGGCCGCTCCGAGGGTCTCAAGGAAGCCCTCAAGGCCTTCCCCCGACACCAAGCTGGTCGCCCAGCAGAACGCCGATTGGGATCGCAGCAAGGGCATGGACCTGACTAGCAATTTGTTGACCGCTGGGACCCGCTTCTACGCCATCGTCGCCAATAACGACGAGATGGCCATCGGCGCCGTCATGGCGCTGCAACAGGCCGGAATGGGCAAGGGTCAGGTTCCGGTAGTGGGGGTGGGTGGCCTACCCGACGGCCAGGCGGTGATATTACACCCCTAGCTTCAAGTAGCGACCGGGAGCGCGCCAGCCTGAACGCGGTAGCGTCCCGAAATTGTGCGGGTCGCTGCCCGAAAAGGGGGATCGCCCTACTGGAACGCCCCCCGAAGGCGGAAAACTAAATTCCAGGGCAGTTCGGTGACGCAACCCGCGGTGGCAAGGCTTCAAGGCCGGTCGCTTGCGCCACTGGCGCACCGCTCGCCACCCGTTATGGCAAGTCTTTTACCAGCGACCTGAAGTAAAGCGTGAAGATCAGTCGCACATCCATGAGCGGCGCAAAGATGTCTTAGTCACGAAGGATGCTAGCCAGCGTGCCGCAAAACAGGCTATGCAGCTGTAGGCTGGCGTTTCTCGGCGTCACCCCGGCTTGCAGGCGTTGCTGTTGGCCGTCGAAGAGGCTTTCGACGAGCGCTACAAATTCGCGGGTCAAGGCACTCTCACGCTGTTCAACTTCATGCAGTTCCGCAGTGAATTCGCATCGGTGCACAAGGATCGTCATAACACGACGCTCCCGCCCCGGCTGCACGAACTTCTCCATGCACTCGACGCTCAGTTCATACAGCCTCCTGAGACAATCGCCCTCCTCATTCACATGCAACTGCTGGGTCACTTCGTCGAGTGGAATGCGGATGCGATTGAGCATCTCAAGGACCAGCTGCACCTTGTCTTGGAAATGCCAATACACTGCTCCACGAGTGACCCCACAATCTCTAGCGATCATTTCGAGGCTGGTGCGTGAAACACCATTGGCGAGGAGGTCAGCCTTAATCAGTTGTACGGGGTATCTGGGTGCCTGAACGGTTTCGAAAGCACCACTCCTCCGTCGCAGGCTGTACGGTCCTGTTCCCCCGACCAGCGCTCGATATCCTGCTTGTAAGAAAGTGTCTTAAAACGCACGATAACGAATGCCTATCCGTCGAACCCTCACCGTCTCTATCACCCCGGAACAAGATGCCTTGATACGGGCATGCTTGCATTCTGGCCGATTCGCCAGCGCCAGCGAGGTTGTCCGGGCAGCCCTTCGGCTTTTGCAGCACGATGAGCGCCAAGTCGATCGCCTAGTTACCGACATGCCCTCGACGCAGCACAGCCAAGAGCATGTCTGAACATAGCGCCTACTCGCCAAGCGGGCCACTGGACTCAACCGCTGCCCTTGACCGTCAGGTGCTCTTCTCAACAGCACCGGCCCCCATGCTAGTGGTGGACGTTGACAGTCCGCGGTTCACCATTATTGACGTCAATGACGCCTACTTGGCGGCGACCCTACAAACACGAGCCAGGCTGGTCGGTAGCGGCTTGTTTGACGCTATGCCCGACAACCCCGCTGATCCCATGGCTACGGGTGTCACGAACTTGCGCGCCTCTATTGAGCGCGCGATCGCTACCAAAGCGCCGGATCGGATGCCAGATCAGAAGTACGATGTTCCTCTTGATTCAGGAGGCTTCGAAGAGCGCTGGTGGGAACCGGTCAACGCCCCTGTTATCGGTAAAGAGGGTGAAGTGGTGGCGGTCGTTCACCATGTCACCGATGCCACCGGGCGGGTCCGCGCAGATGAAGCTTTGCGCCGTCTAAACGAGACGCTAGAGCAGCAGGTCCGACAGCGCACTGCGGAGCTGCAGCTGTCACGGGACATCATCCAATCATCCACTGACCCCATTTGTGCGTTTGACACTGAGCTACGCCTCATTGCCTTCAACCAAGCGCACAGTGATGAGTTTTATCGCATGTTCGGCTACCGGATGCAGATAGGCGATGTGTTTCCCGACCTACTCCCGCCCGATCAAGCATTGGTGATGCGCAGCTTCATGACACGCGCTTTGATGGGGGAGTCCTATACGGTTACGGAAGTCTTCGGTGATGCCCGTCTTGGCGTACGTCACTGGGAGTTTTCCTACTCGCCCTTGCGTGATCTCCAAGGCCGCATTCTGGGCGCGTTTCACTACGCCCGTGATATCTCGGCGCGCGTGCATGCAGAAACCGAGTTAGGACTTACCCAGGAAGCGCTACGCCAATCGCAGAAGATTGAGGCGATAGGTCAGCTCACGGGGGGAGTAGCTCACGACTTCAATAACCTGCTTACCGTGATCAGAGCCTCCACTGACCTGCTCAAACGCCCTAATCTCGCGCCTGACCGTAACGCGCGCTACATTGCGGCCATCTCGGAGACGGTGGATCGAGCCTCGAAGGTGACCAGCCAGCTCTTGGCGTTCGCGCGCCGGCAGAAGCTCAACCCTGAGATGTTTGATGTGTGCGACAGCGTCCATGCCTTGACGAGCATGCTGGGAACCCTCATCGGCCAGCGCATTAGAATCGTGACTGAGCTTCCCGGCCAGACCTCCTATATCAGCGCTGACCTAAACCAGTTTGATACCGCCCTAGTCAACATGGTCGTGAATGCTCGCGATGCCATGAACGGTGAGGGCCAGCTCACCATCAGCGTAAATAGGGTTGAGATGATGCCGGCGATCCGGAGACATCCATCCGTTCAAGGTGACTATGTTGCGGTCTCGATCAGTGACACTGGTAGCGGCATTGCAGACGAGCATCTTGCGCAGATCTTCGAGCCCTTCTTTACTACCAAGGAGATCGGTCACGGAACGGGCCTAGGTCTCTCTCAGGTGTTCGGATTTGCCAAGCAGTCCGGTGGTGAGGTTGACGTCAAAAGCGAGTTAGGTCGTGGCACCACCTTTACGCTTTATCTTCCTCACGCAGTAGGATTTCTGCCGACCATCGGTACAGCGGAGCCAGAAGCCCTGGTAGACGGTCAGGGTACCCGCGTACTCGTCGTTGAGGACAATACCGACGTAGGCAACGTTGCCGTACAGGCGCTGACCGACCTAGGTTATGTCACTGTATTGGCTGCCAATGCGGAAGAGGCGCTGGCAGAGCTCAGGAAAAATGCTGAGCGATTCGATGTCGTGTTTTCGGATGTAGTGATGCCGGGCATGAGTGGCATCGATCTCGCGCATCGAATCCGCGAGGACCATCATGACCTACCGGTGCTGCTTACCTCCGGCTACAGCCATGTCCTGGCGCAAAATGGCACGTACGGCTTCGAGCTGCTCAACAAGCCTTACTCGGTCGAGCAACTCTCTCGTCTTTTACGCAAGGTCACGACCTGGCGACGACGGACACATATTCTCGGAAAGCAGTAGTTCGAATGTCCGACTTGGCGCGTCATAGCGGCAATTAATCTGCAACCCCATGCTGGACGAGACTTACCCAAGATCGCGTCAAACAGCTCGCAGTCATTTGGACGTTGCCTAGTGCTGCAAGTGAGGCTGGATTACCGCTGTAAATTGCTCTGCCCCACAAGGCTTAGCTAGAAAGCAGGCGTTGCGGGGTAAGGTGCGGACCCGTTCACCTTTCGAGTTGTCCCCAGAGTCCTGCTGGCAAGCAAAGCACCTATATCGGACGACCGTTTTTTTGGCCGTTTCCGCCTCGGCGTCCGGCCGATGTGTCGGATAGCTCCGTCCCATGGTCGGGCCCATGCTTGTACTCCCTAACTGAGGAGAACAAGCCATGAAAGCGATAGCAGTCGTTAGTCACGAGCCTTGGAACAAGGGAAAGCTCGTTGGTCAGAAAGCCCCGCTCCGGATTAGGGATATCTGGGCTATCCGCGTCAGACTCCAGCTTGCGGAGAAAACCAGGGACTTGGCTCTATTTGACCTGGCAATCGATAGCAAGCTGCGCGCCTGTGACCTCACCAGGCTGCGCGTGCGGGACATAGCCCACGGGGGCATGTCTCACCGACAGCTATCGTGATGCAGCTAAAAACTCACCTTCCGGTGCAGTTTGAGATCACAGAGCAGACACGCTCAGCTGTGGAGGCTTGGATAGGCCGTGCCAAGCTTCGAAGCGAGAACTTCCTCTTCCCAAGTAGGCCTGCCCACTCCGAGCATATGTCCACCCGACAGTGCGCACGGATCGTCAAAGCCTGGGTGACAGCGGTTGGTCTGGATCCAGCCTTGTACGGAACCCATACCCTGAGGCGAACCAAGGCGTCGCTGATCTACCGCAGGACCAAGAACCTCAGGGCCGTACAGCTCTTACTGGGCCATACGAAGCTGGAAAGCACTGTCAGGTACCTTGGCATCGAGGTAGACGACGCTCTGGAGATGGCCGAGCAGACAGAGGTTTAGCCGCATGACCTGGCGACGGCTGCGGGGCCGTCGCTATCCGACCCAAAGCTGCCGGTCAGCACTGGCAGAAGTCGGCCAAAGCAGACGTCCGAAGGTCAAACGGGCACAGCTCGCTGACCTCTGCTCCCGGCATTTTTGCAGCTAGTCTTGAAGCGAACTTGCCTCCCTCGTAGCTGCAAGCGGCATTAGAGACGAGGATCGCGCCCGTATTGACCAGGTACATCAAGATGATCGCGGAGCGTAGTTCCCTCATAATCCCAATGAAACAGGCCGCGATCCTGAAGAAGCGGTATCACTTCGTCGACAAGCGGGGGCAACCCGTCTTCAAAGACGTCCGGGCATAACCAGAAACCGTCTACAGCTTCGGCCTCGAACCACTTTTGCATGTGGTTGGCGACTTCAACCGGTGGACCTACGACCGTCGGGTGGTAGTCAATGACACCGTGCGCCAGGACGTCACGCAGCGTCCAGCCTTCTTTGGCGATCTTTAAAGCGTTTTCGGAACGGGGATCATATGGTGATGGCTTGGCTTGGGCGAGCTGTTCAGGCGACAGGGGCTCATCAAGGGGAGCATGCTTAAGCGGAAGCCCGAGCAACCGACCGAGATAGCCGAGGCTTTGTGCAAGAACGTTTCCGTTCATTGCGATGCGACGATTCAGCCCTGCACGGCGATCTGCTGCGATGGTCGTCATGAGGCCTGCAAAAAATTTGACCTCGTCAGGATCGCGTCCCGCGCGTTCGGCCGCTGCTCGCAACGCCATACGCTCGTCGCGTGCTTCCTCGATCGTGAAGACCGCACCAATCACACCGCTGGCATAACGCCCCGCGACCTCCTGTCCCTGCTCGCCGCCGCCTGCCTGGAAGATTACCGGTTGTCCTTGTTCGGACGGAGGGAGTACGAGCGGACCGGTGGAGCTTACATGTTGCCCGCGTAGGTTAACCGGCCGAATCTCGGACAAGTTCGCGAATAGGCCAGCCTCCTTGTCGTGGAGCCAGGCGTCACGACCCCAGCTGCCCCACAGTGCTTGGACGAGCTGAATAACCTCGTGTAGCCGCTCGTATTTTTCCGCACGCGGCGGCAAGTCGCGTCCGTAATTTGCGGCTACCATCGGGTCGCTCGTCGGTACCGCGTTCCAGCCCGCCCGCCCGCGGCTCATCAGGTCGAGTGCCTTGAACTGACGCGCAAGGTTGAAGGGTTCGGTGAAAGTCGTCGATCCTGTCGCTACCAGCCCTATCCGCTCGGTCCCGCGCGCGACCGCTGCGAGCGTCATCATAGGCTCCATGTGGACATGCTGCGCGTCAGTGGCGATGTCGGCCTTCAACGCTGGGAAGTCAGGCATGAACAGGAACTGAAATTTGCCGCGCTCAGCTTGCTGGGCGTAGCGGACTAAGTTATCGAAGTTCGTGAAGTTCGTGGCATCAACGCCCGGCCACCGCCAAGCTCCCGCCTGAGAGCCATAGCCATTACCGAAAACCATTCCGATGAGCATCTGTCTAGTGGTCATGTCGTTTCTTGCTGCTCTTGGATGCCTGAAGCCGCCGGACGGCTTGGGTGATCCGCCAACAGCTTGCGAGGCTGACACACGGATGGTGGCAGGGGCCCAGTGCCCTCGCCATCTGGCTACCGTTGGCGACAAAGTGTCCTAGTCGCCTTAATGGCATCGTTACATGTTGATGGCACGGAGCAAACGTACACCCCAGTCCTCATCCGGATTGGTAGTGCCGTCGCCGAGCCGCTCCTGAATTACGGCAACTCCGAGGTCCCGGCGCTTCGGCAGCCTTTCGCGTTCGGCAGCGTCTAGAGCCGGGCGTAACTCAGGAAGCGTCAGGTCCGTACAATAGACCGGCGCGCCCGGCTGCTGACGCCAGGAGTCTGCGAGCGAGCCCGCGTCGTAGGCATCCAGGCCACTATCATTAACCAGGGCCATGGCGATGGCGCGATCCCTGTCCCTGTCAGCTGCAACAGGGATCGCAATTCGGTGAGAGGCTCCCTCCGGCTTGCTCTTCTTGGCGAAGGAAGCTGAGCCAATTGCATTCCATGCCTTGGCAATTGGTCGACCGAGCTGTTCGGCAACCCAGACGCTTTCAACCTGACCGCCCTCGATAGCCTCGATCTTTTCGTCTCGGAACGGATAATAGTTGGACGTGTCGATTACGACAGTTTCGTCAGGAAGCCGCGATACTAACGAAGCAATCTTCGGGATCGCGGCGAGAGGTATCGACAGGATGACGACGTCTACGTCAGCGACCGCCCCGGTCGAGGTGGCGGCGCGGGCACCACATGCAAGCAGTTCAGGATCTACCGTCTCAGGTCCGCGTGAGTTGGCCACCTTTACGTCATGACCTACCGCGCTCAGCTTTTGGACCAGTGTTTTCCCTATATGGCCAGTACCCAGAATGCCGATCTTCACAGTGATTATCCTCGTGATAGTGGTGACTGGTTTCGGACTTTTTGCCGGTGCTCGGAATAGACGACATCCCTCAAAAAGCGACTCTGTACATAGCACTCAGCGATGGAAGGTGACGCTCTCGGAAACGGGGACACGGTCCATTCTCATACGATTCCCCGGCGCCTCTTCGTCGGGGTAGCCGAAGGAAATGCCGAAGAGCATTTTTAGCTCATCCGGGATACCGAGATACTCTCGGATTGTTCCCGCGAAGAAGCCTAGCGACGTCTGTGGAATACCGCCGAGACCACGAGCCGCCAGCGACAGCAGGAACGTTTGCCCGTACATTCCGATGTCTCCAGCCACGCGGACATTGTCACCGAAGGAAGGCATGAACAGCAGCGCGACATGCGGTGCGTTGAAGAATGAGTAGTTCATTGCGGCAGCACGTTTGCGGCCCTCCTTGTCTGCCCTCATGACGTTCATCGCCTCGTAGTACGCTTTCCCTTGGGCGTCCTTTCGCTCGCCGTACGAGCCGTAAAACTCGCTCATCTCAAACGTGAAGTCCGGTGTGAATTCGCCCATATCGTTCTTTGAATGGATGATTTCGGAAAGTCCGGCCAGCTTGGCACCTGAAACGATGTGGACACTCCACGGCTGGGTGTTGCAGTTGGACGGGGCGCATTGCGCATCGTGCAATACGTCCTGCAAAACTGTGTCCGGTATGGGCGTATCGAGAAATCCACGAAAGGATCGCCTGATGCGCGCGGTATCCTGGAACGTGAGAGTGTCGTTTTCATTGGCGGCGTTGAGCAGCTTGAGTGGAGTATTCATGCAATACCTCTAGTTTGCTAATGCTCCTACACTAGGTACTATGTATAATTCAGGCAAGAACCCACTAAAAGGTGGGATACCCACCAAAAGGTGGGTAAGGTGGCATTGGATAGAGATTGGAAGTGTGAGGACCCCAAGCAACAGCTTGTCTGGGCAGCCGCAACGAGCGAAGCGCTCCGGGTTCTGGAGGGAAAGTGGAAGATGGTCATCATTGTCCAGCTATTCGCAGCCAAAGGCCCGTTACGTTTCTCCGAGCTTCAGCGCCGGGTTGAAGGCGTGAACCAGAAGATGCTGATCCAGCAGCTCAAGGAATTAGAGAAAGACGGGATCGTCACGCGGACGCTCTTTCCACAAGTGCCACCGAAGGTGGAATACGCTCTCGGCGAACTTGGCCTCGCGCTCGGCCCGACGTTGGAAGCTTTGGTCGACTGGACTTTTCTGAAGCGTGAGCTGGAAGGTCAAGCCCTCAAAGATTCTTAAGCAAGGGAGATTCGTACTTCTCGCAGCTTCCCGAAATATTTCTCCATT
>NZ_ANBZ01000038.1:0-12064 GCF_000316965.1 Pseudomonas sp. 313
TTTTTTTATGGGATACGGCTGGAGCAGGGTGCTTATCACTCACCCTCGTCGAAGTAATTGTTGATCAGCTCGATCAGGGCGCGCATGGCCTCGTCGCTCTGTTCACCTTCGGTTTCCAGTTGCAGCACCGTGCCCTTGCCGGCGGCCAGCATCATGACCGCCATGATGCTCTTGCCATCGACCGGCGACTCGCCACTACGGCCGACGCGAACGCTGGCGGGATAGCGGCCAGCCACGCCGACGAACTTGGCGGCGGCACGGGCGTGCAGACCCAGCTTGTTGATGATGGTGATCTGTTGGGCAGGCATTGAGTCTGTCCTTGTCGAAACGAAACGGGCGTCAGAGATCGCGGTGACGAATCTGGACGTTCTTGAGCAGGTCTTTGAGTTCGCGACCCAGGCGATCGGCCAGATAGACCGAACGGTGATGACCACCGGTACAGCCGATGGCCACGGTCACATAGGACCTGTTGTTGGCGGCGAAACGCGGCAGCCACTTCACCAGGTAATCGCGGATGTCATTGTACAGGGTCTCTACCTCGGGCTGTTGCTCGAGATACTCCCGCACCGGGGCGTCCAGTCCGGAAAAGTCGCGCAGGTCCGGTTTCCAATAGGGATTGGGCAGGAAGCGCACATCGAAGACCATGTCGGCATCCACCGGCAGGCCGCGCTTGAAGCCAAAGGACTCGACCAGGTAGGCGGTACCCGGCTCCGGCGCGTTCAGCAGGCGCAACTTGAGGATGTCGCGCAGCTGATAGAGATTCAGGTGGGTGGTATCGATCTTCAGGTCGGACAGATCGGCGATGGGCGACAGCAGCACCTGTTCGTCGTGAATGGCCTCGGCCAGGGATCTTTCCTGGTTGGATAGCGGATGCCGGCGGCGCGTCTCGGAAAAGCGCTTGAGCAGCGTCTGGTCATCGGCATCCAGATAGAGGATGTCACAGCGGATGTTGCGGCTGCGTACCTGTTCGAGCAATTCGGGAAAGCGCTGCAACTGGCTGGGCAGGTTGCGTGCATCGATGGACAGGGCGACCTTGGGCTGGGGCCGCTCCATGTCGGTCAGGGCGTGCTGGGCCAGCTCGGGTAGCAGACTGGCCGGCAGGTTGTCGATGCAATAGAAGCCATTGTCCTCAAGCACGTTGAGCGCCGTACTCTTGCCCGACCCGGAACGTCCGCTCACGATGATGAGGTGCATGTCAGTGTCCGCTCTGGGCCTCGACGACGATCTGATAGAGCGCCTGGCTGTCCTTGGCCTTGCGCAGTCGGTCGCGGATGTCGGCGCGATCCAGGATGCCGGCGATCTGGCGTAGCAGGGTGAGGTGTTGTTCGGTGGCCGCTTCCGGGACCAGCAGGACGAACACCAGGTCTACCGGGGCGCCGTCCAGGGAATCGAAGTCCACCGGCTGCTGCAGGTGGAAGAGTACGCACAGCGGTTGCTGCAGACCCGCCAGGCGGCAGTGGGGAATGGCGATGCCATTGCCGAACCCAGTGGAGCCCAGGCGTTCGCGCGCCATCAGGCATTCATGGATGTGCGCCGCATCATGGCCGGGCAGTTCCTGCGCGGCCAGCTCGGCGATGCGTTCCAATACGGCGGCTTTGCTGCCACCCGGCGCACCCGTCTGGGTACGGCCGGGGGTCAGGATGTTTTCGAGTTTGATCATAAAGCGGCGATCGAACCTCAGCGGACGCCAATGCCCTGCTGGCGTTCGATCGATTTTTCCTTGTGTTTAATCAGTTGGCGGTCGAGCTTGTCGGCCAGGAGATCGATGGCGGCATACATGTCGTCGTGCTCGGCGTTGGCGACCACCGCAGCGCCGGAGACGTGCAGGGTGGCTTCGGCCTTTTGCTTGAGCTTGTCCACTTCCAGGATGACCTGGACGTTGGTGATGCGATCGAAGTGCCGTTCGAGGCGGGCGAGTTTCTCGCCGATGTAGTCACGCAGGGCTTCCGTCACTTCAAGCTGATGGCCACTGATGTTGACTTGCATACCGCTTCTCCTTATTGCCGGGCTGCGATCGGCGAAGCTGCTCGCCGACATGACACGGGTCGATCGAGGCACGGTCACACATCAGGACGCGTCATAGGAGACGCTTGCGTTCGCTGGACGGAGCGATACCCAGGGATTCCCGATACTTAGCCACCGTGCGACGAGCGACTTGTATACCTTGCGATTCCAGTAAACCAGCGATCTTGCTGTCACTCAACGGCTTTTTCGCGTTTTCCGCCGCCACCAATTTCTTGATGATCGCGCGGATCGCGGTGGAGGAGCATTCGCCGCCCTCGGCGGTGCTGACGTGGCTGGAGAAGAAGTACTTGAGTTCGTAGATGCCACGCGGGGTGTGCATGAATTTCTGGGTGGTCACCCGGGAGATGGTCGACTCGTGCATGCCCACCGCCTCGGCGATGTCGTGCAGGACCAACGGCTTCATGGCCTCTTCGCCATATTCGAGAAAACCCCGCTGGTGCTCGACGATCTGGGTCGCCACCTTCATCAGGGTCTCGTTGCGGCTCTGCAGGCTCTTGATGAACCAGCGCGCTTCCTGGAGCTGGTTGCGCATGTAGGTGTTGTCGGCGCTGCTGTCGGCGCGTTTGACGAAACCGGCGTACTGGGGATTGACCCGCAGGCGCGGTACGGCTTCCTGATTGAGCTCCACCAGCCAACGCTCGTTGTGCTTGCGCACGATGACGTCCGGCACCACGTATTCGGCTTCGCCGGATTCGATCTGCGAGCCGGGACGCGGGTGCAGGGTCTGGATCAGCTCGATGATCGGCTTGAGCTCGTCTTCCTTGATCTTCATGCGCCGCATCAACTGCGCATAGTCACGGCTGCCGAGCAGATCCAGGTAGTCGCCAACCAGGCGCTTGGCTTCGCCGAGCAGGGGCAGGGTGGCGGGCAGCTGGGCCAGCTGGATCAGCAGGCATTCGCGCAAGTTGCGCGCGGCGACGCCGGCGGGCTCGAATTGCTGGACGCGTCTGAGCACCACCTCGACCTCGTCGAGATCGACTTCCAGCTCGGGGTCGAGGGAGGCATGGATGTCTTCCAGGCTTTCCTGCAGATAGCCGTCGGTGTCGATGCCGTCGATGATCGCCAGGGCGATCAGGCGGTCGAGATCCGACATGGGCGCCAGGTTCAACTGCCAGAGCAGGTGGGTCTGCAGGCTCTCGCCGGCGGAGGTACGGGTGGTGAAGTCCCACTCGTCGTCGTCATTGCTGGGCAGGCTGCTGGCGCTGGTCTGGTAGATGTCTTCCCAGGCGGTATCGACCGGCAGCTCGCTGTCGCTGGGGATGCGCTCGCTCCACTCGGATTCGTCGGCCATCTCGTTGGTGGCGACCGAGGTTTCCTTGAAGGTGGTTTCCATGGTGCCGGAGCCTGAGCTCTCATCGCCTTCGCCCGAGGCTTCGCTCTGGTCGAAGTCTTCGCCTTCTTCCTGGCGTTCCAGCATCGGATTGGATTCCAGGGCTTCCTGGATCTCCTGCTGCAAGTCGAGCGTCGAGAGCTGGAGCAGACGTATGGCTTGTTGCAGCTGCGGCGTCATCGTCAGCTGCTGGCCCATCTTGAGGACTAGCGATGGTTTCATGGCTGCGGAAATACACCTTGTCTACCGACGCGAACAGCGCCACCGAACCTCGCGAACCCTGCGAGCGTTAGCAAATTATATGCCTTGTTTCCCCGGGTTTGCCTAGAGGCGGAATTCGTGACCCAGATAGACTTCCTTCACCAGATCGTTGGCGAGGACTTCTTCGGCGGTACCCTCGGCGATGAGCTGGCCATCGTTGACGATGTAGGCCGTTTCGCAGATGGTCAGGGTTTCCCGCACGTTGTGGTCGGTGATGAGCACACCGATACCCTTGGCCTTGAGGTGGCGGATGATCTGCTTGATGTCACCCACCGAGATGGGGTCCACACCGGCGAAGGGTTCGTCCAGCAGGATGAACTTGGGCGCGGTGGCCAGGGCGCGGGCGATCTCGACACGGCGACGCTCGCCACCCGACAGGCTCATGCCGCGGTTGTCGCGGATATGGGTGATGTGGAATTCCTGCAACAGGCTTTCCAGCTCGCGCAGGCGGCCGGCCTTGTCCAGGTCCTTGCGGGTTTCCAGGATGCCGAGGATGTTGTCGGCCACGGTCAGCTTGCGAAAGATCGAGGCTTCCTGGGGCAGGTAGCCGATCCCGGCGCGGGCACGACCGTGCATGGGCAGGGCGGTGACGTCCTGATCGTCGATCAGCACGCGACCCTGATCGGCCTTGACCAGGCCGACGATCATGTAGAAGCAGGTGGTCTTGCCGGCGCCGTTCGGACCGAGCAGGCCGACGATCTGACCGCTGTCGATGCTGACGCTGACGTCGCGAACGACCTGACGACCCTTGTAGCTCTTGGCCAGATGCTGGGCTTTGAGCGTAACCGTCATTGTCCCTGCCCCGACTGCTGCTGATCCTTGGGCTGGATGACCATGTCGATCCGCGGCCGCGGCGTGGTGACCTTGCTGCCATTGGCGCGACCGGCGTTGACGATCTGGCGCTGGGTGTCGTAGACGATCTTCTCGCCTTCGAAGGTGTTGCCCTGTTGGACCACCTTGGCCTGGTCGATCAGAATGATGCGATTTTCCTGGGCGAAATACTGGATGGTCAGACCATAGGCCTTGACGATGTCCTTGTCCGCCGAAGGCTTCTGCTCGTAGTAGGCTGGCTTGCCCACTGCGGTGGCGACCTTGATGTTGCCCTGGTTGTCCTGGGTCAGGGTCACCGTATTGCCGGTGATCTTCATGCTGCCCTGGGTGATGACCACGTCTCCGCGGTACACGGCCACGCCCTGCTTGTCGTCGAGCTCGGCGCTGTCGGCCTGCACACGGATCGGCTGGGTGCGATCGGTCGGCAGGGCCCAAGCCGCGGCACTGCCAAGGGTGGCGCCGAGGGTGAACAGGAAGGGGAGGGTTTTAACGAACCTCATGCTGGCCTCTTACGTTGGACAGCAGGAGCATTCTGCCGTCTTCTAGATACGCTTTCATGCCATTGGCCGTGGTCACCCCATTGGCGGCCTCGATTCTAACGGCTTGCTCGGTTTGCGCATATTGTTTGTCAGGAAAGACGGTCATGCGGGTGGTGGTCAACACCACTGGGCGGCCTTTCTCATCGGTACGCTCGACGCGCACGTCATCGATCAGCTCCGCCTGACTGCCACCGGGGGCGACCTCGGCGCGGGCACTGCGAATGTGCCAGGGATAGTCGGTACCGCGAAAGGCCAGCATGTCGGGGCGGGTCACCAGGGTGACGTCGGTCGCCTTGACGTGTTCGCTGCGCTCGGCCTTGAGTTCGTACTGGATCTTGCCATCCAGACGATACTGGATCGTCCGGGTATTGAGGGCGTAGCCGTCGATGGCGCTGTCTTGCGGGGTCGACGAGGCCGGAGCATCGACGAAGCGCTGCGGCAGGATGTTCCAGTAGCCGATCGCGATGAGCGCGGCGGCGATCAGGACCAACAGCACGGGGCGGCGCAAGCTGCGAAACATGAGGGTACCTGTGGTGGGCCGCACCAGGGCGGCGGGTTGAACACGAGAGTGCGGCGTATTAGTCGGGCAGTATAACCCGGCCTACAGCACCCCGGCGCGTAGCAGGTCACCCATGTTGAGGGCGCCGATTGGGCGGCGCTCGTCATCGATCACCACCAGGGCATTGATCTTGTGCTCCTCCATGATCTTCAGCGCCTCGGCGGCGAGCATCGGCGCCCTGGCGGTTCGACCACCGCGGGTCATCACGGTTGCGATGGGCGTGGTGCGCACATCGATGCCACGATCCAGGGCACGACGCAGATCGCCGTCGGTGAAGATGCCGGCGAGACGGCCATCGGCGGCGAGCACGCTGGTCATGCCCAGCCCCTTGCGCGACATCTCCAGCAGGGCATCGGACACCAGGGTGTCTTCGCCGACCTGCGGCAGGTCGGCGCCGGCATGCATGACGTTTTCCACCTTGAGCAGCAGGCGCCGGCCCAGGGCGCCGCCCGGGTGGGAAAAGGCGAAGTCCTCGGCGGTGAAGCCACGGGCCTCGAGCAGGGCGATGGCCAAGGCATCGCCCAGCACCAAGGCGACGGTCGTGGAGGAGGTGGGTGCCAGATTGAGCGGGCAGGCCTCGGTGGCGACGCTGGTGTCCAGGTTGACGTCCGCGGCCTTGGCCAGCGGCGAGGCGGGATTGCCGGCAAAGCTGATCAAAGGGACGCCCAGGCGCTTGATCAGCGGCAGCAGGGTCAGGATCTCACTGGAGGTGCCCGATTGGGAGATGGCGATGATGACGTCATCGCGGGTGATCATGCCCATGTCGCCATGGCTGGCTTCGGCCGGATGCACGAAGAAGGCCGGGCTGCCGGTACTGGCAAGGGTCGCGGCGATCTTGTTGCCGACATGCCCGGATTTGCCCATGCCCAGGACCACGATACGCCCGCGGCAAGCGAGCAGCCGGCGACAGGCGGCGGCAAAGCTTGCGTCGATGCGCTCGCCCAGGGCGGCCACGGCCGCTCGCTCTACATCTATGGTGCGCTTGGCGGAGGCGATGAAATCTATTGAGTCGGGCATGGGTCAGAAGGCAGGTGACAGGACAATCGGAAATTATATGCGCAAAGCCGCGACACTCAGCAACGCCGCCTGCAGCTTGGAAGTCTCATCGGCAACGAATGCTATAGTGCCGCCCTTTTGCCGGGGCCGCCGAACGCAAGAGCCGCGTGCCCTGAAGCGGCGGAGCGGCGTCTCCCTGCACAGAGTTGAACGTTAGGAGTCTTGATGACCGTCGATAGCCCGTACGCCGTGGAGTTGAAGGGTGTTTCCTTCAAGCGCGGCACGCGTCTCATCTACGACCGCGTCGATATCCGCATCCCGCGGGGCAAGGTCACCGGGATCATGGGACCGTCCGGCAGTGGCAAGACCACTCTGTTGCGTCTCATCGCCGCCCAGTTGCGGCCGAGCAGCGGCGAGATCTGGGTCAATGGCGCCAATCTGCCGCAGCTGTCCCGGGGCGAACTGTTCGAGATGCGCCGGCAGATGGGCGTGCTGTTCCAGAGTGGCGCGTTGTTCACCGACCTCGATGTGTTCGAGAACGTGGCCTTTCCGCTGCGCGTGCACACCAAGCTGCCCGAGGAGATGATCCGCGACATCGTTTTACTCAAGTTGCAGGCGGTGGGGTTGCGTGGCGCCGTCGAACTGATGCCGGACGAGTTGTCGGGTGGCATGAAGCGCCGGGTCGCCCTGGCGCGGGCCATTGCCCTGGATCCGCAGATCCTCATGTACGACGAGCCCTTCGTCGGCCAGGACCCTATCGCCATGGGCGTGCTGGTGCGCCTCATCCGCCTGCTCAACCAGGCCCTTGGATTGACCAGCATCGTGGTCTCCCACGACCTGGCCGAGACCGCCAGCATCGCCGACTACCTCTATGTGGTGGGCGACACCAAGGTGCTGGGGCAGGGCACGCCGAAGGAATTGCGCGAATCGCCGGATCCGCGGGTTCGCCAGTTCATGCAGGGCATCCCCGATGGCCCGGTACCCTTCCACTATGCCGCGCCGGATCTGCGCGATGCCTTGCTGGGGAAACACTGATGCGTAAGGTCTCCGCCGTGGAGCGGATTCGTCGGCTGGGCCGAGCCGGGCTGGACGTCGTGGCGGCCATCGGCCGCTCGGTGATCGTCCTGCTGCTGGCGGTGTTCGGTCGCGGTGGCGTGGGCAACGGCCTGCAGCTGCTGGGCAAGCAACTCTATTCGGTGGGCGTGATGTCGCTGCCGATCATTGTGGTGTCGGGCTTCTTCATCGGTATGGTGATCGCCCTGCAGGGCTACAACATCCTGGTCAAGTACGGTTCCGAGCAGGCCGTGGGGCAGATGGTGGCCCTGACCCTGCTGCGCGAACTTGGCCCGGTGGTGACCGCGCTGCTGTTCGCCGGCCGGGCGGGTTCCGCCTTGACCGCCGAGATCGGCAACATGAAATCCACCGAGCAGCTGTCCAGCCTGGAAATGATCGGCGTGGATCCGCTCAAGTACATCGTCGCGCCGCGTTTCTGGGCCGGTTTCATTTCCATGCCCCTGCTGGCCGCCATGTTCAACGTGGTAGGCATCTGGGGCGCGGCCATGGTCGCCATCGACTGGCTCGGTGTCTACGACGGCTCCTTCTGGGCCACCATGCAGAACAGCGTGATGCTCAGCGACGTGCTCAATGGCGTGGTCAAGAGCCTGGTGTTCGCCTTCGTGGTGACCTGGGTCGCCGTCTTCCAGGGGTATGACTGCGAGCCGACCTCCGAAGGCATCGGTCGCGCCACCACCCGTACCGTCGTCTATGCGTCGCTTGCCGTGCTCGGCCTCGACTTCATTCTTACCGCCCTGATGTTTGGAGATCTCTGATGCAAACCCGCACCCAGGAAATCGGTGTCGGACTCTTCCTGCTGGCCGGCGTGCTCGCACTGCTGCTGCTGGCGCTGCGGGTAAGCGGTCTGACGATGAGCGACCATCACGATACCTACAAGGTCTATGCCTACTTCGACAACATCGCCGGTCTCACCGTGAGATCGCGGGTGACCATGTCGGGCGTGACCATCGGCAAGGTCACCGCCATCGATCTCGACCGCAACAGCTACCGCGGTCGGGTCACCATGCAGATTGACAAGCAGGTGGACAACCTGCCGACCGACTCCATCGCCTCGATCCTGACCGCCGGCCTGCTCGGCGAGAAGTACATCGGCATCAGCGTGGGCGGTGACGAGCAGGTGCTCAAGGAGGGTTCGACCATTCGAGATACACAATCCTCGCTGGTTCTCGAAGACCTGATTGGCAAATTCCTGCTCAACTCGGTCAATAAAGACTCTTCCGCCAATAAATGATGAGAGGCTTCTCCATGCTCAAGCTACTTCGTCACGGAGTGATCGCGATCCTGGCCCTGCTGCCGCTGGTGTCCCAGGCGGCGCCCTCGGCCCATGACGTCATCCAGCAGACCACCAGCACGCTGCTCAGCGACCTCGAGGCCAATCGCGACCGGTATCGCAGCAGCCCGGAAGCCTTCTACGAGTCGCTCAACAACATCCTCGGCCCGGTGGTGGATGCCGAAGGCATCTCGCGCAGCATCATGACCGTGCGCTACAGCCGCAGCGCCTCGCCCGAGCAGATGGCGCGCTTCCAAGAAAACTTCAAGCGCAGCCTGATGCAGTTCTATGGCAATGCGCTGCTGGAGTACAACAACCAGGGGATCCGGGTGCTGCCCGAAGGGCCGTCCGACGGTCCCGATCGCACCAGCGTGGGCATGGAGGTCAAGGGCAACAACGGCACCGTGTACCCGGTGCAGTACAGCATGGTCAAGCAGGGCAATGAGTGGAAGGTGCGCAACGTCATCATCAATGGCCTGAACCTCGGCAAGCTGTTCCGTGACCAGTTCGCCCAGGCGATGCAGGAGAACGGCAACGACCTGGACAAGACCATCAACAACTGGGCGGGCACCGTGGCCAAGGCCAAGGATTCTCCCGAGGCCCAGAAGGCCAAGGTCGGTTCGTGAGTCGCGCCGTCATCACCGGCGAAGGCGCCCGACTGCAACTGTCGGGCGTGCTCGATCACGCCAACGTGCCCACCCTGCGCGAGCAGGGCAGGGCGCTGATCGGCCAGGGCAAGGGTCCGCTGGTGCTCGACTGCGCCGGTGTCGAACGCTCCAACAGTGCGGGCCTCGCGCTGTTGCTGGCCTGGCTGCGCGATGCCCAGGCCGCGGGGCGCCCGCTGACCATCGCCAGCCTGCCTTCCGAGTTGCGGCAGATCGCCGACGTCTCGGATGCCCTCGCACTGCTGCCCCTGGCGGAAGACGCGCACGGGTAGCGGTCATCGCAGTCGCCGTACAGCCGGTTTTTTTGTATGATCGCCGGCTGTACTAGATTGCCGAGGTGCCGCCATGCAGGCCCAAGAAGTCAAAAGCCTCCTGGAGGCAAAACTGGCCGATACCCAGGTCGAAGTGGAAGGCGAGGGCTGCAACTTCCAGCTCTACCTGATCAGCGACGAGCTCCAGGCACTCAGCCCGGTCAAGCGTCAGCAGCAGGTCTACTCCCATCTCCAGCCGCAGATCGCCGATGGCAGCATCCATGCTGTCACCATGAAATTCTTCACCCGTGCTGCCTGGGCCGAACGCGCCTGATTCGCAGCGCCGAGAACTCGCTATGGACAAACTGATCATTACCGGCGGCAACTGCCTGAACGGTGAAATTCGCATTTCTGGGGCCAAGAACTCCGCCCTGCCGATCCTGGCCGCGACCCTGCTCGCCGACACCCCGGTGACCATCGCCAACCTGCCGCACCTGCACGACATCACCACCATGATCGAGCTGTTCGGCCGCATGGGCGTCCAGCCGGTGATCGGTGAAAAGCTCAACGTCGAGGTCGATGCCTCCAGCATCAAGACCCTGGTCGCGCCCTATGAGCTGGTCAAGACCATGCGCGCCTCGATCCTGGTGCTGGGCCCGATGGTCGCCCGCTTCGGCGAGGCGGAAGTCGCCCTGCCCGGCGGTTGCGCCATCGGTTCGCGGCCGGTCGATCTGCACCTGCGTGGCCTGGAAGCCATGGGTGCCAAGATCACCGTCGAAGGCGGCTACATCAAGGCCAAGGCGCCGGCCGGCGGCCTGCGCGGCGCCCACTACTATTTCGACACCGTCAGCGTGACCGGTACCGAGAACGTGCTGATGGCCGCTACCCTGGCCAAGGGCCGCAGCGTCATCCAGAACGCCGCCCGCGAGCCCGAGGTCGTCGACCTGGCCAACTGCCTGATCGCCATGGGTGCCAACATCCAGGGCGCCGGTACCGACACCATCACCGTGGAAGGCGTCGAGCGCCTGGGTGGCGCCACCTATTCGGTGCTGCCGGACCGCATCGAGACCGGCAGCTACCTGGTCGCCGCCGCCGCCACCCGCGGTCGCGTCAAGCTCAAGGACACCGATCCGACCATCCTCGAGGCCGTGCTGGCCAAGCTGGAAGAAGCCGGTGCCCACATCGCCACCGGCAGCAACTGGATCGAGCTGGACATGAAGGGCAATCGCCCCCGCGCGGTCAACATCCGCACGGCGCCCTACCCGGCGTTCCCCACCGACATGCAGGCCCAGTTCATCTCCATGAACGCCGTCGCCGAAGGCACCGGTACCGTGGTCGAGACCATCTTCGAGAACCGCTTCATGCACGTTCACGAGATGGTGCGCATGGGCGCCAACATCGCCATCGAAGGCAATGCCGCCATCGTCACCGGCGTGCCCAGCCTCAAGGCCGCCCCGGTCATGGCGACCGACCTGCGCGCCTCGGCGAGCCTGGTCATCGCCGCCCTGGTGGCCGAAGGCGATACCCTGATCGATCGCATCTACCACATCGACCGCGGCTACGAATGCATCGAGGAGAAATTCCAGCTGCTCGGCGCCAAGATCCGTCGCACGCCCAAGTAAGGACCTCCGATGCTGACCATCGCCCTGTCCAAGGGCCGTATCCTCGACGACACCCTGCCGCTGCTGGCGGCGGCGGGGATCGCCCCGACCGAGAATCCGGACAAGAGCCGCAAGCTCATCATCCCGACCACCCAGGACGATGTACGGCTGCTCATCGTCCGCGCCACCGATGTGCCCACCTATGTGGAACATGGCGCCGCGGACCTGGGCGTGGCCGGCAAGGACGTGCTGATGGAATACGGCGGCGATGGTCTCTATGAGCCGCTGGACCTGCGCATCGCCCGCTGCAAACTGATGACCGCGGGCGCCGTGGGCGCTCCGGCGCCGCGTGGCCGGCTGCGGGTGGCGACCAAGTTCGTCAATGTCGCCAAGCGCTACTATGCCGAGCAGGGTCGTCAGGTCGACATCATTAAGCTGTACGGCTCCATGGAGCTTGCACCGCTCGTGGGGCTGGCCGACAAGATCATCGACGTGGTCGACACCGGCAATACCCTCAAGGCCAACGGACTCGAACCCCAGGAGCTGATCGCCCATATCAGCTCGCGCTTGATCGTCAACAAGGCCTCGATGAAGATGCAGCATGGCCGTATCCAGGCCCTCATCGAGACCCTGAGACACGCCGTCGAGGCGCGCGGCGCCTG
>NZ_ANBZ01000039.1:0-103443 GCF_000316965.1 Pseudomonas sp. 313
TGGCGACCTCAGCGACCGGGTGATGCGCACCCTGGGGACTCTGGTGCCGCGCCTGGAGCGTTACAGCATCGACGAGGTATTCGCCGATCTGGCTGGCCTGCCCGAACCCCTGGACGCCCTCGGTCATCGCCTGCAGGCCAGGGTGCAGAAGTGGACGGGCATCCCGGTCAGCGTCGGCATCGCCGGTACCAAGACCCTGGCCAAGCTGGCCAATGTCGCCGCCAAGCGCTGGCCAGAGCGCACCGGTGGCGTGCTGGATCTGCGCGATCCGGTGGTGCATGACTGGGTGCTGAAACACTCGCCGATCGAAGACGTCTGGGGTGTCGGCCGGCGCCTGGCCGCGCGCCTGCGGGGCGAGGGCGTCACCACTGCCTGGGAGCTGGCCGCGCAGGATGCCTGGTCACTGCGCCAGCGCTACAGCGTGGTGCTGGAAAAGACCGCCCGGGAATTGCGCGGGCTGGCCTGCCTGAGTCTCGAAGAACTGGAGGCGCCGCGGCAGACCATTTGCAGCAGCCGCATGTTCGGTCGCCGCCAGTACCAGTTCGGCGCCCTGGCCGAGGCGGTGGCCAGCTACACCGCCCGCGCCGCGGAAAAGCTGCGCGCCCAGGGGTCGCTCTGTCGCACCCTGAGGGTCAGCATCCAGACCGGGATGCATGGCGCGGACGAGGGCCGCTATGCCAACGCCAGCCTGCTCAACCTGCCGGCCCCCAGCGCCGACACCCGGGTACTCAACGACTATGCCCAAGCCGGCCTGCGCGAGATCTTTCGCGACGGTTTCGGCTATGCCAAGGCCGAGGTGTTGCTACTCGATCTCTGCCACCGTGACGAGGTGGCCGCGGATCTCTTCGCTGGTGCGCCGGATCCGGCCGCTACCCGGCTGATGGCAACGCTGGACGCCATCAACGGCAAGTTCGGTCGCGAAACCCTGCGTCCAGCCCGGATTCCGCGCGATCCCGCCTGGCAGATGCGTCGCGACCTGCTCAGCCCGCGCTACACCACCCGTCTCGATGAACTCTGGTCGGTGGGTTGAGCGGGCAGCGCCGATCTAGCCGCCGCGTAGCGTCCGCCCGCGCCACCAGTAGCCCACCCCCAGCAGCAGGAACCACAGCGGACTGGCCAGCAGCGCCTGGCGGGTGTCGTCCTGCAGGGTCAGCAAGAGCAGCACCGCGGCGAAGAAGGCCAGCACCCCGTAGCACACCCAGCGCCCGCCGGGCAGGCGAAAGGCCGAGGCGGCATGGCGTTCCGGGCGGTTGCGTCTATAGGCCAGCCAGGCCAGCAGGATCAGCGACCAGACGAACATGAACAGCACCGCCGCCAGGGTGGTGACGAGGGTGAAGGCGGTAACCAGGTTGGGGATCAGGTAGATCAGCACCGTGCCCAGCAGCAGGCATAGACAGGACAGCACCAGTCCGCGCGCCGGTACCGCCGCCCGCGAGAGTTGGGTGAGGCCGCGGGGCGCATGGCCTTCGCGGGCCAGGCCATAGAGCATGCGGCTGGTGGAGAAGATGCCGCTATTGGCCGAGGAGGTGGCCGAGGTCAGCACCACGAAGTTGATCAGGCTGGCGGCCATGGGCACGCCGGCCAGCACGAAGAGTTCGACGAAGGGACTCTTGTCCGGCACAACCTGGCGCCAGGGCGTCACCGCCATGATCACCACCAGCGCCAACACATAGAAGACCAGGATGCGCACCGGAATGGAGTTGATGGCGCGGGGCAGGTTGCGCCGGGGATCGGCGGTCTCGGCGGCGGTGGTGCCTACCAGCTCGATGCCGACAAAGGCGAACACGGCGATCTGGAAACCGGCGAAGAAACCGCCCAGGCCCATGGGGAAGAAGCCGCCGTCGTTCCACAGATTGCTCAGGCTGGCGACGTTGCCGGAGGGCGACTGGAAACCCCAGAGCACCAGGCCGAAGCCGGTGACGATCAGGGCGCAGATGGCGACGATCTTGATCAGCGCGAACCAGAACTCCAGTTCGCCGAAGAGTCGCACCGTGACCAGGTTGAGGCCTAGCAGGAGCAGCACGCATAGCAGCGCCGGGATCCAGGGCGCGAGGCTGGGAAACCAGAACTGGGCATAGGCGGCAATGGCGATGACATCGGCGATGGCGGTGACTATCCAGCAGAACCAGTAGGTCCAACCGCAGAAGAAGCCGGCCCAGGGCCCGAGCAGGTCGGTGCAGAAGTCGATGAAGGACTTGTACTCCAGATCCGACAGCAACAGTTCGCCCAGGGCGCGCATGACAAAGAACAGCGCGCTGCCGATGATCAGATAGACCAGCAGGATCGAGGGACCGGCCAGGGCGATGGTCTTGCCCGAGCCCATGAACAGGCCGGTGCCGATGGCGCCGCCGATGGCGATCAGTTGCAGATGGCGATTGGACAGGCTGCGTTGCAGCCCCTCGGGCGGGGTGGAAGACGCGGACATGACGAGCGGATACCTGACAGCGACAGCGGGGGCCACACGGTAAGAGATGCACGTCGCCGGTGCCAGTCGTTTCACCGGGACAGCATGCCGCAGGGCCGGTCCGACCATCGATGGGCAGGGCTGCGCCGTCGGTCACCTGGAACTCTGGCAGGGACTCCCGTACCTGCCTATCATGGGCATCCGGGCGCCTTGCAGAGGGTCCGGACGGCCACGAGATCCCTCAGTGCCTCTGCCAGTGAGTCGTTCCTTGTCCTACCTAGAAACCTTCGCCTGGGAATCCACGCCGCTGGGTGGCCGTGCTGGCTGGCCCGTCGCGCTACGGACCACCTACGATCTGCTGATGGCCTCACCCTTCGCCATGTGCGCCACCTGGGGCGCCGAGCAGACGCTGATCTACAACCACGCCTACGCCCCCTTTCTCGGTGCGCGGCATCCCGCGGCACTGGGGCAGCCGATCCATGAGGTCTGGGTGGAGCTGTGGGACGAGATCGCCCCGCTGATCGACCGGGCACGCGCCGGCGAGGCGCTGCACTTCGTCGACAAGCACTTCGTGATGACCCGCAACGGCTATCCCGAGGACACCTACTGGAGCTTTTCCTATAGTCCGCTGCGTGACGGCGAGCGCATCGTCGGCATGCTCAACATCACCACCGAGACCACCGCCAGCGTCCAGGCCCATCGCCAGCGCGACATCGCCGAAGCCGCGCTGCGCCGACACAACCTGACCCTCGAACAGGAGCTCTCGGCGCGCATCGACGAACGCGACAGCGCCCGCGCCGCGAAGAGCAGCGTGCTGGCGGCGGCCGAACGGGTGCAGCTGGCCCTGGCCGCCGGTGCCATCATCGGCACCTGGTACTGGGATCTACCCACCGACAGATTCACCGTCGACGAAGCCTTCGCCAGCCACTTCGGCCTGGACCCGGCGCTGGGCCGTGATGGGCTGAGCCTGGCGCAGGTGGTCGCCAACGTGCATCCGGACGACCAGGCGGGCCTGGCCGCGGCCATCGCCGACGTGCTCGGACGCGGCGGGCGCTATGCCCACCAGTACCGGGTGCGCCGCAGGGACGGTCGCTACTACTGGCTGGAGGCCAACGGCCATGTCGAGCTGGCGGCGGACGGCACCCCGCTGCGCTTTCCCGGCGTGCTGCTGGACGTGGACGCCCGCCGTGCCCTGGCCGACGAGCGTGACCGTGCCCTGGCGGAGCTGCGCGACCTGACCGCCACCCTGGAGCAGCGCGTCGAAGAGCGCACCGCAGACCTCCGCCGCTCGGAAGAAGCCCTGCGCCAGTCGCAAAAGATGGAAGCGGTCGGCCAGCTCACCGGCGGCCTGGCCCACGACTTCAACAACCTGCTCGCCGGAATCTCCGGCAGCCTCGACCTCATGGACCTGCGCATCGGCCAGGGGCGCTTCACCGAGCTGGAAAAATACCTGCTGGCCGCCCAGGGCAGCGCCAAGCGCGCCGCCGCCCTGACCCATCGCCTGCTGGCCTTCGCCCGCCGCCAGACCCTGGCCCCGGAGGCCACGGTGGTCAACCAGCTGGTGGGCGGCATGCTCGATCTGGTGCAGCGCACCGTGGGGCCCGCCATCCAGGTGCACTTCACCAGTCTGCCGGACGACCAGCCGCTGTTGGTGGATCAGTCCCAGCTGGAGAACGCCCTGCTCAATCTGTGCATCAACGCCCGCGATGCCATGCCCAACGGTGGGCGCATCCTCATCGCCGCCAGCTATCGCATTCTCGGTGACGGAGATACCCGCGATTTCGAGCTGCCGCCTGGACGCTATCTGCATCTGAGCGTGACCGATACCGGCAGCGGCATGACAGCGGAGGTCGCCGCCAAGGCCTTCGAGCCCTTCTTCACCACCAAGCCCATGGGCCAGGGCACGGGCCTGGGGCTGTCGATGATCTACGGCTTCGCCCGCCAGTCCGGCGGTCAGCTGCGGCTGCGCTCGACGCCGGGGGAGGGCACCACCGTCTGCCTTTACCTGCCACTGCGGCCGGTAGAGCAGCCAGGCGAGACGCCCCTGGCCGATGGTCGACCCTGTCCGCTGGAAGGCGCCAATGCCACGGTGCTGGTGGTCGACGACGAACCCACGGTGCGCATGCTGGTGACCGATCTGCTGCGCGAGCTGGGCTACGTCATCATCGAGGCCGCCGACGGCGCCGGCGGCCTGGAAGTGCTGCACTCCGATGCCCGTATCGACCTGCTGGTGACCGACGTCGGCCTGCCCGGCGGCATGAACGGCCGCCAACTGGCCGACGCCGCCCGCGTCCACCGCCCGGCGCTCAAGGTCCTGTTCATCACCGGCTTCGCCGAAACCTCGCTGCTCAGCGACGGCCACCTGGAACCGGGCATGGCGATCCTGACCAAGCCCTTCGCGGTGGAGGCTCTGGCGCAGCGGGTGAAGGGGTTGGTGGAGGTAGGGTAAGCCCCATGTCGTCCAGGCTGAACCGCACGGAAATGAGGGCCGGAAACGCAACGGCCCCCAATCAGCTGGTCCGCAAGGACTGATTGGAGGCCGTCTGGATCTGGAGCGGGCGAAGGGAATCGAACCCTCGTCATGAGCTTGGGAAGCTCAGGTAATGCCATTATACGACGCCCGCGTGGGGTGCCTTTGTACCAGAAGCCTGCCTCCGGGTGAAGAGGCGGGAGTCGTCTGGTCGTTTCGTGGTCCAATCAGCAGGACCGCACGCTGCGGTGATCGGGGACCTTTGTCCCCCAGAGGAGGAGGGCGCGCATGTCTCGTAACCCGGGCACCATCCAGGGGGTGATTCCCCCCTACATTCTTGGCCGCATCATCGATCATGGCGACGAACACCAGCGTTCCTGCGCCCTGACCACCCTGAGTCATGTCCAGAGTCTGCTGCACAATCCGGGTCGGCCCGGAGTGCGCCAGGCCCCGGTTGGGGCTCTGCCGCGCACCGATGATGCCAGTCCGCAGCGCAGCATCTTCGATGCCGGCAATGCCATGCAGCTGCCCGGGCAGCTGGTGCGCCAGGAGGGGCAGCCGCCGCTGAGCGACGTAGCGGTGGACGAGGCCTATGATTACCTGGGCGCCACCTTCAAATTCTTCAACGAGGTCTTCGGCCGCAACTCCATCGATGGCCAGGGCCTGCCGCTCGCCGGCACCGTCCACTATGGCCAGGAGTACCAGAACGCCTTCTGGAACGGTGAGCAGATGGTATTCGGCGACGGTGACGGCGAGATCTTCAACCGTTTCACCATCGCCCTGGACGTCATCGCTCATGAATTGGTGCATGGCGTCACCGAGAGCGAGGCGGGGCTGGTGTACTTCAACCAGTCCGGTGCGCTCAACGAGTCGGTTTCCGATGTCTTCGGCATCCTGGTCAAGCAGTATGAACTCAAGCAGACCGCCGCCGAGGCGGACTGGATCATCGGCGCCGGGCTGCTCACCCAAAAGATCAACGGCAAGGGCCTGAGGTCCATGGCCGAGCCGGGCACCGCCTACGACGATCCGACCCTGGGCAAGGACCCCCAGCCCGGGCATATGCGCGACTACATCGAGACCCGCGAAGACAACGGCGGCGTCCACCTCAACTCGGGCATTCCCAATCGGGCCTTCTACCTGGCGGCGCTGGCCCTGGGTGGTCATGCCTGGGAAAAGGCCGGACCGATCTGGTACGACACCCTCTGCGACAGCCGCCTGGCCAATGATGCGGATTTCGCCGCCTTCGCCCGCTTGACCGTCTCCAACGCCGGTCGCCGCTTCGGTGCCGAGTCGGCCGAGGTCCGCGCCGTCGAGGAAGCCTGGGCCGGCGTAGGCGTCACCCTTAGCTAGAGGAACAGGGCAATGCGCGAACTTCCCCCGCTGGGCAAGGACACCGTGGTACGGCTCTCACGTCAGGGCGGCTTCGCGCCCCTGCATGCGTTGAGCAAGCCGCGGGAGATCGAGTTCGGCCAATACGACAGCGCCCAGCGCGGGCGCATCTGCTCGGTGTTGGAACGCTGTCTGCCGGAATCCGGCGAACCGACCCAGGTCGGGCGTGGCGATCAGCGCTATTTCAAGGTGGAGTTGCGCTTTCGCCCGCAACCCGCCGAGCAGGAAGACGAACTGACCCTGCTGATCCCCGAGGACCGGGCGCCCAGCGAACTGGTGCGGCTTTGGGACAAGGGGCTGGTGGAGTAACCAGAATCAACGGGCGGAAGCGGCGAGGCGTTGAGGGTGTCCTCAAAAGCTCTGGCTGCCTTTGTCTCTTGCCTGCTGGTTACTGGTGATAGCTAGCACTAGGCGAGTCATACCATTTTTGGGTAAAAAGCGCTTGTTGACCCTTTTTTAGTTACATCACGAAAATGACCCCAAAGCAGGTAAAAACCGCCAGAACGCTAGCAGTGGTAATGGGCGACTTGGTGCATAGCGAGCACGCCGCCGATATTGCGCAGTTACACAAGGCCTTCAATGAAGCGGTAGTGCAGCACAACAGGCGTTATGCCGACGTCTTGGCGTCACCGCTGACCATCACCCTTGGAGACGAATTTCAGGGTCTGGTGACCTCCTTAAATGCCGGCGCTCGGCTGTTGCGTGACATCAGGCTGGATCTCCTGCAGCGCGATATCGACTGCCGCTTCGTCCTGGGGCTGGCCCGGATAGAAACGGCGGTGAATCCGCAACAGGCCTGGAACATGATGGGGCCGGGCCTTAGCCGCAGTCGGCACAAGCTCAATGACAAGCGTGCGCTCTGCCGCTATGGTTTCTCGCTGCCACAGGAGCCACTGCTGGAGATCGCCCTCGATGCGCTAGGGGTTGGCTTGACGGTTATTGAGAAGGGTTGGACGCAACGTCAGTTGAGCGATATCGCGGCACTCTTGAGCGGACAGTCGCCCGCGGAGCTGGCAGAACAGCGTCAGGTATCGGTCCATAGCATCTACAAGGTACGTACCTCCGGTCACTTCGACGCCTATAGCCAACAGTGGAACGCCGTGCTGGAGGTACTGACAGATCTGGATCGAAGGCAGGCTGAACAGTGAACGGGTTGCTGCAAGATTTGCATGCACTGGCCTATACGCTCTTGGCCTTGGTCCTGTTGACCGAGCTCGGCAATGTATTGTGTCGCAGGATGCTCATCCGCATGCGACGACCAGGGGTGCCAGACTCATGCGCCGATGGCGCCTTTTCCGCGGGACGCCTCATCGGTTGGCTCGAGCGCCTGGTGTTGGCTGCGGGACTGCTGAGCAACAGCTGGGAAATCCTCGCGGCGGTGATAGCGCTCAAGACTGTCGCTCGCTTCAAGGAGCTGGATCAGCGGGACTTTGCCGAATACTTTCTGGTCGGTTCGCTGTTCAGCATTCTCTGGGCCATCGTGGTCACCGGGGCCTGGATGCTCTATGACCAGCATTGGGGAGTCGGTATGAGAGCCACCCTGATGGATTGGCTCAGCGTTTCCTCTCTACCGCCTTTGATCGAAACAGCAAAGGTCGGCGGCTGACCTCAGGGCACCGACCAGACCTCGCCCGGCGCCAGCGTCCTGAATGCCTCGTCCGCCAGCCCATGCAGTGTCCGGGCATGGGCCAGATCGCGGGGCGGGGCGAACTGCCCTTCGTCGCTCAGGGGAAAGGTGCCGAAGTGGATGCCCAGACTGCTGGCAGCGCCCAGCGCCTGATGGGCGCGTACGGCATCGTCGGGGTTCAGGTGGCTGTCCTGCATGAACCAGCGGGGTTCATAGGCGCCAATGGGCAGCGCGGCGAAACGCGGTGCGCCGAGGCGTTCGCGGATCTGCGCGAAGTGCGGGCCCCAGCCGGTATCGCCAGCGAAATAGACCGGCCCGCTCGGCGCTTCCAGCACGAAGCCACCCCACAGCCGGCGATTGGTGTCGAAGCGACTGCGCGCCGACCAGTGCTGGCCCGGCACCAGGTGCAGGCGTATGCCGTCCTTGAGCGGCAGACTCTGCCACCAGTCCAGTTCGCTGACCGTGACGAAGCCGGTCTCGCGGCGGATCAGCTCGGCATTGCCCAGGGGCGTCACCACCGGTGTCAGGGGCGCGCGCTCGGCCAGGCGCCTCAGGGTCGCCAGATCCATATGATCGTAGTGACTGTGGCTGACAAAGATCAGATCCAGCGGCGGCAGGTCGTCCAGGGCCACGCCGGGCGCGTGATGGCGCCGGGGCCCGATGAAGCTGAAGGGACTGACCCGCGCCGACCACACCGGATCGGCGAGGATGTTGAGGCCCTGGTGCTGGATCAACAGGGTGGCGTGGTTGACGAAGGTCACCCGCAACTCACCGCCCTCGACCCGCGTCGCCGGCCGTGTCGGCACGGCTGGGCCGTCCTGCCAGGTCCACTCGGGACGGGTGCGGGTGAACTGCCATTTCAGCAGCGTCCAGAGACTCTTGTCCTCGCGTGGCGCCAGGTTGTGGAAGCGCGCGCCGTCGAAGTGATCGGAGCGCGGACCCTCGTAGGCGGACGAAGCGCAGCCGGCCAGGGTGAGCAGGTGGATCAGCCACAGCGGACGAAAGATGCGCATGGGACCTCGGACGAATAGACTGGGCCATTCAGATTACCCTAACCGCCGTCGATCCCCATGTCGCGAAATACCCGTTCCACCCCCGGTCAGCGTCCCCGTCGCCAGGCCAAGGCGCCGCCGGTCACGCCGCGGCTGCTGCTGCTCAACAAGCCCTTCGATGTGCTCACCCAATTCGCCGACGCTGACGGCCGCGCGACCCTGAAGGCCTTCGTCGCGGTGCCAGGGGTCTATCCCGCCGGTCGTCTGGATCGCGACAGCGAAGGCCTGCTCCTGCTGACCAACGATGGCCAGTTGCAGGCGCGCATCGCCGATCCCCGGCACAAGCTGCCCAAGACCTACTGGGCCCAGGTGGAGGGCACACCTGGAGAAGAGCAGCTGCAGCGCCTGCGCCAGGGCGTCGAACTCAATGACGGCCTCACGCTGCCGGCCGAAGCCCGCCTGTTAGCCGAGCCACCGGTGCTCTGGGAGCGCGATCCGCCGGTGCGCTTTCGCAAGAGCGTGCCAACCGCCTGGATCGAGCTGACCATCCGCGAAGGCCGCAATCGCCAGGTGCGGCGCATGACCGCCGCAGTGGGTCTGCCGACCCTGCGCCTGGTGCGGGTACGCATCGGTCCCTGGGCGCTGGACGACCTGGCACCGGGGCAATGGCGCGAGGTACCGGCGCAGCTCTAGCGCCGCACCTCAGTCCTGCCGCTGGCTGGCGGTCTCCTGCAGATCACCGGCGATGTCGGCGAGGCGGCGGCTGACGTCCTTGAGTACCTGCGGATCGATTTCGCGCGCTGGCTGACCTGGTTCGGTCAGCAACTGACTGGCCAGCAGGGCGCTGAGGGCGCCGACTTCGTTGGCTTGGTGGCGCAGGTCGTGGGTGTGCTGCACGGCGGCCTCGCGCAGGAGATTGGTGCTGAGGGTCAGGCGGCCCAGTTCGTCATCGCGCCCGCTGGGCAGCCGTTCGCCGAAACGTCCGCGGGCCAGCAGACCCAGTTGCCGGGCGCAGGCCACCAGTGGATCCACCAGTCGACGCTCCACCAGCCGTACCCCGAGGAACAGCAGGCCGCCGCCACAGAGCAGCAGGGCCAGGCCGGCGAGCAGGATGTCGCGCTGGGCCTCGGCGCGGATGGCGGCGATCTGCGCGGCGGTGCGGCCATGCAGGTCGTCTACCAGGGCGGCGAAGCCCTCGGCGGTCTCCCGGTCGATACCCCGAACCTCGGCATCGCCGCGGCGCGGATCGCGGTCATGGGCCAGATAGGCGGCATGGCCGGCGCGATAGCGCTCGCCCAGACGCCCGTGCTGGGCGCGCAGCGCCTGGAGCCGCGGTTGCAATTCGGGGTCGACGCGGGTGGCCAGCTGTTGCAGGCGCTGGTCGACCTCCGCCTCGCGGGTCAGAAAGGCCTGCCAATAGCGCTCTGCGGTCGCGGCATCGCCACCGCGCAGGAGAAAGTTCTTCCACTCCTGCACCTGGATCTTGAAGGTCAGGTGGGTGTCGTCGATCTCCACCAGCCGCTCCAGCGGCCCTTCGATCAGGTGCTGGTAGCGGTGCAGCTCGCGGGAGAGCAGGCCGAAGCCGGCCAGGGCGATCAGCAGCATCAGCAGCAGACTGCCGCCAAACAGGAGCAGGCTCTGACTACGGAGCGAGCGGGCGAAGGGCATAGGGACTCTCGACAGAAAACGCAGAGCCGCAGCTTAGGGCGCTCGCCCGGCGAAGACCAGCCTCAGGTCGAGACCAGCAACTGCGCCGCGACGGCGAACATCACCAGCGCCACCAGCAGATCGATCAGCCGCCACACCCCCGGGCGGGCCAGATAGGGCGCGGCCCAGGCAGCGCCCAGGGCGAGACCGAAGAACCACAGCATGGAGGCCGTGGCCGCGCCGAAGACATAGGCCAGAGGCGCGGCCTGCTGGCTGCCGAGGGAGCCCACCAGCAGCACCGTGTCCAGATAGACATGGGGGTTGAGCAGGGAGACGCCGGCCGCGGCGAGCAGCGCCTGGCGCCGGCTGCGCGGACTCGTGGTCTCCAGACTGCCCATTGCCGCCGGCTTCCAGGCCCGCCGTAGCGCCTGGGCGCCATACCAGATGAGAAAGGCCGCACCGCCCCAGCGCAGGATGACCACCAATAGCGGGCTGTGCTGGATCAGCGCGGCCAGCCCCAGCACGCCAGCGGCCACCAGGATGACATCGCAGGTCAGGCAGAAGGCGGCAATGGCCAGATGGTGCTCGCGGCGCAGCCCCTGGGCCAGCAGATAGGTGTTTTGCGCGCCCAGCGCCATGATGAGACTGGCCATGGTCAAGAGGCCGGTGAAGTAGCTGTTCATTGCAAGGGTGTCGCCTTGTTGTCCGGGAATGGCTGCCACCTTGCCGGGTCCGGGTGTATAAGAAAAACCAATATTCCTAATGCAGCATTAGCTGAATCGATGATCGACTACAAGTTGCTGGAAGCCCTGGCGGTGGTGGTGGAAGAGGGCGGCTTCGAGCGGGCGGCGCGCCGGCTGGGCCTGTCGCAATCGGCGGTGTCCCAGCGCATCAAGCTGCTCGAAGCCCGGGTCGGCCAGGCGGTGCTGGTGCGGGAAACGCCGCCCCAGCCGACGGCGCCGGGTCTGCGCCTGCTGCGCCATATCCAGCAGGTGCGGCTGCTGGAGGCCGATCTGGGCAGCGCGGTGCCGGGGTTGGCCGAGGAGGCGCCACAGCGACTGCGCATCGCCCTTAATGCCGACAGCCTGGCCAACTGGTGGCCGCTGGCGGTCGGTCCCTGGGTCAGGGCGCAGGGCGTACTGCTGGATCTGGTGGTGGAGGATCAGGACGTGGTGCTCAGGCGCATGCGCGCCGGCGAAGTGGCCGCCTGTCTCTGCGCCAACGGCCAGCCATTGGCCGGGGCGCGGGTCAGTGCCCTGGGTGCCATGCGCTACCGGGCCCTGGCCAGCCCGGAATTCCGCACGCGGCAACTGGCCGGGTTGCCGGATCCCCAGGCCCTGGCGCGGGCGCCCGCCATCGTCTTCGGCCCGGATGACCGCTTACAGCATCGCTATCTGGAGCAGCTCGGCGTCACCCAGCCCTTCGACTACCACCTCTGTCCTTCCGCCGAGGGCTTCCTGCAGATGACCCTGGGCGGTATCGGCTGGGGGCTCCTGCCAGATATCCAGAGCGCGGCCGCCCAGGCGCGCGGCGAGCTGGTGGATCTGGCGCCCGGCCAATGGGTGGACGTCCCCCTGTTCTGGCACCGCTGGCGCAACGGTGGCGCCGCCTTGCAGGCCCTGACCCGGCACCTTGAACAGGTTGCCGGTCAGTGGCTGGTGCGCGACTAGCGGCGGCTGTCGAAAGCTTTGGTTACACTGGCCGATGGGTCGCCGCGGGCGACCGTGGATAGCTTCGGGAATCCCAGCGACATGCGTATCTTGATCACGGGCGCCAGCGAGGCGCTCGGTGCGGGCCTGGCCTGCGATCTGCTCGACCGCGGCCAACTGGTGCGGGTGCACGGCCGTCCCGGTGCGACCCTGGATGCCCTGGTCGAGCGTGGCGCCGATTATCATCCCGCCTTGCTCGACCAGCCCGCGCAGGTGCTGGCGCTGTGCGACGACATCGACGCCATCGCCCACTGTACCGACGTGGCCGGCGTGCCGAGCGCGGCCGATCTGGACCACGGCCAGGTGCTGATCGAAGCCGCCCTGCAGCAGCAGGTCGCGCAATTCGTCTATGTGTCGTCCGCCCGTGTCTATGAACGGGGTGGCGAGGCGCTCAAGGAAGACCAGGTGCCGGCCAAGCCCAAGGGCCGTGAGGCCCAGCGCCGTCTGCAACTGGAGCGCCTGGCCCTGGCCGCCGGTGAATTCGGCCCTCAGGTCACGGTGTTGCGGCCGGCCCAGGTGCTCGGCCTGGCCGATCGCGACTGGGCGCGCGGGCTGCTGGAGCAGGCCAAGGCCAAGCAACTGGGGCGCCGCGGTAACGGCCTCAATCGCTGGGACTTCACCAGTGCCGGCAATCTGCGCCAGGCGCTGGTGACGCTGCTGCTGGAGCAGCCGGCGGCGGCTAGCGGCAAGGTGTTCAACCTCAGCGACGGCCAGCCGCTGGTGTGCTGGGATGCGGTCAACTTCCTGCTGCGGCGCTTCGAGCTGCCGGCGGTGGCCGAGGCGAAGACCCTGAGTCCACGCGCGCTCTATGCGCGGCTGCGTACCCTGCGCCAGGAAGCTCGCTGGCCCGACTTGCTCGACAGTCCCTTCACCCTCGACATCCGCGCCGCCCAGGAGGCCTTCGGCTTTCGTCCGCAGGCCGCCTCCTGGACAGCATTGGAGGAATATCGTCCAGCTCGGCGTCAGCCGCGCAGCGGGCCGGTGTAGCGGCGAGTGGCCGCGAGAAATTCCTGGCTGACATAGGTCGAGCCTGCCATCTCCGCCATGGACGGCAGAGGGGTCACCACCGGCATCAAGCCGCTCAGACTCGCCAGGCGCTCGCCGAGTTCACGGGTCTCAGGATCGTCCGAGGCCTGGCTGGCCGCCAGCATTCGCGGAACCGCCTCGGCTTCGTCGAAGCGAATCACCATGCCTTGCTCCTGCCGCAGTCGACGACGCAGTGCGCCGAGGCAATCGAAGAACGCCTTGTTGTATTCCATGCTCACCTCCCGTTTGGCTTGAGGTTGGTCGTGACGCAAATCACGTACCAGGAGCGCTAGCGCCAGGAACAGCGGGCTTGGTAGGGCTACCGCGGCTGATTCTGCATCGTGATGGCGCAGTGATGTCGACGCAGACTGCGTTTCGGTGCACGATCCCGCAACGAAAGCCTCGGCCGACTGCCCCGCGTCGGCCGTGACGACCGTTATACTGGCCGCCATTCCGTCTTTTCGCCTCTGCTCACAGGTCTGCCATGCGCAACGATCTTCTCGATGAAATGGACAACGTCCCGAGCCTGACACCGGAGCGCGATGACCGTCGCCCCGTTGGTCGCCGGCCGGTCGAGGCCGACGAGGTCTATCACGAGCCTGCCGCCGTTCATGCCCGCCCGGTCCGGCGCGGCCCCTCCACGGCGCCGCTGTGGGTGCTGATCGCCGCTCTGACCCTGGCCCTGGCCGGCGTCGCCTGGTGGAGTCACCAGCAACTGGTGCTGATGCAGGAGCAGGTAGTGGCCACCCAGGAGAACTTCGCGCGCATCAGCGAGGATGCCCAAGGCCGGCTGCGTGACATCTCCGGCAAGCTGGTGGAAAGCGAATCCTCCGGCACCACCAGCCGCGAGGCCTTGCTGCTGCAGGTCAAGACGCTGCAGACCAAGGTCGCCGAACTCACGCGTCAGCAGCAGGGGGTGAGCGACAACCAGCAGGCCCAGGACAATCGCCTGCAGAATCTTTCCAGCGCGCTGCAGACCGGCAGTGGCGAGGTGGACACCCGGCTGAAGGCCCTGGCCGAGGAACAGGCGGCGCTGAAGAATGGCCTGGCGCAGACCGGCAGCCTGGCCGAGCAGGTCGCCAGCCTGACCGCGCAGAACAAGGCGCTGCAGGCGGACATCGCCGCCTTGAAGAAACCCAGTGCCCAGAGTCAGGCCCTGGGCGAGATGCAGCAGGACCTGCTGGTGCTGCGCAGCGAGCTGGACGCCCGCCCGGTCGGACCGGACAGCAAGGAATTCGACGCCTTCCGCCTGCAGACCACCCGCAACATCACCACCCTGCAGACCCAGGTGCAGAATCTGCAGCAGCAGATCAGCGCCGGGGCGCGTTGATCGGATCGATCTCGCTACGCTGCCATTCCTGCGGCCAGAGCTCGCCGTCGAGCTGATCGAGCCGGCGCTGCAGGACCTTCTGCTTGAACACTTCGAGGATCTCCACCAGCACCTCGTCCAGGGCATTGTCCTGGGCGCCGCTGGGCAGACTCTGATCGAAGCCGTGATCGGCCAGGCGACTGGCCAGGGCGCGGAAGTCGCGGGTGCGCAGACTGGCCGCCGCCTCCCGTACCAGGCCGTTGACGATATCGGTGAGCACCCCGTCCAGGGTGTCGGCCAGGCGCTCGCCCATGGGCAGCCGCTTGAGGCGGGCCAGGTCGGGGTTCTCGTCCAGGGCACGTTGCACCACGTCGCCTACCAGCCGTTCCAGGGTGGCGCGATTCTGGCTGTAGCCCTGTTCCACCATCGCCTGGATGCGCAGCGCCATGCCGTCGATCAGCCGCTGCTTGCGCGGGCGGATGACCCGGTCGATCACGCTCTGGGAGAAGTCGTCGCGGGTATTCAGCTCGTCCTGCAGTTCACCGCAGATCTTGATCATCACCCGATCCGACAGGTCCTCCATGAGCAGCTGGTAGTAGTGGTTGAACAGCCGATAGGGCCGCCAGCCGCGCATGTCGATCAGTCCCAGGCGTTGCAGGCGCAGGAGCAGCGAGACGATGCGCAGCGCCCGCAGCAGCCGGAAGCCGCCCAGGGGAATGCAGCCGAGCACGTCGTACCAGTGGATGAAGGGATAGTGGTACCAGCGCGCATGGCGGCGCTCGACCACCGCCACCAGCCAGCCCAGCAGTACGTCGGCGATGAAGAAGGCGACGAACACCAGGTCGATGCGGGTGAAGTGGGCGTGGATGCGTTCGCCGTAGAAGGCGTGGAAGCCGGGCAGCACGGCGGCCAGGGCCTGGTTGAGCGGCCCCAGGGCATAGAGGCTGTCGAACAGGATCAGCGCCAGGTTCACGCAGACCAGGATCAGGATGAGGCCGTCCCAGAGGGCCAGCAGCCCCTCGTGGCGACGCGCGGGTGGCGCGGCGGGCGTGGCCGGCGCGCTCATGGCCGCGCGGCCTGCCAGAGCACCTCGCTCACCCCCTGGCGCCGGGCGACGATGCGCGCGGCGACGAACAGCAGGTCGGACAGGCGATTGAGATAGGGCAGGCCCTGGCCTTCCAGGGATTCCACCGCATGCAGGCTGCGGCAGCGCCGCTCGGCGCTACGGGCCAGGGTGCGGCAGACATGGGCCTGGGCCACGGCGCGGGAACCGCCGGGCAGGATGAAATTCTCCAGCGGCCCCAGCTCGGCGTTCCAGCGATCGATGGCGCTTTCCAGGCGTTGGATCTCCACCGGCTGCAGGGCGCGATAGCTGGGCATGGCCAGTTCGCCGCCAAGGTCGAACAACCGGTGCTGGCAGGGCGCCAGAGCCTCGCTCACCTCGACCAGGCGAGGGTCCTCCGCCAGCTCGGCGAGCAACAGGCCCAGGGCGCTGTTGAGTTCGTCCACCGCACCGATGGCCTCGATGCGCGGATGGTCCTTGGGCACCCGGCTGCCGTCGGCGAGCCCGGTATCGCCGGCGTCGCCCTGGCGGGTGTAGATCTCGGTGAGGCGAAAACCCATGGCGTGGCTCCTGGCTGGGTCCTAGGCGGATTCGAAGTCGGCCTGGACGAGGGGCAGGCGCAGGGTGAAGCAGGTCCCTACGCCGGGCGTGGAGTGCACCTCCATCTGCCCCTTGTGGTTATTGGTGATGATGAAGTACGACACCGACAGGCCCAGGCCGGTGCCCTGGCCCACCTCCTTGGTGGTGAAGAAGGGCTCGAAGATGCGTTTGCAGATGTCTTCGGGGATGCCGATGCCATTGTCTTCCACCTGGATCTCCGCCCAGCCGCCGCGTAGCTTGGTGCGCAAGGTGATGCGACCGTATTCGCCTTCTTCCTCGTCGTCGCGCAGATGGATGGCCTGGGCGGCGTTCTTCAGCAGATTGAGCAGCACCTGTTCCAGCTCGTTGGCGATCACCGGCACCGGTCCCAGGGCCGGGTCGAATTCGCGGAGGATCGACAGGGTGCGGAAGTCGAAGCCCTCGGCCAGGTCGAAGTCGTTGCCGGCGATCTCGATGGCCTGGTCGATCAGCGGCGGCAGCTCGCTGGCTTCCATCTTGCGATTGCTGCGGCGGCTGAAGGCGAGCATGTGGCTGACGATCTTGGCCGCGCGACTGCCGGCCTGGTGGATGCCGTCCAGCAGGCGCGGGATCTGCCGGCTTTCCAGGTAGCAATTCACCGCATTGAGCTCGACGCCGGATTCGGCCGCCTGCTCGAGATTCTTCGGCAACTCCGGCGACAGGCGCCGGCGGATGTTCTGCACATTGTGCAGGATGGCGCCCAGGGGATTGTTGATCTCGTGGGCCATGCCGGCCGCCAGGCCACCCACTGAGAGCATCTTTTCCGACTGCACCATCATCTCTTCCATGTTCAGGCGCTGGGTGATGTCGTCGATACGGATCACCACGCCGCGCCCGGCGCCACCCATCAGCGGGTAGAAGGTCAGGGTGTAGTGACGCGGGGTGTCGGTCAGCGCCCAGGTCACCCGCTCCACCTTTTCCACCCGCAGCAATTCGGCGGTGCGACTCAGTTGCGGCAGGAAGGGCTTGAGCGAGGGAAAGGCGAGAAACACCGGCTGGTTCAGGGCTTCGTCCAGCTGGGTGCCGGAGAGGTGGGTGGCTTCCTGGTTCCACTGGGTGACGTAGAACTGCTCGTCCACCGCGATCAGCGCCGAGGGCATGGAGTCGATGATGCTGTTGAGGTAGTTCTGGAAGCCGGTGAGCTTCTTCTCGATCTTGCCGCGGACCTGCACTTCCAGTTCCAGCTTGCGGTTGGAGCGGCGGGTTTCCTCGGCCAGACTCTGGGCCTGCAGCACCGCGTACTGGGCATCGTCGCGAGCGCGCTTGAGCTGTTGCTCGCGACCCTGGATGCGGCCGAGCATGGTGTTGAGAGACTCCGCCAGACGGCCCAGCTCGTCCTCGCTACCCTTGCTGGCGCGTAGCGAATAGTTTTCCTCGCGGGTCACCTGGCGCGAGAGTTCTTCCAATTCGCGGATCGGCAGGGTGATGAGTCGCTTGATCTGCCGGGCCACCACCAGCCAGAGCAGGATGCTGAAGGTCAGGATCGCCAGGCTGGCGGTCAGGGTACCGCGATAGAAGGCCCCTGGCAGTTCGCTGCTGGCCACCAGCAGCAGGTGTCCGGGCGCGCCCTCGGGGCGCGGCAGCTCCACCAGCAGGTTGGTGCGGAATTCCCGCAGGCGCCAGGTCTGCAGCTCTTCGAAGCGCGCCGGCACCTGCAGCCGATCGCCGTTGTGCAACTCGGCCAGGCGCTGACCCTGGCTGTCGTAGACCGCCGCCAGGCGCAGCGGCGCATAGCCGTCCAGTTGCCGCAACTGCACCTCGGCCGCCGCTGGCGAGGCCAGCACCTCACGGCTGAGCACCGGACTGGCGAACAGCCGGCCCAGGGTCTGCAGCGCCTGGGGCGCCACGCTTTCCTGGGAGATCCAGTAGGCGGCGCTGATAAAGGTCACATTGGCCACCACCAGCACCGCGACCATCATCACCAGCAGGGCGGCCAGCAACTTGCGGCCGACCGGGAGATTCTTCAGGCGTTTGGCGAGGATCATGGCGCAGCCGTGGCAACAGGGAAGCGGGCAGGGTAGCCCGCAGCTAGTCCTCGGGCAATCCGCGCTCCGCGAGCCGGGTCTGCAGGCGCTGCTGCAGCTCGGTCAGGTGCGGCACCGCCAGGTGCAGCCGTCCGGCGATCGGCAGGGCATGGCCGAGCAGGTAACTCACCTCGGTACGCTGGCCGCGCTCCACGTCCTGCAGCATCGAGGAGCGGTTGTGGGCGGTGGCGGCGATCACCGCCTCGACCTCCTGCTGCAGTCCCTGGGCCGCCGGGGCGAGTCCCATGGCTTCCAGCAGGGCGGTGAGTTCGGCGCAGAGCGCCGCCACCTCCGGCAGATGCTGGCGCAGTTCGCCGTTGCGGCAGCCATGCAGCACGGTCAATGGATTGATGGCGCAGTTGATCGCCAGCTTGCGCCATAGCCGGGCGTCGATGTCGTCGGTCCAGCGCACCGGAAAGCCCAGCTCGGTGAGGGTATTCAGCCAAGCCGGCGGGTTATGGCTGCCGAGCTGGTCGCCGATCCAGATCTGGCCGGCGCCGGCCGCCACCACATGGAAGTCGGTCTCGCGATAGGCACCTTCGGTGGTGCTGGCTCTCAGGCAGCGCGCTCGCGGTACCCGGGCGGCCACCGCGTCCTGGCTGCCCAGGCCGTTCTGCAGCAGCAGGATCTCGGCTTCCGGCTCCAGGCGCGCGGCGACGCTGGCGATGGCCTCTTCGGCGTCGTAGCTCTTGCAGGCCAGGATCAGCCGGCGGATCGGATTGCCGGCTTCGGGCGTCTCGGCTGGCAGCGGATAGAGGCTGGTGGTGTCGCCTTCGCTGAGGCGCAGTCCGCCGCCCGCGCGGTACTGCGCCAGGCGCGTGCGATCGCGCAGGATCAGCCGGACCGGCTCGCCCCCGCGAAACAACCGCGCCGCCCAGAGTCCGCCGAGACTGCCGGCGCCTAGTACGTGCCAGCTCACAGCTGTGACTCCAGTGTCGATTCCTTGCGCATGGTCGGATTCCTGAGGAAGAGGGCCAGTCGTTATAATGGTCGGTCAGGCTGCAGCGTCAAGGCTGCCCCATCGCAACCGAGGAGAAAATCCATGCCTTCCTTCGACGTCGTATCGGAGCTGGACAAGCACGAAGTCACCAACGCCGTGGACAACGCCATGAAGGAGCTCGAGCGCCGGTACGACCTGCGCGGCAAGGGCAGCTTCGAGGCCAAGGACCTTACCGTCACCCTGACCGCCGATGCCGATTTCCAGCTCGAACAGATGCTGGAGATCCTCAAGGTCAACCTGGCCAAGCGCAAGATCGACGTCCAGTGCCTGGAGGTCAAGGATGCCTACGCCTCCGGCAAGACCGTGAAACAGGAAACCACCCTGCGCGAGGGCATCGACAAGGAGCTGGCGAAGAAGATCGTCGCCCTGATCAAGGACAGCAAGATCAAGGTCCAGGCCGCCATCCAGGGCGAGCAGGTGCGCGTCACCGGCAAGAAGCGCGACGAATTGCAGGAGGTCATCGCCCTGCTGCGCGGCCAATCCCTGGGCATGCCGCTGCAGTTCGACAACTTCCGCGACTGAGCCCGTCTTCGGAACCTCTCGGTCTACCGTCCGTCGCACATAGGGCGCCGCCATTCAGGTCGCGCCCGACTTTTTCTTGTGCGTGGAGAGGTAGACGATGGATTTGAGTGCCCAGACCGATCACCTGCTGACGGCCTTCATGGCCTGGCTACCGGTCATTCTGCAGTATTGCGGCAACGTGGTGCTGGCCCTGATCACCCTGTGGATCGGCTGGTGGGTCATCAATCGCCTGACCGGGCGCCTGGCCGCGCTGTTCACCGCGCGGCACATGGACCAGGCCCTGGAAACCTTCGTGGTGACCCTGGTCAACATCGGTCTGAAGGTCATGCTGGTGATCAGCGTCGCCTCCATGATCGGCATCGCCACCACCTCCTTCGTCGCCGCTCTCGGCGCGGCCAGCCTGGCCATCGGCCTGTCGCTGCAGGGCAGCCTGGCCAACTTCGCCGGCGGGGTGCTGATCCTGCTGTTCCGGCCGTTCAAGATTGGCGACTACATCGAGGCCCAGGGCGTGCAGGGCACCGTGGATTCGATCCAGATCTTTCACACCGTGCTGCGTACCGGCGACAACCGCACCATCACCGTGCCCAACGGCAACCTGTCCAACGGCATCATCACCAACCAGTCGCGCCAGCCGACCCGACAGATCGTCTTCGACGTCAAGGTCGGCTACGACGCCGATCTGCAGAAGGCCAAGCAGGTGCTGGCCGATATGGCCAAGGATCCGCGGGTGCTGGAAACGCCGCCGCCCGCCATCGTGGTGGCCGGGCTGGGCGACACCTTCATCACCGTGTCGCTACGCTGCTGGACCGCCAACAGTGACTTCTGGGGCACCCAGTTCACCTTCAACGAGCAGATCCGCGATCGGCTGCGTGCCGAGGGCATCGACATCGCGCTGCCCAGCCGGGTGGTCAAGGTGCTCGACGACAAGGGTGACGAACGCGCTGCGGCCGCGGCGCGCGGCGAAGCCTGAAGCGGGATGGGGCGGCCGCCGGCCGCCTCAGTGACCGCCGCTGGAGGAACCGCTCGGCACCGCGGTCCGCCGCTGGCGCAGCCAGAGCACGGCGATCAGCAGCAGCGTCGGCACCCCCATCAGCGCGGTCAGCGAGAAGAACGAGCTGTAGCCGACGTGCTCCACCATGGCCCCCGAATAGCCACCCAGCAGGCGTGGCAACAGTAGCATCAGCGAGCTGAGCATGGCGTACTGGGTGGCCGAGAATCTGAGGTTGGTCAGGCTCGACAGATAGGCGACAAAGGCCGAGGTGGCCATGCCGCCACTGACGTTGTCGGCGCAGATGGTGGCGATCAGCAGCGGCACGTTGGCGCCGGTGGAGGCGATCACCACGAACAGCAGGTTGGTCAGCGCCGAGGCGGCGCCGCCGAGGAAGAGGATCGGCAGGATCCCCACCCGGGTGATCAGCACGCCGCCCAGGCCCGCGCCGAACAGGGTCATGAACACCCCGAAGATCTTGCTGACCCCGGCGATGGTTTCCTTGCTGTAGCCCACGTCGATATAGAAGACGCTGGCCATCACCCCCATGACCGTGTCGGACAGCCGATAGGTGGAGATCAGACCGAGCAGCAGCAGCGCCTGCCACTGGTAGCGCTGGATGAATTCGGTGATGGGCGTGAGCACCGGTGCCATCAGCCGACGCCCGGGCGCGGTCAGGCACAGCCAGACGATCAGGCCGTACATCAGGCCGCGCGGCCAGTAGCCGCCGGCCAGGGCCGACAGGCCGCCGGTGGCGGCCACGATCAGCACGATCAGCAGGATCACCGAGACCATCTGGTGGACGAAATCGAAGCGCGGCAGCTCCTCGGCATTGGCCGCGTCGCGCAGTCGCAGAGGTTCGCGCATGCGCCGCATGAGGTCGCTCAGCGGCTTGGAGCAATAGCGACCCCAGGGCGACAGGCAACCGACGATGAACAGGCTGTAAAGCAAGGCGCGCGGCCAGGCCTGGGCGATGGCCGCATTGATGGCGGCGGGGATGGAGATCAGCATCACCAGCAGCAGGGCGACCGCCACCAGCTGGTGATTGAAGCCGAAGCGCGATTCCGCCATGGCCATGGGCGCCACCGGCTCGGGTTCGCGGATCAGCACGCTGGTGACCAGGCCGGGCAGCACCAGCAGAGCGAACAGCATGTAGGTGGTGGCCCAGGCGCTCTGGCTGTAGTCGAGCTTGGACGAGCCCAGCTCCTCGGCGAGAAACAGCGCGCCAGCGCTGGCCAGCAGGGCGGCGATGCGATAGCCGGTCATGTAGCAGGCGGCGAGGGCGGCCTGGCGATCATCGTCGGCGATCTCCAGGCGATAGGCGTCCACGGCGATGTCCTGGGTGGCCGAGGCGAAGGCCACCAGCACCGCCAGGGCGATCAACTGCTCCAGGTGCTGCTGTGGATTGCACAGCGCCATGCCGATCAGGCCCAGGCCCACCAGGATCTGCGACAGCACCAGCCAGGAGCGTCGGCGGCCGAGCTTGCCGATCAGGGGCAGCTTCCAGAGGTCCAGCATGGGCGACCAGACCCACTTGAAGGCATAGGCCAGGCCGATCCAGCTGGCGTAGCCAATGGTCTCGCGACTCACGCCCGCTTCGCGCAGCCACACCGACAGGGTGGAAAACACCAGCATGGCCGGCAGCCCCGCGGCGAAACCCAGCAGCAGCAGGGCCAGGCAGGCCTTGGATTTGTAGGTGGTGACGGCTTCTCGCCAGAAACGTGCAAACATGCCCTTGGGCTCGGAAAAAACGCGCACTCTACTCGACACTCTCAGCTGGATTCCACCGGTACCGACGCATGTCCACCCGGTCCTCGTGCAGCGGCACACCCTCGGCCCGCAATCGTTCGCGTTGCTCCCGGCCAGAGGGGCTGTCAGGGGGTAGGCTCGGCCGACCATCCGCGGCGATCACCCGATGCCAGGGCAGGGCGCTGCCCTCCGGCAAGCGCCCCAGTACCCAGCCCACCCAGCGCGCCCCGCGGCCCAGGCCGGCGAGTTCCGCCAACTGGCCATAGCTGACCACCCGCCCCGCGGGAATGGCGGCCAGCGCCAGAAACACGGCCTGGCGACGGGGTTCGGGGAGAGGGGATGCGCTCATGACGCCCTGCTGCTCGGGGAGAGAGTGCCAGTGTGCCGAAAAGTTTGGTTACGGTGGTGCTGAAACGTGTCGAGCTGTCACATTCTCCCAAGATGTCCGACCTTTGGGCAGTATTTCCGGAAACTTGCCTAAGTTTTACCCAGGAATGGTTGCGCGGGCCTCTGGCACCCGGATAATCGCGCCCTCTCGTTTCGTTACCTTTCCACCCAAGTCCACCCAAAGGTGTCCTGGTGCCCATGCGTTTTCGATTCCTCTCCTCGCTCGCGCTGTTGTCACTCGCCTCCTTCGCCCATGCCGACACCGTCTGGCTCAAGAACGGCGATCGTCTGACCGGAACCATCAAGTTGCTCGACAGCAAGAAGCTGCTCCTGCAGACCGAATACGGCGGCAACATTCCCCTGTCGTGGGACAAGATCAAGACCTTGCAGCGTGACAAGCCCGTGATCGTCCAGCGCGGCAAGTACGAACCCGATTTTCCGGTGGAAAGCCTCAAGCCGGCCGAGGATGGCCAGGTAGTGGTCAGCACCACCGACGGCCAGCAGACCGTGCCCCTGGCGAGCATCACCCAGATCGTGCCGCCGCGGCCCTTCCTGCGCGACTTCGCCTGGAAAGGCAACATCGATGCCGGCCTGGACTACATCAGCTCGTCCCAGGACAGCGAAAAATACGATATCGATTTCAAGACCCAGGCCCGGCACGGCATGTGGCGGCACAACGCCAATGGCAGCTACGACCGCTACAAGACCGACGACGTGGTCTCGACCAGCAAGTACGGCCTGCAGTACGCCCTGGATCGCTTCTTCGACGAGAAATTCTTCTGGCAGGGCCGCGCCGAATACAAGCGCGACTGGATCCAGGACCTGGCCAAGCAGCGCACCCTGGGTACCGGTCCCGGTTACCAGTTCTGGGACAACGAGCTGGGCTCTTTCTCCCTTACCGGCCTGCTCAACCACAACCGCTACCAGTACGCGGACGGTGGCTCCGACCAGTTCCTCTCGGCGAGCATGAAGTGGGACTACAACCGCTATCTGTATGGACAGACCATCCAGTTCTTCACCACGGGTGAACTGGGCCGGCCGCTGGACAACACCGCCAATCTCACCTTCGATGGCGATGTCGGCCTGAGATACAAGGTGACCAACTGGGCGTCGCTGAACCTCAAGGCGTCCAAGGAGCTGACCAGCGGAGCCGAGGGCAACGTCAACCAGACCGAGTACACCGCCGGTGTCGGCGTTTCCTGGTAACCCGATGTTTCCCTAGGCGCCCGCCAACCCGTCAAGGCCGCGATTTTCGCGGCCTTCGCGTTTCCAGCCGGTGCCGGGCAGCCACCTTGAAATCGGCTCGGCCGCCTCCATCTCCTGTCTTTCAATCGGTTTCCACCGTGAAGGACCTGAGATGCGCGTGACCGCCTTACTCTTCTTGCTGTTCCCCTTTGTGGAACTGGCCGTGCTCATCAAGATCGGCAGCGAAATCGGCGTGCTCGCCACCTTCGCCCTGCTGCTGCTGAGCTTTCTGGTCGGCGTCGCCCTGCTGCGCGTCGCCGGCTTCACCACCCTCTGGCGCATCCGCATGCGCCTGGCTCAGGGGCAGATGCCCGAGCAGGAAGTCATCCAGGGGCTGACCCTGGCGATCGCCGGCGCCCTGCTGATCTTTCCGGGCTTCATCAGTGACGGCCTGGCGCTCATCTGCCTCTTGCCGGTGACCCGCAAGGCCCTGCTGGGCGCGGTGATCGGTCGGGTGACCCGGCGCAATCCCGGTGCCCAGGGCTACCAACCGGGCCCTGGGCAGGGCGCACCTCATCGTCCCGAGGTGATTGAGGGTGAAGTGGTGCACCGCGACGAGCAAAAGCGCTAAAAATTTTGCCCGTCGCCCTTGAAATGCCTGGCGACAACCTCATGTAGCGGACACCGCAAGGTTGTCGCCGCAAGGCGAGCAGGTTTCGCGTCCTGTCATGCACGGGGCGCACCCGGCGCAGCCGGTAAAAACAAACTGCCGATGCAGTCATCGGCGCTGGAAACACTTAGAACTTTGGGAGATACGACAATGGCGCTTCGTCCTCTGCATGATCGCGTTGTGATTCGTCGCAGCGAAGAAGAGACCAAATCCGCTGGCGGCATCGTGCTGCCGGGCTCGGCTGCCGAAAAGCCGAACCGCGGTGAAGTGGTTGCCGTAGGCACTGGACGCGTACTGGACAACGGCGATGTCCGTGCTCCGGCGGTGAAAGTGGGTGACAAGGTGGTTTTCGGTCCCTATTCCGGCAGCAACGCCATCAAGGTCGATGGCGAAGAACTGCTGGTGATGGCTGAGTCCGAAATCCTGGCCGTCATCGAAGGCTGATCTCCGCTCACTTTTCGAATTTCTTAGAGGAAACAGAACATGGCTGCAAAAGACGTCAAATTCGGTGACTCCGCGCGCAAGAAGCTGCTGACCGGTGTCAACACCCTGGCCGACGCCGTCAAGGCCACCCTGGGCCCGAAAGGCCGTAACGTGGTGCTGGAGCGCAGCTTCGGTGCTCCCCTGATCACCAAGGACGGCGTGTCCGTCGCCAAGGAGATCGAGCTCAAGGATCGCATCGAGAACATCGGCGCCCAGCTGGTGAAAGACGTGGCCTCCAAGGCCAACGACGCGGCCGGTGACGGCACCACCACCGCCACCGTGCTGGCCCAGGCCATCGTTACCGAAGGCCTCAAGTCCGTGGCCGCCGGCCTGAACCCGATGGACCTGAAGCGCGGCATCGACAAGGCCACCGCCGCCGTCGTCGCCGAGCTGAAGAACCTGTCCAAGCCCTGCGCCGACAGCAAGGCCATCGCCCAGGTAGGCACCATCTCCGCCAACTCCGACGACAGCATCGGCAACATCATCGCCGAAGCCATGGAGAAGGTTGGTAAAGAAGGCGTCATCACCGTCGAAGAAGGCTCGGGCCTGGAAAACGAACTGTCCGTCGTCGAAGGCATGCAGTTCGACCGTGGCTACCTGTCGCCCTACTTCATCAACAAGCCCGACACCATGTCGGCCGAGCTGGACAGCCCGCTGCTGCTGCTGGTCGATAAGAAGATCTCCAACATCCGCGAACTGCTGCCGGTGCTGGAATCCGTTGCCAAGGCCGGTCGTCCGCTGCTGATCGTCGCCGAAGACGTCGAAGGCGAAGCCCTGGCCACCCTGGTGGTCAACAACATGCGCGGCATCGTCAAGGTCGCAGCCGTCAAGGCGCCGGGCTTCGGTGATCGTCGCAAGGCCATGCTGCAGGACATCGCCATCCTGACCGGCGGTACCGTCATCTCCGAAGAAGTCGGCCTGAGCCTGGAAAGCACCACCCTGGAGCACCTGGGTCAAGCCAAGCGTGTGGTCCTGAACAAGGAAAACACCACCGTCATCGACGGCGCTGGCGTCGAGGTCGACATCCAGGCCCGTATCAAGCAGATCCGTGCCCAGGTCGAAGAAACCTCTTCCGACTACGACAAAGAGAAGCTGCAAGAGCGTCTGGCCAAGCTGGCCGGCGGTGTTGCCGTGATCAAGGTTGGCGCTGCCACCGAAGTCGAGATGAAAGAGAAGAAAGCTCGCGTTGAAGACGCCCTGCACGCCACCCGCGCTGCCGTGGAAGAAGGCGTGGTGCCTGGCGGCGGTGTCGCTCTGGTCCGTGCCCTGGACGCGCTGAAGGATCTGAAAGGCATCAACGAAGAGCAGAACGCCGGTATCAACATTCTGCGTCGCGCTGTTGAAGCTCCCCTGCGCCAGATCGTGACCAACGCCGGTGACGAAGCCTCCGTCGTGCTGGACAAGGTCAAGCAGGGCAGCGGCAACTACGGCTACAACGCCGCCACTGGCGAATACGGCGACATGCTGGAATTCGGCATCATCGACCCGGCCAAGGTGACCCGCAGCGCGCTGCAGGCCGCTTCCTCCATCGCCGGTCTGCTGATCACCACCGAAGCCATCGTGGCTGAGCTGCCGAAAGACGACGCAGCCCCGGCCATGCCCGACATGGGCGGCATGGGTGGCATGGGCGGCATGATGTAAGAACCGCTCCGGCCCCCGGGCCGAGCCCAACCCCGGTGCTCCTCGCGGACACCGGGGTTTTTTTATGGCCGGTCTCCGGCCCGCCTGGTGCTGGTCGCGCCCGGCGGACGCGGTTAGGCTCTGTGCCGAACAGCAAGCGTGCGGGCCCCGGGTGGCTCGCCAACGAGGTCAGCGACATGCGTATCCTGGTGGTGGAAGACAACAAAGACATCCTCAGCAACCTGCTGGACTACCTCAGTCTCAAGGGCTACAGCGTGGATTGCGCCCAGGATGGCCTGTCGGGGCTGCACCTCGCCGCGACCGAGCACTACGATCTGCTCATCCTCGACATCATGCTGCCCGGCATCGACGGCTACACCCTCTGCCAGCGGCTGCGCCAGGATGCCCGCCGCGACACCCCGGTGATCATGCTCACCGCCCGCGATCAGCTCGATGACCGTCTGGAAGGCTTCCGCTCCGGCGCCGACGACTACCTGGTCAAACCCTTCGCCCTGTCGGAATTGGCCGCGCGCGTTGAGGCGGTGATGCGCCGGACCAAGGGGGGCGGGCGTCGCCAGCTGCAGGTCGCCGATCTCAGCTACGACCTGGACACCCTGGAGGTGAGTCGTGCCGGCAAGTCGCTCAAGCTCAATCCCATCGGTCTCAAGATCCTTGCCCTGCTGATGCAGAAGTCGCCCCATGTGGTGCGTCGCGAGGTACTGGAGGAGGCGGTGTGGGGCGAGGACTACCCCGACAGCGACAGCCTGCGCAGCCACGTCCACCAGTTGCGCCAGGTGATCGACAAGCCCTTCGCGCAGCCGCTGCTGCGCACCATCCATGGGGTGGGCTACAAGTTGGTCGAGCAGGATTAGCCATGGAATATCACCTGAGCCTGTCGCGGCGGATCGTCATCGCCTTCGTGCTGATGACCTTTCTGGTGGGTGGCGTCTTTTCCCTGGGTATCGTCGCGGTGGTGCACACCGTCGAGGAGCGCTTGATCTCCACCGATCTGCACAACGAACTGGAGCGCATGGTCCAGCGCGACATGAGACGCGGCGGCCAGCCGGTGCTGGATCCCGACATGCGTCTGTATTTCGTGCCCCTCGCCGAGGTGGCGCAGTTGCCCGCGCACCTGCGCGATCTGCCGGCGGGCTTCAGCGAGGTGGAGGAGGACCAGCAGTACTTCTATGCCTACGTCGCCGAGCTGGAGGGCAACCATTTCGTCCTGTTGCAGAACCAGAGCGATTTCGAGGCGCGCGAGCGGTTGCTCTACAAGGTGGTGCTGATCGGGTTCCTGATCAGCGTGGCCCTGGCTTGGCTGCTGGGATGGGCCCTGGCACGGCGGGTGATCGCGCCGGTGGTGCGGCTGGCGCGCCAGGTACGGCGGCGTGACCAGATCCTCGATGTGACCCCGCCCCTGGCGCCGGACTATGCCAAGGACGAGGTCGGCGAACTGGCCGGCGCCTTCGACGATGCCCTGAATCGCCTGCGTGCCGCCCTGGCGCGCGAGCGGCTGTTCACCAGCGACGTCAGTCATGAATTGCGCACGCCACTGATGGTGATCAATTCGTCCTGCGAATTGCTGGAGGCCACGCCGGATCTGCCACCTCGGGCGAAGGGTCCATTGGAGCGCATGACGCGCGCGGCGCGGGAGATGCAGGAACTGGTGCAGACCTTTCTAGCCCTGGCGCGCAACCAGGGCGACAGCGATACCCAGGCACCCCGTGCCACCCTGGCCGAGGTGGCGCGGCGCCAGACGCAGGAATGGCAGGCGGCGGTGGAGGCCAAGGGGCTGCAATGGTGCCTGAGCGTGGCGCCGGAGGCCGAGCGCTTGCTCTGGCACGAGCCCTTTTTGCGGTCGGTGATGAGCAATCTGTTGCGCAATGCCCTGCACTACACCGAACGCGGCTACATCAGCCTGCAGGTCGGCGCTGCGGGTTTCGTGGTGGAAGACAGTGGCGTTGGCATTCCTGAAGAGCAGCGTGAGGCGATGTTCCAGCCCTTTGTCCGTGGCGCCGAGGGCCGTGGCGAGGGACTGGGGCTGGGCCTGTCGCTGGTCCGGCGGATCTGTCAGCTGCAGGGCTGGAGCGTGACCCTGGGCGACAGCGCGGCAGGGGGGTGCCGCTTCGATATCGCTCTTGGCAGCGAGAGGGTAGCCGACTAGCGTTACAGAATTTTCACAACGACTTGACCGGGGTTTGACAGCGGCCTGGATAGGGTAGCGGCACTTCTCCACTCCCTCAGGAGCCGCCTCCGTGAAAGCGCCCATCGACCTGCCCTTTTCGCAAAAGTACGACGCCGACCACGCCCGCCAGTATTACCTGAAGCACCAGGACGGTCTGGCCCGGCGCCTGTCCAACTGGCGCGACCAGCAACTGGCGCGGCAGGCCCTGAGTATCGCCGGCCAGCCCAATCTGGTGCTGGATCTGCCCAGTGGTGCCGGTCGTTTCTGGCCGCTGCTGGCGGAGAAGCGCAATCGTCTGATCATCGGTGCCGATTACTCGGAAAACATGCTGGCCACCGCCCGTGCGCAGCAGCCCGCCGAGGTCGTGGCCCGGGTCAAAACGCTGCAGACGTCGGCTTTCGCTATCGACTTGTCCGACAATTCTGTAGATTGTATTTTCTGTATGCGTTTGTTTCACCACGTGGGCGAAGCGGCGGACCGTCTGGCGCTGCTGCAGGAGTTCCATCGGGTGACCCGTGACAGCGTCATCCTGTCGCTGTGGGTGGATGGCAACTTCAAGGCCTGGCGTCGCCAGGCACTGGAACGTCGGCGCCAGGCCGAAGGCCGCGACCGCGGCGGTTACCAGAACCGATTCATCGTCGAGCGCGGCCAGTTCGAGGCGGAAGTCGCCCAGGCCGGCTTCGTGGTCGACCGAGCCCTGGATTTTTTGCCGGGCTATGCCATGTGGCGGGTCTATGTCCTGCGCAAGGCCAATTGAAGCTATTCAGAATAAGAGAGGCAGCCGATGGGAGCCGTGACGCAGGGCGAAGAGCGTTTCGATCGCTGGTGGAACACCGCAGGCGACTGGGTGGAAGCGCCCAATGTCCGCCGAGGCGGCGAGAGCGGTGTCCAGCGCCTGCAGCTTCCCGACGGGACCCTGGCCTACGTCAAGCGTCAGGTCGGTCATCTCTATCGTAGTTTGCGTCATCCCCTGGGGCGGCCCACCGCCTTGCGTGAGCGGGATGCGCTGATCGCCTTTCGCGACCTGGGTATCCAGGTTCCCGAGTTGCTCTTCTGCGATGCCCAGCAAGCCCAGGGTGGTTGGCGCGCGTTGTTGGTGAGCGCCGCCCTGGAAGGCTATCAGGATCTCGATCACTGGTACGCCGAAGGCGGTGGCCAGGCGCTCAGCGAAGCCGAGCACGAGCGCTTCCTGACCACTCTGGGCGAGGTGCTGGCGCGCATGCACCGTCACCGCTGGCAGCATGGCTGCCTCTATCCCAAACATATCTTCGTCGCCGAGCGCATGGGGCCGGAGGGCAAGCAATTCTCCATCGCCTTGCTCGATCTGGAGAAATGTCGCCAACGAATGGCTATAGACACGGCCGCCCGTCGGGATATGCTGCAATTACGCCGCCATTCGTCGTGGAACGCTGCGCAATGGCGAACTCTGCTCTACGTTTACCAACAGGCGTTGGGACGGAAGATCAGAGGGTTGGAGCCATGACTTCACAAATTACTCGAGGTTTGCTGATCGCGGCTTTTTGCGGGGTCACCACGCTGGCCTATGCGAGCTGGCTAAGACCGGCGGCCGTGGTCGTCGGTAGCGAAGGCCTGGACTACTGCCAGACCCCCGTGGCGCGCACTCTGAACACCTCCAGCACGGGTAGCCAGGACCTGCTGCTATTCCTCTTCGGCATGACCCAGACCCACAATCGTTAGGCCCCGGACGGTCAAGCGCCTTTCGCTTCCCCGGCAAGTTCGGCATCCTGTCGTCTGACTTCTAGCTGCCGAGCCCCGCCGATGATGGCCGATAGTTTTTCCGAGCAGGCCGTGCAAAGCCTGCTGGACACCGACTTCTACAAGCTCACCATGATGCAGGCCGTCCTGCACAACTATCCCAATGCGGAAGTCGAGTGGGCCTTTCGCTGCCGCAACGACGAAGACCTGCGGCCCTATCACGCGGCCATCCAGGCCGAGATCGATGACCTGGCCGATGTCGCCATCAGTGATCGCCAGCTGGACTTTCTCGAACGCATTCCCTTCATCACCCCCGACTTTATCCGCTTTCTGCGGCTGTTTCGTTTCAATCCCTCCTATGTGTTCCTCGGCGAGGAGGAGGGGCGCTTCACCCTGACCCTGAAGGGGCCCTGGCTGCACCTGATCCTGTTCGAGGTACCGATCCTGGCGCTGATCAGCGAGGTGCGCAATCGCCAGCGCCATGCCGACCTACCCCTGCAGCTGGCACGCGATCAGCTCTATCGCAAGTTCGACTGGCTGGCGCGGGAAGCGGGCACCGACGAGTTGGCCGAATTCAAGATGGCCGACTTCGGTACCCGGCGGCGTTTTTCCTATGGTGTGCAGGAGATGGTGGTGCGCAGCCTGAGGGACGACTTTCCCGGTCGCTTCGTCGGTACCAGCAATGTCCACCTGGCGTGGAAGCTGGGTGTCGCGCCCCTGGGCACCATGGCCCACGAGTGGTTGATGGCGCACCAGCAACTGGGGCCACGATTGATCGACAGTCAGATCGCCGCCCTCGACTGCTGGGTGCGTGAGTATCGCGGTCAGCTCGGCATCGCCCTGACCGATACCATCACCATGGATGCCTTTCTGCGCGATTTCGATCTCTACTTCGCTAAGCTGTTCGACGGCCTGCGCCATGACAGCGGCGATCCCCTGCAGTGGGCGGAGAAGGCCATCGCCCACTACCAGCAGCTGGGCATCGACCCCCTGACCAAGACCCTGGTGTTTTCCGATTCGCTCAATCTGGAAAAGGCGCTCGCGCTGTTTCGTGCCCTGCGCGAGCGGATCAATGTGAGCTTTGGCATCGGCACCCATTTCACCTGTGACATCCCGGGCGTGCAGCCGATGAACATGGTGCTCAAGATGAGTCGCTGCAATGGCCAGCCGGTGGCCAAGATCTCCGACGCCCCGGGCAAGGCCCAGGGCGGCGAACCGGACTTCCTGCACTATCTAAGACACGTCTTCCAGGTCAACGGCGCCTGAAGTCCGGCGCCTGGTTGGGGCCGGACTTCAAGACGAGCAGCTGATCTCCAGATGCTTGCCCCAGTCCGGTGGCCGCTGGGCGAAGCGTTCGCGCCCCGGTTGGGCCTCGAAGGGGCGTGACAGCACCTCGTGCAGCAATCGCACCTCGCTGTAGTCGCCTGCTTCGGCCTGTTCGATGGCCTGCTGGGCCAGGTAATTGCGCAGCACATACAGCGGATTGACCGCGTTCATGCGCGCGGTACGGTCGGCTGCCGCACCGCCTTCGGCGTCCAGGCGGGCGCGATAGGCCTGGCTCCAGTCGTCGAAGCCACGCAGGTCGATGAAGTCTTCGCGCACCCGGGCGAGGGCGGCGGCAGGCTGGTCTTCGCCCAGGTGGCGGAAGAACAGATGATAGTCCACACCGCCCTGCTGCATCAGGGCCAGCAGGCGCTCGACCAACTCCTGGTCTTCGTCTCGCGCCTCCTGCAGGCCTAGGCGCCGGCGCATCAGGTCGAGGTAGTGCGCCTGATACAGCGGCAGGAAGAGGGCGATGCTCTCCTGCAGCGTCTCCACCGCCACCTTGGGCGTCAGGGCCTGGGCCAGGGCCGCCAGGTTCCAGTGGGCGATGGGCACCTGGTTGCTGTAGGAGTAGCGCCCGGTGTGATCGGAATGGTTGCAGATGAACTGGGCGTCGAAGTCGTCGAGGAAGGCGAAGGGGCCGAAGTCGAAGGTGAGGCCCAGGATCGAGAAGTTGTCGGTGTTCATTACCCCGTGGCAGAAGCCATAGGCCTGCCAATGGGCGATCAGCCGGGCGTTGCGTTCCACTACCTCGCGGAACAGCGCCGCCCAGGGCTCGGGGGTGGCTAGCAGTTCGGGGAAGTGCGCGGCCAGCACATGCTCGCCCAGTTGCTCCAGCAACTGATGCTGGCGGGTGTAGTAGAAGTACTCGAAGTGGCCGAAGCGCACATGGCTGGGGGCCATGCGCAGCAGGGTGGCGCCGGTTTCCAACCGCTCGCGCACCACCTGGGTGGCGGAGCCGATCACGCACAGCGCCCGGGTGGTCGGGATACCCAGGGCGTGCAAGGCCTCGGAGGCGAGGAATTCACGGATGGAGGAGCGCAGCACGGCGCGGCCGTCGCCCATGCGCGAGAAGGGCGTGAGACCGGCGCCCTTGAGGTGCAGATCCCAGTGCTCACCGCGGTCGTTGACCACCTCGCCCAACAGCAGGCCGCGGCCATCGCCCAGGCGCGGGTTGTAGGAGCCGAACTGGTGGCCGGAATAGATCATGGCCCTGGGCTCGGCGCTATCCCAGAGCTGGGCCCCGGCGAACACCTGGGTGAATTCGGGGGTCTCGGCCACCGCCGGATCCAGGTCCAACAGCGCCAGGGCGGCGGGCGAGGCGACCACCAGCCGTGGATCGTCCAGCGGCCGGGGGTCGATGCGGGTGGAGAAGTCGTCGCCCAGGCGGGCGAATCTGTTGTCGAACGTCAGATCGAGCAGCTGTTTCATGGGTGTCCCGAGATATCCGCGCAGGGGGCCGTCAGGCCTTGGATGGCTTGGGATCCTCGGCTTCCTGCTGGGCATCCCCTTCAGGTAGGAGAGGCTTTTTGCCCAGTTGTTTCTCCGCACCGTGGCGATTCTTCAAGGTGATCTCCATCTGCGGCGTGGACAGCAGGTTGATACCGGCATCGCGCAGCAACTGGTCGACCCGGCGGATCAGCTCATCGGTGGCGGCGCTGCGATCGCCCAGTTCGCGCACATAGATGCGCAATTCGTGGTCCAGGGTGCTGGCGCCATAGTGGGTGATGTGCAGCGACGGCTCGGGGTCATGCAGCACCCGCGGATTCTCCTTGACCGCCTGCATCATCAACCGCTGGGCCTCGGCCAGATCGCTGCCGCGATTGATGCCGAAGGTCAGCACGATACGGGTGACGGTGTCGGTCAGCGTCCAGTTGATCAGCTGGCTGGTGACGAAGGTCTTGTTCGGCACCACCACCGACTTGCGGTCGGCATCGGTGATGTGGGTGGCGCGGATGCGGATCTTGTTCACCGTGCCGGTCACGTTGCCGATGGTGATCAGGTCGCCGACGCGCACCGGGCGCTCGAAGAGGATGATCAGGCCGGAGATGAAGTTACCGAAGATCTCCTGCAAGCCGAAACCCAGACCGACCGAGAGGGCGGTGGCCAGCCACTGCAGCTTGTCCCAGCTCACCCCGAGGGTCGCCAGGGTGGTCACGGTGCCGAAGCCGACGATGACGTAGGAGAGCAGGGTGGTGGTGGCGTAGGCGCTGCCCTGGGCCAGATTCAGGCGCGACAGCACCAGGACTTCCAGCAGGCCGGGCAGGTTGCGCGCCAGGGCGACGGTGAGACCGGCGATCACCAGGGCGATGATGAACACCCGCAGCGTCAGGGGCACCTGGGTGGCGGCGGCGCCGGTGCCGCTGGTGTATTGGTAGAGGGTGACGTTGTCCAGGTAGGAGAACACCGCTACCACGTCGGCCCAGACCAGATAGAGCACACCGAGGAAGGCCAGCAGCAGGGTCAGGCGCAACAGTCGCGAGGACTGCTGATTGACCTGCTCCATGTCCAGGGTCGGCTCCTGCACCACCTCCACGCCCTCGGCGTCTTCCTGCTGCGCCTGGCGCTTCTGGATGGCGCGCTGGTAGGCCAGGCGCCGTGCGGCCACGCTCAGGCCACGGGCCAGGGTGGCTTCGAGGATGATCCAGGCCATCAGCACATAGAGGGTGTCCACCAGGCGATCGGTGAGCTTGAGCGCGGTGTAGTAATAGCCAAAGAGCACGGCGAAGAACAGCACGGCTGGAATGGCGGTGATCATCAGGCCGAGCAACAGGCGGAAGAACGGCAGGCGCTCGCGGGCGGTGGCATTGAGCAGGGAGCGACCCAGCATCCAGGCCAGGCTGGCATAGGCGATCAGGACGATGAGAATGCCCAGGACATCGTCGGCCAGACCGGCCAGCTGACGTTCGGCGATGGCCACCACCGCCATCAGTGCCAGGGCCAGCAGGCCCACGCGTCTGACCAGCCGGCGCAGGGACTGCGCCTGGGGCCGGGCCCAGCGGAAGTGGGTCTCGGCGACGCCACCGGAGGCCAGCAGGCGATACACCGTGTAGAACACCAGCCAGCCGGCGGCCATTTCCAGCAGCGCCGCACCAATGGCGGCGTTGACGCCGCGTTCGTCCCCTTCGAGGGCCACGCCGCCCAGCCAGAGCACCAGACTCGCCGGCAGGCCGAGGAGAATGGTGAGCAGTACGGCCTGCGGCGTGTGCAGTTGACTGTCGCGCTGGTAGTGACCGATATCCTGGTTGAGCTTGCTGACCTGGGCATGGATGCGGGGTCGCTGCCAGATCAGGGTGGCGAAGGCCAGGACCAGCGGCAGTAGCAGCAGCGGGCGCTCGGCCAGGCCGACATAGAGTTCATGCAGGCTGGAGCCCCAGGGCACGTCGCGCAGTTGCTGCATCAGCTTGCGGGGTGCGGTCTTGACCCAGTTCCAGTCCAGCGGCTTGTTGCTGGGAATCCAGAACATCTGCTCGTCGAGGGTGCCGCGCAGGCTGCTGATGGTGGTCTGCAACTGACGCTGGTTGAGTTGCAGGTCGATGGACTCGCTGAGCAGGGCATTGAGCTCGGTGTTGAGACGCTCCTGCAATTCGCTGCGGGTCTTGAGCAGGTCGAGCAACTGCTGGCGTAGCTGCGGCGTGGTCTTTTCCGGCGGCTGCTGGGCCAGCAGATTGCTGACGTAGGCATCCGGATTGGCGATCTGGGCGCGCTGCTGGTTGAGCTCGAACTGATAGAGGCGCAGATCGGCGATGTCGTCGGTGAGATCCTTGTTGACCTTGACCGAAGGTAGCGCGGCACGCTGCTGGTAGAGCAGCTTGGACAGCAGCACGCTGCCCTTGAGCACGCCGATCTGCTGTTCCATGTTCTCGCTGGTCTGCTTGAGCTGATCCAGCTGCTGGCGGGACTCCAGATTGCGGCGATTGAGATCGTTGAGTCGATCGGTGGCGCGCAGAAGGTAGTCGGACAATTGCAGATTGAGCCCGGTCTCCTGGGACAGCACATCGTCCCCAGCGGTCTTCTCCGACTCCCGCGAGGCTTCGGCCAGGGTCTCTTCCGACTGCTGGCGTCGCTTGCCGCTGATCAGCGTCTGCAGGTCCAGGGTCTCCTGCTCGTAACGCTTCACCTGCTCGGTGAACAGCTCCCGGCGAATGGCGCCGAGATCCTGCAGTACGCTGTTGCCCGCCAGCTCCTGGCGCAGCAGCTGGATCTGCGCGCCCGCCGCCGCCTGCTCCGCCAGCAGTTGACCGCGCCGCTCGGCGGTCAACGCCTTGGCGTTCTCGCGTCCACTCTTGAGCAGATCGGCGATCTGCTGCAGGCGCGTCTGCAAATTGGCGATGTCCACCTGGGCGCGCTCGGGGCGGGTCTGGGCATTGATCACCAGGCTGTTGGCGGCGTTCAGATCGTCCTGCACGCTGTTCAGCGCCAGACTGGTCTCGCTCAGCCGCTGCTCCAGGGCCTGAGGAGTCGCGCCGGCATAGCGCTGTTCGGCCGGCTTGATCGGCTCGGCGCGCAGGCGGGCCAGTTGTCGCTGGGCGTCCTTGGTCTGCTGCGGTGCCTGGGCCAGCTGCTGGCGCAGATCGGCCAGCTGCTTGACGTACTGGTCGCGCTGGTCGAGCAGCTTGAGGGTCTGCTGCAGGCTCTCCTGGGCGGCGCTCTGCTCGGCGGCGGGCAGCTTGCGATCGGCCAGGGCGCTCAGATTCTGCTGGACCTGCTGGGCATCCGGCGGCCCGGAATCCTGAGCCACGGCGGGAAGGGTGAACAGGCAGCCGCAGAGGGCGGCGGCGCGAAGCAGAGCGGACAGGCGGTGCATGCGGCAGGCGTCGGGCAGTGGAAAGGCGCGAGGTTAAAGCCAGGCTGCCTGGGGTGCAAGGCGGCGGCCCTCAAGCCGCGAACCCCGTTCATCCACCGTTAAAGAAAGAGCGCAGGTCCGCTGCTGCTGCCTTCGGGAAACTTCACGCCGACCTTGCGCACGCGCTTGTTCTCGATGGCCGCGACGATCCAGACCAGGCCGTTCCACTCCACCAGGTCGCCCACGATGGGTTCGCCGCCGATCTGGTGAGTGATGAAGCTGCCGAGACGCTGGTTACCGTCCACTTCGCCCAGTTGCAGGCCGTAGAGCGCGGCCACCGCGCTGAGTTCGGCATCGGCTTCCAGAACGAAGTCGCCGAAGAATCTCTGGGTCTGCTGCGGCGCCTGGCTGAACAGGCGGCCCAGGGCGGGCAGATCGTGCTCGTGGCCGACCACGCAGAGGATGTCACCGGCTTCCAGGGTGGTACTGCCGGAGGGGTGCAGCAGGGTCTCGCCGCGGAACAGCGCGGCGATGCGGGTGCCCTCGGGCATCTTCAGTTCGCGCAGGGCGGCGCCGATGCACCATTTCTCGGCGCCCAGGCGATAGATGAACAACTCCCACTCGCTGGTCGGATGGACCTGCAGGCCGGCGCGGGAGAAGGGCGCCGGCTCCGGTGGCACCGTCACCTTGAGCAGCTTGGCAGCCAGCGGCAGGCTGGAGCCCTGCACCAGCAGCGACACCAGCACGATGAAGAAGGCCACGTTGAAGAACAGCTGGGCCTGGGGCAGTCCGGCCATCATCGGGAACACCGCGAGGATGATGGGGACCGCGCCACGCAGCCCGACCCAGGCGATAAAGGCCTTTTCCCGGTCATGGAAGGCGCGGAAGGGCAAGAGGCCGATGGCCACCGACAGCGGGCGGGCGACCAGGATCATCCACAGCGCCAGGCCCAGGGCGGGCAGGGCGATGGGCAGCAGGTTGTGCGGCTCCACCAGCAGGCCCAGCACCAGGAACATGCCGATCTGCGCCAGCCAGGCCATGCCGTCGAGCATGTGCAGCATGCCATGGCGGCTGCGGATCGGCAGATTGCCCATCAGCAGACCGGCGAGGTAGACCGCGAGGATGCCACTGCCATGGGCGGCGTTGGTCAGGGCGAAGATCAGCAGACCACCGCTGATGGCCAGCAGCGGATAGAGGCCGTCGGCGAGGTGGATGCGGTTGATCAGCTGCAGCAGCAGCCAGCCACCGCCCAGGCCGATCACCCCACCGATGGCGAATTCGCTGACGAAATGACCGAGTAGGCTCCAGCTGAAGCCGCTCTCGCCGCTGGCGAGCATCTCGATCAGGGTCACGGTGAGAAACACCGCCATGGGGTCGTTGCTGCCGGATTCGATCTCCAGGCTGGCGGTGACCCGTTCGTTGAGGCCACGCCCTCCGAGCAGGGAAAACACCGCCGCGGCATCGGTGGAGCCGACGATGGCACCGATCAGCAGGCCCTGCAGCAGGCTGAGATCGAACAGCCAGGCCGCAGCCAAGCCGGTCAGGCCGGTGGTGATCATCACCCCCACGGTGGCCAGGGACAGCGCCGGCCAGAGCGCCACGCGGAAACTCGACACCCGGGTGCGCATGCCGCCGTCGAGCAGGATCACCGCCAGCGCCAGGTTGCCCACCAGGTAGGCCATCGGATAGTTGTCGAAGGCGATGTGACCGGGGCCGTCGACGCCGGCGAACATGCCGACCACCAGGAAGATCACCAGGATCGGGATGCCGACCCGCGAGGAAATCGAACTGACCAGAATCGACAGGCCGATCAGCACCGCACCGATCAAGAACAAGCTGTTGATGGTGACGGCGTCCAAGCGTGACTCCTGGGGCAAAGAAATGAAGAACCTGGGGATTTAACCCGCTGCACGGCCAGGGTGTCAAAGCGCGACGCCGCTGGCGCTCGAGGAAGGCGGTACACTGTAGGGCTGACGCTGGAGTATCCCATGAATTACCGACACGCCTTCCATGCCGGCAATCACGCCGATGTCTTCAAGCACGCCACCCTGTTGCGCCTGGCCGCGCTGCTGGCGCGCAAGGAGGCACCCTTCGCCTATCTGGACAGCCATTCCGGGGTGGGTCGCTATGACCTGGCCGGCGACCAGGCCAGTCGTACCGACGAATGGCGCGAAGGGATCGGTCGGCTGTGGGCGCTGGACGCCGCACCGGCTGCCTTCGTCGGCTATCGCGAAGCGGTGGCGGCGCTCAATCCCGATGGCGCGCTGCGCTACTATCCCGGCTCGCCCGAATTGATGCGCCAGGCCTTGAGGCCCCAGGATCGGCTGCTGCTGAACGAATTGCACCCCGAGGATGGTCGCCTGCTCAAGGAAAATATGGCCGGTGATCGCCGGGTAGCGGTGCACCAGAAGGACGGCTGGCTGCTGCCGCGGGCGCTGCTGCCGGTGCCTGAGCGCCGAGCACTGCTGCTGATCGATCCGCCCTTTGAGAAGGCCGATGAGCTGGAGCGTTGCGTCAAAGCGGTCACCGAGGCCATCGGCCGGATGCGCCAGACGGTGATCGCCCTCTGGTATCCGATCAAGGATCGCCGCCAGCTCAGGCGTTTCCATGCGGGTCTGCAGGCCAGCAGCGCGCCCAAGCTGCTCAACGTCGAATTGCTGATCCGCGCGGCGGACGACCCCACCCGGCTCAATGGCTCGGGACTGGCCATCGTCAATCCGCCGTGGGGATTGGAGGAAGAACTACGCGAATTGCTGCCCTGGCTGGCCGAGCATCTGGCCCAGGGCGAAGGCAGCTGGCGGCTGGACTGGCTGATCGCGGAATAAGGGAGGGGCAACGTTGGGCTTCGCTGCGCTCAACCCAACCTACGAACAGCTTGGCGTAGGTTGGGCTGAGGCAGCTCTATCGCCGAAGCCCAACGATCCCCAGGTAAGCCGAGCGAAGTGCGATCAGACCGCCAGACTGGGCGGCAAGCACACGCCGGTGCCGGCCAGACCGCAATAGCCGTTGGGATTCTTCGCCAGGTACTGCTGGTGATAGGCCTCGGCGTAGTAGAAGGGCGGCAAAGGAGCGATCTCGGTGGTGATCTCGCCATAACCAGCCTCGGCCAATTGAGCCTGGAAGGCGGCCTGGCTGGCTTCGAAGGCCTCGCGCTGGCTGTCGTCGCTGTAATACAACGCCGAGCGATACTGGGTACCGACATCATTGCCCTGGCGCATGCCCTGGGTCGGGTCGTGGGCTTCCCAGAAGATCTTCAGCAGCGCCTCCAGTGAGGTCTGGGCCGGATCGAACACCACCAGCACCACCTCGGTATGACCGGTCAGGCCGGAGCACACCTCTTCGTAGGTCGGGTTGGGGGTATGGCCGCCCGCGTAACCGGCGGCGGTGGTCCAGACACCCGGTTGTTGCCAGAAACGCCGCTCGACGCCCCAGAAGCAGCCCATGCCCAGCACCAGACTCTGCAGCCCGGTGGGGAAGGGGCCTTGCAACGGATTACCGTTGACGTAGTGGGCGGCGGGTACGGCCATGGCCGTCTCGCGGCCGGGCAGCGCCTGCTCGGCGGCGGGCAGGTGGGTCTTCTTGGTCAGGATTTCGGAACGCAGGACCATGGGATACCTCGTGGGAAAGGGCCAGGCGAAAAGCTCAGTGTACGCAAAATCGCTGCAGCGGGGTCGAGTCCGCTCGGCGGGTCAGCGCGTCGGCAGGTAACGCGCCAGGGCGGCGTCGAGCTGGTCGGCCGGGATGGGCTTGTCGAACAGATAGCCCTGGCCGATATCGCAACGATGATGGCGCAGGAAAGCCAGCTGTTCGGTCGTCTCGATGCCCTCGGCAACCACCTGCAGCCGCAGGTTGTGGGCCATGGCGATCACCGCGGAGGTGATTTCCATGTCGTCCTGGTTGTCCGGGATGTCCTTGATGAAACTCCTGTCGATCTTGATGATGTCGATGGGGAATTTTTTCAAGTAGCTGAGCGACGAATAACCGGTGCCGAAGTCGTCCATCGCCAGGCTCATGCCCAGCCGCTTGAGGGCTTCGAGGGTGTTGCGGGTAGCGTCGGTGGCATCCAGCAGCAGGCTTTCGGTCAGTTCCAGCTCCAGCCTTTTGGGCGCGATGCCTTCCTCGTCGAGGATGGTGACGAAGGACTGCACCAAGTCGGGATCGGTGAACTGCTTGGGCGACAGGTTGATGGCGATCTGCAGGTCGTCGAAGCCGGCGGCGTCGAGACGGTGCAGCTGGCGACAGACCTCGCGGATGATCCACTTGCCGATGGGCACGATGAGCCCGGTTTCCTCGGCGATGCTGATGAACTGGTCCGGGCGGATCATGCCCTTTTCCGGATGCTGCCAGCGGATCAGGGCTTCCAGGCCAAGCAGCTTGGCGCGCTTCAGGCAGACCTTGGGCTGGTAATGCACCAGCAATTCGTTCTGCTCCAGGGCGCGGCGCAGGTTGTTCTGCACGAACAGCTTGTTGCTGGCCTCGGCGATCAGCGCCTCGGTGAACACCTGGACCTGATGGCCGCCGGTGGCCTTGGCCCTGTGCAGGGCGAGGCCGGCGTGCTTGATCAGGGTCTGCGGATCGGTCTCGTGCGGCCTGGCGGTGGTCAGACCGATGGAGCAGCTGATCAGGGTCGGGTGGCCTTCCACGTAGAGCGGCGGATCCAGGGCTACCAGGGTGTCGCGAGCCAGGCTGGTGGCGGACACCGCATCCATGCCGTCGAGCAGCACGGCGAATTCGTTGCTGGCGATGCGCGCGATCAGCGCGCCCTTGCCCAGGGCGCTGCGCAGGCGCCGGGCCAGGCCCACCAGCAGCTGGTCGCCGATGCGATGACCCAGGCTGTCGTTGACCCTCTTGAAGTTGTCGACGTCCACCAGCAGCAGCGAGTGCTCGCTGCTCGGATTGGACTGCTCCAGGCGTTCTTCCAGGCGGGCGATGAAGTGGCTGCGGTTGGCCAGCCCGGTAAGGCTGTCGCGAAACACCATCTCGTCGTTGTGCTGCTGGGCGAAGCGGGTTTTGCTGGTGTCCTGGAAGATACCCAAATAGCCCTGCAGGTCGCCGTTGGGCTGCTGGATCTTGGACAGTGACAGCTGGCCCCAGTAGGTCTCGCCGTCGCGGCGATAGCACCGCAATTCGCCCTGCCAGCTGTCCTGGTGCGCCAGGTGCTGCCAGGCTTCGTAGAGCAGCTCGCTCCAGTTCTCCAGGGCCGGCAGGGATTCGACGTGCAGGCCCTGCAGCTTGGCGATGGGATAGCCGGTGATGCGGGCGAAGCTGTCGGTGGCGTGCTCCAGGCGACCGCCGGCATCCAGCAGTAGGAAGGCATCGTTGCTGGCTTCCATCACCCGGGTGAGGGGGTGGGCGACCTTCGGCAAGCGCTCCGGCTGCTGGAGCAGGGCAGCCAGACATTCTGCCAGGCTGCGGGCGAAGACGACGTCCTCGGCCTCCCAGGTAGCTGGCCGGTCCCGTCTCAGGCAGAGCAGGCCGATCAGCTGATTCTCGTGCAGCAGCGCCACGTCCAGGGCCGTTCCGCCCCCGGTATGGGAAGGGTGCAGCACCTGGCTGGCGTCTTCGATCACGCCCTGCTCACGCAACCGGCGGCGGTGGTCGCTGCACAGCGTGGGCAGGCGCTCTTCCTTGCACAGGGTGACGAGGCCATTGCCTTCGTAGCGCCACAGGCTGAGCTCATCCACGGCAAAGGCGGCCGGGCCCTGGGCACGCAGCAGCTGCACCAGTTCGTCGTCGACCGGCGTTTGTCTCAGGGCCAGCCGGGACAATTCGAGCAGCAGGGTCTGCCGCGCCTGGGCCATCCCCAGCCGTTGCTGGCTGTGGTCCTGGCTTTCCTGCAGGAGCGCCAGGGTCGACCGCAGGGCCAGGTTGTGGGCTTCCCATTCGCCGGCCAGGGCATCGTCGTTCATCACCCGCAGCAGATAGCCGCGTAGCAGGGGGCGACCATGACGCTGCAGGCTCTCGCCCACCTCGACGACCTGGCAGGGGGCCGTGGTGGAATGGAACAGGTAACGCACCTGATAGCTGCCATGCTCGGCGAGTTGCAGCTGGATGTCCTCGTGCAGGCGATGACGGACGCTGGGCTCCATCAGGCTGGCATAGGGGGCATCGATGAGCGAACACAGCGCCTGGGCGGGCAGGCCGAGGCTGGCCTCACAGCGGGAGTCGAGATAGAGCATCGCCCAGGAGGCTTCATTCAGACGCTCGAAGCGCAGCAAGCCCAATCGGGCAGGAGCGCTGAGCGCGCCCGCCTGATCGGCTACCGCGGCATCGGCAGCATCGGAGTGAATACTCATGCGAGGGTCCGCGTCCTTGTGAAGACGGAAAAATGTCCTAGGGTTATCGGAAAGGACAGACAAATCATTAATCCTTCTTCCTCTCCGTCTCGCCAGCGCTCTGGGATAGCTGTCAAGGTTGCCCGATAGGGCCCAGGGCATGCAAGGGGCGACGCTCAGGGCGCTCATCCTACCTTTTTCCTGGATCTTTCGGTTGATCTGGCAGCAAAAACCCCGCATGAGCGGGGTTCTTGCTACACCAGAAGACGGTAGCGGGAAGCCATTACCGTCCTGTGGCGTTTACAGCAGCAGGCTGCGGATTTCCGTCAGCAGATCGCCCAGGCGCTTGGTGAAGCGCGCGGCAGCTGCCCCGTTGATCACGCGGTGATCGTAGGACAGCGACAGCGGCAGCATCAGGCGCGGCTGGAAGGCCTTGCCGTCCCAGACCGGCTGCATGCTGGCCTTGGACACGCCGAGGATCGCCACTTCCGGGGCATTGACGATCGGCGTGAAGCCGGTACCGCCGATGTGACCCAGGCTGGAAATGGTGAAGCAGGCGCCCTGCATGTCGTCACCGCTGAGCTTCTTGGTCCGCGCCTTTTCCGCCAGCTGGGCGGCTTCGGCGGCGAGTTGCAGGAGGCTCTTCTGGTCGACGTTGCGGATGACCGGGACCAGCAGGCCGTCCGGGGTGTCCACGGCGAAGCCGATATGCACGTACTTCTTGCGGATCACCGCCTTGCCGCTGGGGGCCAGGGAGGCGTTGAAGTCCGGCAGTTCCTTGAGCACATGGGCACAGGCCTTGAGCAGGAACGGCAGGATGGTCAACTTGACGCCGGCCTTTTCCGCGACGGCTTTCTGGCCGACCCGGAAGGCTTCCAGATCGGTCACGTCGGACTGGTCGAACTGGGTCACGTGGGGCACGTTCAGCCAGCTGCGATGCAGGTTGTTGGCGCCGACCTGCATGAGGCGCGTCATCGGCACCTCTTCGATCTCACCGAACTTGCTGAAGTCCACGGTGGGGATCGGCGGAATGCCGGCGCCACCGGTGGCCCCTGCAGCCGCGGCCGGAGCCGCCTTGCTCTTCTGCAGCTGATCCTTGACGTAGGCCTGGACGTCTTCCTTGAGGATGCGGCCCTTGGGACCGGTCGGGGTGACCTCGCCCAGATCGACGCCGAACTCGCGGGCGACCATGCGCACGGCCGGGCCGGCATGGACCTTCTTGCCCTTGCCGGCGGCGGGTGCGCTGGCCGGGGCGGCAGCCTTGGCCGGAGCCTCGGCTTTCTTCTCGGCAGCCGGCGCGCTGGCGGCGGTGCTGCCGGCAGCCGGCTTGGCCGCCTGCTTGGGCGCGGCACCGGCCACCTTCAGGGTCAGGATCAGATCACCGGTCTTGGCCTGGTCATTGACCTTGATGGCGACGCTTTCCACCACGCCCGCCTTGGGCGCCGGGATTTCCATGCTGGCCTTGTCGGACTCCAGCACGATCAGCGACTGCTCGGCCTTGACCTGCTCACCGGCCTTGACCAGCACCTCGATGACGTTGGCACTACCAGTGGAGCCGATGTCGGGGACCTTGATCTCCTCGACCGACTCACCGGCCGGCTCGGCGGCAGCTTCCTCGTGCAGCTCGGGCTCGGCGGCTTCCTTGGCGGGCTTGTCGCCGGCCTTGGATTCGACGCTCTTGCTCGGCTTGGCATTGGCGGCGCCCTTGAGCACCAGGATCAGATCGCCGGTGCCCACTTCGTCGCCGACCTTGACGGAAACGCTCTCCACCACGCCCGCGGCGGGGGAGGGGATTTCCATGCTGGCCTTGTCGGATTCCAGGGTGATCAGCGTCTGCTCGGCGGCGATGGTGTCGCCGGGCATGACCGCCACCTCGATGATGCTGGCCTTGCCGCTGGAGCCGATGTCCGGAACGTGAATTTCCTGGGACTCGCCTTCGCCGGCGGACGCCGAAGCGTCCTCGTCGCCGGCTGGCGTCGGGGTTTCGCTTTCCTCGACCTGGGTCTGCTTGGACTCGGCCTTGGGTTCGGCGGCGGGTTCGCTGCCGGTGGCGGCGTCCTCGCCTTCCAGGTCGATCAGCAGATCACCGGTCTTGAGGGTGTCGCCGACCTTGATGTGCAGGGCGGCGATCTTGCCGGCCTTGGGGGCCGGAATCTCCATGCTGGCCTTGTCGGACTCCAGCACCACCAGGCTCTGTTCGGCCTCGACGGTATCGCCGACCTTCACCAGCAGCTCGATGACTTCGCCGTCGCCACTGCCGATGTCGGGTACGCGGATGGTCTCGCTCACAATTGTTTCCTCTTATCCGTGTGCCGCATCAGCAATCCAGGGGATTGCGCTTCTCGGTGTCGATGCCGAACTTGGTGATGGCATCGGCCACGACCTTGCGTTCCAGCTTGCCTTGGTTGGCCAGCGCCTGCAGAGCGGCGACGGCGACCCAGCGACGATCGACCTCGAAGTGATCACGCAGCTTCTTGCGGCTGTCGCTGCGACCGAAGCCGTCGGTACCCAGCACCTGGAATTCGGTGGGGACCCACTGGCGGATCTGATCGGCGAACAGCTTCATGTAGTCGGTGGAGGCGATGACCGGACCCTGGCGCTCGCCCAGGCACTGCTCGACGTAGGTCAGGCGGCGCTCTTCCAGCGGGTGCAGGCGGTTCCAGCGATCCACGGCCAGGCCTTCGCGGCGCAGTTCGTTGAAGCTGGTGACGCTCCAGATATCGGCGCCGACGCCCATCTCGCGTAGCAGGCTCGCGGCAGCGCGGACCTCGTTGAGGATGGTGCCCGAGCCCAGCAACTGGACGCGGTGCTTGAAGTCGCCCTTTTCTTCTTCCAGCAGGTACATACCCTTGATGATGCCTTCCTCGACACCCTCGGGCATGGCCGGCTGCTGGTAGTTCTCGTTCATCACGGTGATGTAATAGAAGACGCTCTGCTGCAGTTCCATCATCTGATGGATGCCTTCGCGCATGATCACCGCCAGCTCGTAGGCATAGGTGGGATCGTAGCTGCGGCAGTTGGGGATGGTACCGGCCAGGATGTGGCTGTGACCGTCCTCGTGCTGCAGTCCTTCGCCGTTGAGGGTGGTACGGCCGGAGGTGCCGCCCAGCAGGAAGCCGCGGGTCTGGGCATCGCCCGCCGCCCAGGCCAGGTCGCCGATGCGCTGGAAGCCGAACATCGAATAGAAGATGTAGACCGGCAGCATGGGCTGGTTGTAGTTGCTGTAGGCGGTACCGGCGGCGATGAAGGAGGACATGGCGCCCGCCTCGTTGAGGCCTTCCTGGAGAATCTGGCCGTCCTTCTCTTCGCGGTAGTACATCACCTGGTCGCGATCGACCGGCTCATAGAGCTGGCCGTGGGGCGAGTAGATACCCAACTGGCGGAACATGCCTTCCATGCCGAAGGTACGGGCCTCGTCGGCGAGGATGGGCACGATGCGCTTGCCCAGGTCCTTGTCCTTGACCAGTTGCGACAGGATGCGGCCGAAGGCCATGGTGGTGGAGATCTCGCGATCACCGGAGCCGTCCAGCACCGCCTTCAGGGTGTCCAGCGGCGGGGTGGGGATGCTGATGCTGCGGGCGCGACGCTGGGGCAGGTGACCACCCAGGGACTCGCGGCGGCCCATCAGGTACTTCATCTCGGCGCTGTCGTCTGCCGGACGATAGAAGGGCAGCTCGCTGAGCTGGGAGTCGTTTAGCGGGATGTCGAAGCGATCGCGGAATTTCTTCAGCGACTCCACATCGACCTTCTTGGTGTTGTGCGCGGTGTTCTTGGCTTCGCCCGCACCGGTGCCGTAGCCCTTGATGGTCTTGGCCAGGATGACGGTGGGCTGGCCCTTGTGGTTGACCGCCTGGTGGTAGGCCGCATAGACCTTGTAGGGGTCGTGACCGCCACGGTTGAGTTTCCAGATCTCGTCGTCGGACAGGTCCTCGACCATCTTGAGCAGCTCGGGGTTGGCGCCGAAGAAGTGCTTGCGCACATAGGCACCGTCTTTCGCCTTGTAGTTCTGGTATTCACCATCGACCACGGCGTCCATGCGCTGCTGCATGCGGCCTTCGGTGTCGCGGGCGAACAGCGGATCCCACATGCGGCCCCAGAGGACCTTGGTGACGTTCCAGTCGGCGCCGCGGAAGATGCCTTCCAGTTCCTGGACGATCTTGCCGTTGCCGCGGACCGGGCCGTCGAGGCGCTGCAGGTTGCAGTTGATGACGAAGATCAGGTTGTCGAGGTTCTCGCGGCCGGCCAGGGAGATGGCACCCAGGGTTTCCGGCTCGTCGCACTCGCCGTCGCCGATGAAGCACCAGACCTTCTGCTTGCCGGCGGGGATGTAGCCGCGGTTCTCCAGGTACTTCATGAAGCGGGCCTGGTAGATGGCGGTGATCGGACCCAGACCCATGGAGACGGTCGGGAACTGCCAGAAGTCGGGCATCAGGTGCGGGTGCGGGTAGCTCGACAGCCCCTTGCCGTCCACTTCCTGACGGAAGTTGTTCATCTGGTCTTCGGAGAGGCGGCCTTCCAGGAAGGCACGGGCGTAGACGCCGGGCGAGGCATGGCCCTGGTAGTAGATCAGGTCGCCGCCGTGCTCTTCGTTGGGCGCCTTCCAGAAATAGTTGAAGCCGATGTCATAGAGGGTGGCGCTGGAGGCGAAGGTGGAGATGTGGCCACCCAGATCCGGATCCTTGAGGTTGGCGCGCATGACCATCGCCAGGGCGTTCCAGCGGACCAGCGAGCGGATGCGCCGCTCCATGAACAGGTCGCCCGGCATATGGGCTTCCTTGGTCACTGGAATGGTGTTGCGATAGGGGGTATTGATGGAGTAGGGCAGCTGGGTACCACTGCGGGTAGCCAGTTCACCCATGCGGGTCATCAGATAATGAACGCGCTCCTCGCCTTCGTGGTCGAGGACGGACTCCAGGGCGTCCAGCCATTCCTGGGTTTCGACGGGATCGAGATCTTGCATGGCTTGCTCCAGGGCGGAAAGGCTTCCAAAATCGGTCGCCTCAGGGTCGCCGCCGGCCTCTTGGGGGCAGCGAAAATTCTTGGATTTATGACCGGACGGTTCCGATCGGCGTGTAGTTTTACTACAAATTCAAATCCGTTTCAGCTCCGAGCTGTAATGCGATAAAAAACAATTCGACGTTTGTCGAACGCGCTGCTCATGGGCTCGCGAACTCCGAACCGCGGACGTGAAAACGGTTCCCGCTCGGACCAGGTGGTCCGTCGGAATGTCCCTGGCATGGGGTTCGCGGCAGGGTGGTGGGGTTCGACCGTCCCTGCGCAGGACTGCCCATGATACCCCTCCTTCGTCCCGATCTGCCTCCGACTCTCGTCGCATGTGCCGAGCTCGCCGACCGGCGCCTGGCCGACGCCCTGGCCACGCTGCCCGCGGCTGCCGCCCGCCAGGCAGACTGGTCCGCGGCGCAGCGTGCCGACTGGCGGCGGGTGGCAGCTCTCAGTGACTTCGTCGTCGAGCAGTTCTGCCGCCTGCCCGAGCCCTGCCTGGCATTGGTCGACAGTGGCGATCTGGAGCTGTCACTGGCACCGGGCGAGATGGCGCAGCGGTTGCGCGAGGCGCTCGTCGATTGCCCGGACGAGGCCGAACTGGGGCGCCGGCTGCGGCGGTTCCGCATGTTGCAGCAGGTGCGCATCGTCTGGCGCGACCTGACTCGCCGGGCCGATCTGGTGGAGACCTGCCGCGACCTCAGCGAGCTGGCCGATGCCTGCATCGACCAGGCCTGCGCCTGGCTCTACGCCCAGCAGTGCGCCCAGTTCGGCGTGCCGACCGGGCGCCACAGTGGCCAGCCACAGCAACTGGTGGTGCTGGGCATGGGCAAGCTGGGTGCGGGGGAGCTCAATCTGTCCTCCGATATCGACCTGATCTTCGCCTATGGCGAGGCCGGGGAGACCCGCGGCGCACGGCGCGAGCAGGACAACCAGGAATTCTTCACCCGCCTCGGGCAGCGCCTGATCAAGGCGCTGGATGCCACCACGGTGGAGGGCTTCGTCTTCCGCGTCGACATGCGCCTGCGGCCCTATGGCAGCGCCGGCGCCCTGGTGCTGAGCTTTGCCGCCATGGAACTCTATTACCAGGACCAGGGCCGCGACTGGGAACGCTACGCCATGATCAAGGCACGGGTGGTCGGCGGCGACCAGGTCAGCGGCGCCGAGCTGCTGACCCTGCTGCGACCCTTCGTCTATCGGCGCTATCTGGATTTTTCCGCCATCGAAGCCCTGCGCAGCATGAAGCAGCTGATTCGCCAGGAGGTGCGCCGCCGCGGCATGACCGACAACGTCAAGCTGGGTGCGGGCGGTATCCGTGAGGTGGAGTTCATCGCCCAGGCCTACCAGCTGATCCACGGCGGGCGTGATCCGGCGCTGCAACAGCGACCGCTGCTCAGGGTACTGACCAGTCTGCGCGAGCGCGACTATCTGCCGGCCGCGGCCGAAGCGGAGCTCCGCGAGGGCTACTGCTTCCTGCGCTATGTCGAGCATGGGTTGCAGGCCATCGCCGACCAGCAGACCCAGACCCTGCCGGTGGATCCCCAGGGGCGGGCGCGGGTGGCCTTCCTCATGGGCTATGCCGACTGGGATGAATTCAGCGCGGCGCTCGACGGCTGGCGCAGCCGCATCGACTGGCATTTCCAGCAGACCATCGCCGATCCCGAGGAGGAGACCCAGAGCGCCGAGCTGGAAGACAGCTGGCTGCCGCTGTGGGAAGACCTGCTCGACCCCGAGGAGTCCCTGGCGCGACTGCGCGAGGCGGGCTTCCAAGCGCCGGAGCAGGCGCTGGAACTGCTGGCCAACCTGCGTGCCAGTGGCCAGGTGCGCGCCATGCAGCGCGCCGGTCGCGAACGCCTGGATGCCTTCATGCCGCGGCTGCTGGATGCGGTCAGCGCCGACGAGCAACCCGATCGGGCGCTGGAGCGGGTGCTGCCGCTGGTGGAGGCGGTGGCGCGACGCTCCGCCTACCTGGTCCTGCTCAGCGAGAATCCGCCGGCCCTGGCACGGCTGCTGGAACTCTGCGGCGCCAGTGCCTGGGTGGCCGAGCAGATCGCCCGCTATCCAGCGTTGCTCGACGAATTGCTCAACGAGGGTCGGCTCTACCATCCGCCGCAGAAGCCGGAGTTGGCTGCCGAATTGCGCGAACGTCTGATGCGCCTGCCCGAAGAGGACCTGGAGCAGCAGATGGACGTGCTGCGCCACTTCAAGCGCGCCCACAGCCTGCGGGTGGCGGCGGCGGAGATCGCCGGCAGCCTGCCGCTGATGAAGGTCAGCGACTACCTGACCTGGCTGGCCGAGGTGATCCTCGAAGAGGTCTTCGGCCTGGCCTGGCGCCAGCTGGTGCAGCGCCATGGCACGCCGCAGCGGCGCGACGGCTCGCCCTGCCAGCCGGACTTCATCGTTGTCGGCTACGGCAAGGTCGGCGGCATCGAGCTGGGCCACGGCTCGGACCTCGACCTGGTGTTCATCCACGACGCCGATCCCCTGGCCGAGACCGATGGCGCCAAGCCCATGGATGGCGCCCAGTTCTTCAATCGCCTCGGCCAGCGCATCATCCATCTGCTCACCACCACCACCCCGGTGGGCACCCTCTACGAGGTGGACATGCGCCTGCGGCCGTCCGGCGCGGCGGGGCTGCTGGTGAGTTCGCTGGAGGCCTTCGAGCGCTACCAGCAGAGCGAGGCCTGGACCTGGGAGCACCAGGCGCTGGTGCGGGCGCGGGTGGTGGCGGGTTGTCCACGTCTAGGAGAACGCTTCGACGAGGTGCGGGCGCGCATCCTCGGTCGGCAGCGGGAGCTGGCGACCCTGCAGGCCGACGTGGCCGGCATGCGCGACAAGATGCTCGACAACCTCGGCACCGCGGTGACCGCCGGCGGACTGGGGCCGAACGCGCGCCGGCCGGAGCAGCTGTTCGACCTCAAGCAGGATGCCGGCGGTATCGTCGATATCGAATTTATGGTCCAATATGCCGTTCTGGCCTGGTCGTGGCAGCATCCCGAATTGCTGCGTTTTCCCGACAACATCCGCATCCTGGAATCCCTCGAAGCGGCTGGTCTGGTACCGGCCACGGACGCCATTGCCCTGCGCGAAGCCTATAAGGCCTACCGCGCCGCGCTGCACCGCCTGGTCCTGCAGAAGCAGCCGGGCAAGGTACCGGCCGACGGCTTTCTCGCCGAGCGCGACGAAGTGCGCCGTATCTGGCACGGCCTGGGGCTGGACACGCCGTCCGGCAATCCGGCCACCTTTTAGGCCGCCATCAGTAAGGAGAGGCAAGATGTCGATGTCCGTGCGCGAGCTTTCGATCAGGCCGGGCCTGAGGGAGTGGGAGTCGGCCACCCGCTAGGTGCCGATCGCCTTCCAGCATGAATATTCTGATCATTGGACCCAGTTGGGTCGGCGACATGGTGATGGCGCAGACCCTCTTCGTCTGTCTCAAGCGCCAGCACCCCGACTGCCAGATCGACGTCCTCGCCCCCGAGTGGAGTCGCCCGCTGCTCGAGCGCATGCCCGAGGTGCGCGAAGCCCTGAGCTTTCCCCTCGGCCACGGCGCCTTCGAACTGGCCACCCGCCGGCGCATCGGCCAGCAGCTGCGCGGTCGCTATGACCAGGCGATCCTCTTGCCCAACTCGCTGAAGTCGGCGCTGGTGCCCTATTTCGCCGGCATCCCCAAGCGTACCGGCTGGCGCGGCGAGATGAGATTCGGCCTGCTCAACGACATCCGCACCCTGGACAAGGCCCGCTATCCGCTGATGATCGAGCGCTTCATGGCGCTGGCTTACCCACCAGGCGCCGAGTTGCCCAAGCCCTATCCCGAACCGCGCCTGGTCATCGATCCGGCCAGCCGCGACACGGCCCTGGAGCGCTTCGGGCTGAGTCTGGACCGGCCGGTGCTGGCGCTCTGCCCGGGCGCCGAGTTCGGCGAGGCCAAGCGCTGGCCGGCCGAGCACTATGCCGCCGTGGCCGATGCCCGGCTGCGCCAGGGCTGGCAGGTCTGGCTGTTCGGTTCGCAGAAGGATGCTCCGGGTGGCGAGGAAATCCGCGAATGGGTCACCCCCGGCTTCGAAGAGGATGTCTACAACCTCGCCGGGCGTACCTCCCTGGCCGAGGCCATCGACCTGCTCTCCTGCGCCAGTGCAGTGATCAGCAACGATTCCGGCCTGATGCATGTGGCCGCTGCCCTGGATCGCCCGCTGGTGGCGGTCTATGGCTCCACCTCGCCGGGCTTCACGCCGCCGCTGGCCAGCCAGGTCGAGGTGGTGCGCCTGGGGCTGGAGTGCAGTCCCTGCTTCGACCGAACCTGCCGCTTCGGCCATTACGATTGCCTGCGCCTCTTGCAGCCGAGCCTGGTGCAGGAGGCGCTCGGCCGCCTGGTCGCCGATCCGATCGAGGTGGGCTAGATGCGCGTGCTGCTTATCAAGACCTCCTCCCTCGGCGATGTCATCCATACCCTGCCGGCGCTGACCGATGCGGCCCGGGCCATCCCCGGCATCTGCTTCGACTGGGTGGTGGAGGAGGGCTTCGCCGAGATTCCCGCCTGGCACCCGGCCGTGAGTCAGGTGATTCCGGTGGCCCTGCGCCGCTGGCGCAAGCAGCCCTTTTCCGCCTGGGCCAGTGGCGAGTGGGGCGAATTCAAGAGTCGCGTGCGCGAGCAGCGCTATGACCGGGTGATCGATGCCCAGGGCCTGCTCAAGAGCGCCTGGCTGACCCGTTACGCCGAGGCGCCGGTCGCCGGTCTCGACCGCAATTCCGCGCGCGAGCCCCTGGCCAGCCGCTTCTATGACGAGCGCTATCACGTCGCCAAGGGGCAGCACGCCCTGGAGCGGATCCGCCAGCTGTTCGCCCAGGCCCTGGACTATCCGCTGCCGGCGGGCGTGGGTGATTACGGCCTGGATCGGCAACGTCTGGCCGGCCCCAACGAGACGCCCTATGTGGTGTTCCTGCACGGCACCACCTGGGTCAGCAAGCACTGGCCCGAAGCGCACTGGCGCGAATTGGCCGAGCGCATGAGCCAACTGGACTGGCCGGTGCGACTGCTGTGGGGCAACGAGGCGGAACATGCCCGTGCCGAGCGCATCGCCGACGGCCTCGACGGCGTCCAGGTGCTGCCGCGCCTGAATCTCGCCGGGGTGGCCAAGGTGCTGGCCGGCGCCCGCGCCTGCGTGGCGGTGGATACCGGGCTGGGTCATCTGGCGGCCGCCCTGGACGTGCCCACCGTCTCGCTCTATGGCCCGACCAGTCCGAAGAAGGTCGGTGCCTATGGCCGCGCCCAGGTGCACCTGAGTGCCGTGGGCCTGGATGGCACCGACGAGCCGCGCGATCAGCCCGCGGCCAGTCTGGCCGCCCTGACCCCGGAGCGGGTCGAACTGGAACTGGAAACCCTGCTGTTGGAAGACCTCCCCGCATGACCCTGGCTTTCGTGCTCTACAAGTACTTTCCCTTTGGCGGCCTGCAGCGGGACTTCCTGCGCATCGCCCAGGAGTGCCAGCGCCGCGGCCATGCCATTCGCGTCTACACCCTGATCTGGGAAGGCCCGGTGCCGGAGGGCTTCGACGTGCGGGTGGCCAGGATCAGCGCCCTGTTCAATCACCGCCGCAACGAGAAATTCCACGCCTGGCTGCAGGCCGATCTCGCCCGCGATCCGGTGGACCGGGTGATCGGCTTCAACAAGATGCCGGGGCTGGACGTCTATTACGCCGCCGATCCCTGCTTCGAGGACAAGGCCCAGACCCTGCGCAATCCGCTCTATCGCCAGTGGGGCCGCTATCGCCATTTCGCCGAATACGAACGCGCGGTGTTCGCCCCCGAGTCGTCGACCGAGATCCTGATGATCTCCGAGGTGCAGCAGCCGTTGTTCGTCAAGCACTATGGGACGCCTGCACCGCGCTTCCACCTCTTGCCGCCGGGCATCGCCGCCGATCGCCGTGCGCCGGCCAATGCCGCCGAGATCCGCGCCGACTTCCGTCGCGAATTCGGGCTGGAGGAGGGCGAGCTGCTGCTGGTGCAGATCGGCTCCGGCTTCAAGACCAAGGGCCTGGATCGCAGCCTGCGGGCCTTGGCGTCCTTGCCCAAGGAACTGCGCCGCCGCACTCGACTCTTCGCCATCGGCCAGGACGATCCCAAGCCCTTCCTGCTGCAGGCCAAGGCCCTGGGCGTGAGCGATCGCGTCCAGATCCTCAAGGGCCGCAGCGACATCCCGCGCTTCCTGCTCGGCGCCGATCTCTTGATCCATCCGGCCTATAACGAGAACACCGGTACCGTGCTGCTGGAGGCGCTGGTCGCCGGGCTGCCGGTGCTGGTCACCGACGTCTGCGGCTATGCCCACTACATCGACGAGGCCCGCGCCGGCGCGGTGGTGCCGTCGCCATTCGCCCAGGAGACCCTGGACCGGATGCTGGCCGAGCTGCTGGCTGATCCCGAGCGCCGCGCGGTGCAGGGCCGCAACGGCCTGGCCTTCGCCGACAGCGCCGATCTCTATTCGCTGCCCGAGCGCGCCGCCGATGTCATCCTGGGGGTGGCATGACCCTGGAATTGCGTGAGCCCTTCGCCAGCCTCTGGGCCGGCCAGGATCCCTTCGTCGCCGTGGAGGCCCTGCAGGGCCAGGTCTATCGCGAACTGGACGGGCGCCGTACCCTGCGCACCGAGGTGGCCGGGCGGGGTTATTTCGTCAAGATCCACCGCGGCATCGGCTGGGGCGAGATCGCCAAGAATCTGCTGCAGGCCAAGCAGCCGGTGCTGGGTGCGCGCCAGGAATGGCAGGCCATCGAGCGCCTGCACCAGGTCGGCGTGCCGACCATGACCGCGGTGGCCTTTGGCGAGCGCGGCGCCAATCCGGCGACCCAGCATTCCTTCATCATTACCGAGGAGCTGGCGCCCACCGTCAGCCTCGAAGACTTCAGTCTCGAGTGGATCCGCCAGCCCCCCGAGCCCCTGCTCAAGCGGGCGCTGATCGCCGAGGTGGCGCGCATGACCGGGGCCATGCACCGGGCCGGTGTCAACCATCGCGACTGCTACATCTGCCATTTCCTGCTCGACACCGCCCAGCCGGTCACCGTGGCCAATCTGCAGCTCTGGCTGATCGACCTGCACCGCGCCCAGTGCCGCGCCCAGGTGCCCCGGCGCTGGCGCGACAAGGACCTGGCCGGGCTGTATTTCTCCGCCCTGGGCATCGGCCTGACGCGACGTGACTTCCTGCGCTTCCTGCAGGGCTACTTCCAGCGGCCGCTGCGCGAGATCCTGCGCGACGAGGCGCCGCTGCTGGCGCGGCTGGAACGCAAGGCCGCCGCCTTGCTGGAGCGCAAGGAACGCTACGGGGACCGGCTCTGATGGCTGACTGGCGCATCGATTCCAGCGTCGCCCACCTGCCCGAATTCGCGACCCTGGACGCGGTGTTCGCCCTGACCGGCGAACGCCTGACCAGCGATCCGCTGTCGGAAGTGGTGCGCATCGAGCGCGACGGCATCCGCTACTACGTCAAGCGCTACCACGGCGCCGGCAAGGGACTGCGGCGCTATGTCGGGCGGCCGCGGGTCAAGGCCGAATGGCAGAATCTCAAGCGTTTCGCCAAGTGGGGCATCGCTACCGCGCCGGTGGTGGCCTGGGGGATGGAGCGCTCGCCCCGGGGGTTCACCCGTGGCGCCATGATCACCCGCGAGATTCCCGATACCCTGGATCTCGCCGAACTGGCCAGGCGCGAGGATCCGCGGCTGCGCGACCGGGTGTGGGTGGACAAGGTCAGTCGTCAGCTGGCCGCGGCGACCCGTACCCTGCACGATCACCATTTCGTCCACAACGATCTCAAGTGGCGCAACCTGCTGGTGGATGGCCAGGGCGTGCTCTATCTCATCGACTGCCCGGCCGGCGCCTTCTGGGTCGGCCACTGGTTGCGCTGGCGCATCGTCAAGGACCTAGCCTGCCTGGACAAGGTGGCCAAGTACCAGCTGTCACGCACCCAGCGCCTCCGGTTCTATCTGCAATACCGCGGTCGCGCGCGCCTCAGCGACAACGACAAGGGGCGCATCCGCGAGGTGCTGGACTATTTCAAGGGGCGGGAATGAACGAGGTATGGACGGCCGATGATCGGGCCGTGCTGGCCGGCCAGGGCCTGGACAGCTTCGCGGCGCTGTGGGCGCTGGAGCTGACCGCGGTGGACGAACCCAACCAGGGACGCGGCGGTTTCAGTCAGGTGTTTCGCCTTGACGTTAACGGTCATGGCTACTACCTCAAGCGCCAGCGCGACTACCTGACCCGCACCCTGGCCCGCCCGCTGGGCGAGCCGACCTTCGCCCGCGAGAGTCGCAATATCCGCCGCTACGCCGAGCGCGGCATCCCAGCGCTGGAGCTGGCCTATTACGGCGAGCGCCGCGATGACCAGGGCTGGCGCGCCATCTTGCTGACCCGGGCGCTGGATGACTGGCGCGACCTCGACAGCTGGCTGCGTGTCTGGACGCACCTGGCCCCCGAGGAGCGCCAGGCGGTGCTGGTCGCCGTCGGCGAACTGGCGCGCCAGCTGCACGGTGCCGGCCAGGTGCACGGCTGCTTCTATCCCAAGCATCTGTTCCTGCAGCGTCAGGGCGAAGGCCTGATCGCGCGGCTGATCGATCTGGAAAAGACCCGGCCGCTGCTGTTCGGCCGGCGTGATCGCCTGCGCGATCTCGAACCCCTGCTGCGCCGCGCGCCGCAATGGCGCGAGCAGGACATCGCCCGCCTGCTGGCGAGCTATCTGGACCAGCCGCTGGACAGCGCCGCCGTGCGTGACTGGAGCCAGCGTCTGGCCGGGCGTCGCCGCCACAAGGAGCGCAAGGCATGACCCTGGAGCAACTGACCAAGGCCGGTCGTGCGCTGACCCTGCCGTTGCGTATCGAACTGCCCAGTGGCGAGTTGGAACTGCTGTCGCTGCTCAGGGTGCTGCCCGGTCAGCGCTATGTCGGCGAGGCCCGCTGGCAGGGCCGGCGAGTGCTGGCCAAGCTACTAGTCGGCGAGCGCGCGAGTCGGCAATTCGCCCGCGAGCGTGAGGGCTGTCGCCTGCTGGCGGCAGCCGCGGCGGCGACCCCCGCGCTGCTGGACAGCGGCGAGGCGAGCGGGCAGGGCGCCTGGTTGCTGTTCGACTTCATCGAGGCGGCGCCTAGCGTCGAGCACCTCTGGCAGCGGATCGCTGGCGAGCCGCCCCTGTCTCCCGCGCAGAACGACCTGCTCGGCGCGGCCCTCGCCACCCTGGCGCGGTTGCACGCCCAGGGCCTCTGGCAGGCCGATCTGCACCTGGACAACCTGCTGGTCAAGGACGGCGCCGCCCTGGTCATAGACGCGGCGGACATCCAGGCCGAGACCGTCGGCCAGCCGCTGTCCCAGGCCCGGGTGCAGGAGAATCTGGCGGTGTTCTTCGCCCAGCTGCCCGCCACCCTGGATGCCCAGCTGGAAGAGCTGCTGATCCACTACCTGCTGGTCAATGCCGAACACGCCCTGCGCCTGGAGGCCCTGCTGGCGCGCACCGCCGAGATTCGTCGCTGGCGCCTGGCCGACTACCTCAAGAAGAGCGGCCGAGAGTGCACCCTGTTCGCCGTCACCCGCAGCGCCTTTGGCCTGATCGCCGTGCGGCGCACCTGGCTGAATCGCCTGGAAGGCCTGCTGGCCGATCCCGATGCGGCCCTGGCCGGTCTGCCGACCTTCAAGGACGGCGGCGCCGCCACCGTGGCCCGGCTGCAGTGGCAGGGTCAGGACCTGGTGCTCAAGCGATACAACATCAAGGGCTTCGGCCACTGGCTGACGCGTTTCTGGCGGCCGAGCCGGGCCTGGCACAGCTGGCGCGAAGGGCACCGGCTGCGCTTCCTTGGTATTCCCACCCCCGAGCCCCTGGCCGTGCGTGAGCGCCGCTTTCTCGGCCTGCGCGGGCGGGCCTATCTGGTGACGCCCTTCGTCGACGGGCCCAATCTGCTGGAGCGCTTCGCGCCCTATGTGGATGCCGCGCCGCCGGCGGCCGAGCTGGAGGCCCTGCTGGCGCTGGTGGAAGCCCTGCGTCGCGAGCGCCTCGGCCATGGCGACTTCAAGGGCACCAACCTGATCTGGCATGAAGGTCACTGGCTGGTGATCGACCTCGACGCCCTCCAGGCCCATGAGAGCGACCGTGCCTACGCCGCCGCCTATGCCCGCGACCGCGCCCGGCTGCTGCGCAACTGGCCGGCCGACAGCGCCCTGCATCGCCTGCTCGACGAGCACCTGCCGCCAGCCTGAGCGCCGACCCGCCATCTGTACCGGGGCTGAATCGCCGTGCGCTAGGCCCCGCTCCGGCGTGCGGCCATTACCCGTGGCCTGCCTGAACGGCTATAATTCGCCGTTTTTGAGGCGAGGCGGGCCTGCAGCGGCCTCGCGAAACCCCGGCGAACTCCTCTTGGCTTCGCCCTGTACAGAGGCTTTACCTGTGTCCCTGACCGTCCTTGGCCTGTCCGGCGCCCTCAGCCACGATCCCTCCGCCGCGCTCTATATCGACGGCAAGCTGATCGCCGCGGTGGAAGAAGAACGCTTCGTACGCGACAAGCATGCCAAGAATCGCATGCCCTACGAGTCGGCCAAGTTCTGCCTGGAGCAGGCCGGGATCACCCCCGCCGATGTCGACGTGGTGGCCATCCCCTATGCGCCCATCAGTCTCTTCGGCGAAGCCCGCTGGCACTACGCCAAGCGCTACGCCTACGCCCCGGATCGCGCCCTGGACGCCATCCTGTTCGGCAATCGCCGCTACCACCGCTACCAGAAGCGCATCGAGTGGTGCCTGGTACAGCTCGGCTTCGACCTGAAGAAGGTCAAGCTCGAAGCCGTCGAGCACCACCTGGCCCACGCCTCCAGTGCCTATCACTGCTCGGGTTTCAGCGAGAAGACCGCGATCCTCGGCATCGATGGCAAGGGCGAGTACGCCACTACCTTCTTCGGCTACGGCGAGAACGGCAAGATCCACAAGATCAAGGAGTTCTACGACCCGGATTCCCTGGGTGGCCTCTATGGCGCCCTCACCGAATTCCTCGGTTTCGAGATGCTCGATGGCGAATTCAAGGTCATGGGCATGGCGCCCTATGGCGATGCCAGCAAGTACGATTTCTCGCGCCTGGCGAAATTCGAGAACGGCGAGCTGATCATCAACACCGACTACGCCAACGTCATCGGCTTCCGCCGCTACAAGGAAAAGGGCAAGGGCTACTACTTCTCGCCCAAGCTCATCGAGTGGCTGGGACCCAAGCGGGAAGGCGACATCGCCGACGATCCCTACATCCACTACGCCGCCAGCATGCAGGCACTGTTCGAACGCCTGGCGCTGGAGATGATGGACTACTACCTGGGCGACATCATCCGCCAGACCGGCAAGCTCGCCTTTGCCGGCGGCTGCGCGCTCAACGTCAAGCTCAACCAGAAGATCATCGCTCGACCCGAGGTCAAGGAACTGTTCGTCCAGCCCGCCTCGGGCGATGCCGGCACCGCCGTCGGTGCTGCCGCCTATGTCTCCCACGCCCGTGGCGTGCCGGTGGAGAAGATGGAGCACGTCTATCTCGGCCCCGGCTACAGCAACGAAGACGTCATCGCCGCCTGCGCCCGCCATCCCAACGCACCCAAGTGGGAGCGGATCGACAACATGCCCCAGCGCATCGCCGAGATCATGGTGGCCGGCAATCCGGTGGCCTGGTTCCAGGGTCGCCTGGAATTCGGTCCGCGCGCCCTGGGCGGTCGCTCCATTATCGGCTGCCCCAGCGTGCCGGGCGTGGCCGACCGCATCAACGCCCAGATCAAGTTCCGCGAGCGCTGGCGGCCGTTCTGCCCGTCCATGCTCGATACCGTGGCGCCGCAGATGCTCAAGGTCGATCATCCTTCGCCCTTCATGACCTTTACCTTCGAGGTCAACGAGGAGTGGAAGAACCGGGTGCCCGAGGTGGTCCACGAGGACGGTACCTCCCGCGCCCAGGTGCTGGAGCGCCGGCACAATCCGCGCTGGTACGACCTCATGGTCGAGCTGGAAAAGCTCACCGGCAACGGCGTCTCCCTCAACACCTCGCTCAACCGCCGCGGTGAACCCATGGTCTGCTCGCCCACCGATGCCCTGAACATGTTCTTCGGCTCGGATCTGCAGTACCTGATCATGGAAGACATCCTGGTGGTCAAGGAGGGGGCAGGCCTATGACGCGTTCCGCCGAACCGCGGGTGCTGCAGTTCTGTCACGGCTACGACGGTCCCTTCCTCGACTGCGCCCGCCAGACCGCCAGCCTCTTCGCGGGCAGCGGCTATCGCGTCACCACGGTCTTTCTCACCGGCACCGCCGATGCCGAGGTAGCGGCCGGCTGCGGCAGCGACGAGGTGCTGTTCCTGGAGTATTCCTCGCGCGACGTGCGCGGCCTCAAGCTCGGCGCCATCCAGGCGCTGCGCGAGATCGTCCGCTCGCGGGGCATCCGCTTCGTCATCGCCCATAGATTCAAGCCGATCTGGATCGCCTGCCTGGCCACCAATTTGCCGGTGATCGGCGTACACCACGCCTTTGGCGACTACGACCGGCTCGGTCGGCGGCTGTTCGCCAAGCTGATGAGCAAGCGCCTGACGCTCCTGGCAGTCTCCGACGCGGTACGCGACGAGATCCGCCAGCGCCTCAAGGACTGGCCGGCTGAGCGTATCGAGACCCTCTACAACCGCCTGGATGTCGAGGCGGTGGAACGTGAGCTGCTGCCGGCCGATCAGGCCCGCGCCGAGCTCAAGCTGCCCCAGGAGGCCTGGATCGTCGGCAACGTCGGCCGCCTGCATCCGGACAAGGACCAGGCCACTCTGTTGCGCGGCTTCGCCGCCGCCTTGCCGAATCTACCGGCCAATGCCCTGCTGGCGATTCTCGGCAAGGGCCGCCTGGAAGACGACCTTAAGGACCTGGCCCGCGAACTGGCCATCGCCGACCGGGTACTGTTCCTCGGCCAGGTGGAAGGCGCCCGGCGCTACTTCAAGGCCTTCGACGTCTTTGCCCTGAGTTCCGATCACGAGCCCTTCGGCATGGTCCTGCTGGAAGCCATGGCCGCCGGCGTGCCGCTGATCGCCACCTCCTGCGGCGGCGCCCGGGAGATCGTCGAAGGCGTCGGCTTCCTCTTTCCCCTGGGCGATGCCGAAGCCCTCGGCCAGGGGCTGCAGCACCTGGGTCGGCTGGCACCGAGCCAGCGACGCGCCTGCGTGCAGCACATGCGCGAGCGCCTGGCCGAACGCTTCTCCGACGCGGCCGTGCGCCGCGACTTCTGGCGTTTGCCCATGGTCGCCGCCTTCAAGGCCCCGGCGCCGTGAAAGTCCTGTTCCTGGTCCAGAAGGAGCAACGCATCCTGCTGGACCATTTCTATGCCAGCATCGCCGCCCACTGCGATTGCGACCTGCGCTGGCTGAGTGACGAGGAACAGGCCGACCTGCGCGGCTATTTCCGCCGCGCCGTGCCCCAGCCCGAGCAATACGACCGCATCCTGCTGTTCCTGAGATTCAAGAAGCAGCTCAAACAGGTCTCGTTCATCCGCAGCCTGCCCAATCTGGTGGAACTGGAACACGACGCCTACCAGAATTTCATCCCCTGCAAGTACACCGGCAAGTTCAGTCGCTACTACCAGGCCATGCCCCACGTCCGGGTGCTGGTCTCCGGTGCCGGCGTGGCGCGGCGGCTGCAGGAGGAGGGGGTAGACGCCCACTTCGTGCCCAAGGGCTATGACGACAGCCACCTGCGCGACCTGGGTGTCGAGCGCGACATCGAACTGGGCTTCGTCGGCAGCCTCGGCAGCGTGGCCTACAGCGGGCGCAAGCAATTGCTGGAAGACCTGGCCAAGGTCGAGCCGCTGCTGATCACCAAGACCCGCTCGGGCGACGAATACCTGCATACCCTCAACCGCATCCGCTTCTTCGTCGGCGCCGATGTCGGCATGGGCGAATACATGATCAAGAACTTCGAGGCCATGGCCTGCGGCTGCGTGCTCTTCACCTTTGATCAGGGCGAAGAGGAGAATCGCGCGCTGGGGTTCGAGGATGGCGTCAACGTGGTGCTCTATCGCTCGCTGGACGAGTTGCGCGAGAAACTCGCCCGGCTGCGCGGCGATCCGGCGCACGCCGCGGCCATCGCCAGGGCTGGAGAGGCCCTGGCGCGTCACTCTTTCGCTTTCGGCCACTTGGGTGAGCGCATCGTTTCGGCTATAACCCCAGCGCTGCGACCGGCAGTCGCTCCGGGGTTCCTGCACCGCCTGCTCGGCAGGCTGGGACGCTGATGCGCTGCCCGAGGTCCGGCTTTCGACTCAACTGGCAGAAAGGGTAGAACGTGCAGTTTTCCGCCGACAGCGACATCTCCGTGGTCGTCACCAGTTGCGGGCGCTTCGACCTGCTGCGGCAGACGCTGGCGACCTTCGACGAATTCAACACCGCGCCCATCCGCCGCGTCTTCATCACCGAAGATTCCGGTGACGAGGCGGTACGGGACTGCATCCCCGCCCATTGGCGCGAACACACCGAGTTCATCGTCAACAATCCCAAGCTTGGCCAGATGCGCAGTGTCGACGCCGCCTATGCCCGGGTCGAGACCAGCTGGATCTTCCACTGCGAGGATGACTGGGCCTTCTATCGCCCCGGCTTCATCGAGGATTCCCAGGCGCTGCTGGAGGCCGATCCCCAGGCGCTGCAGGTCTGGCTGCGCAGCCATGCCCATGACCTGGCGATCCACAGCCCCTACGTCTATCTCAAGTCGCGGCAGGTGCATGCCGGTATCGCCTTTTACGAAGTCGGCTCGCACAAGCCCGAATGGCAGGGTTTTTCCTTCAATCCCGGTCTGCGCCGGCGTGCCGACTATCTGTTACACGCCCCCTATGGCGACCTGAGCGGCGAGAAGGAGCTGTCCCGGCGCTATGCCGACGCCCAGCGCCACGCGCTGATCCTGGAAAACGATGCCGTGCTGCATACCGGCTTCGGCCAGCACGTGGTCAGCGACAAGGACCGCAACGACAAGCAGAAGCGCCGGCGGATGGAACGCATCAAACTGGCACTGGCCTTCCTGGTCGGCGCACTCCTGGGAGCCCTGTTGTGGTGACACCCTTGCTCGATCGCGTGCAGCAGAGTCGTTATTTCACCCTGGCGGTGCTGGTGTTCATGGCCGCCTACCTGTGCATCCCCACGGCCAAGTGGATCAACAGCTACTTCTATGCGGCGATCGCCCTGCCGGCGCTGATCCTCTTCGTGCTGCGGCCGCGGCTGATCGACTGGCGCTCGCCGCTGCTGCTGCTCTGGCTGGTGTTTCTCGCCTGGTTCATCGTGCCGGGGGCACGGGCCGAAGAGGGGCAGTTCTTCAAGCACATCCTCTATGTGCTGCTGTTCGTGCTGACCGTGGCCTGCCTGGTGGATGGCGACTTCTTTCGTCGCCCCGGCCTCGTACGCCTGGCCTTCTGGGTGGTCTGCGCCTATGCCGTCGGCTCCAGCCTGGTGTTCTGGCTCACCGGCCACTATGCCGTCGGCCAGCGGGTCATCCACCTGCCGGGACGCATCTCCAATCCCATCTATGTGAGCATCTGGATGGTCTGCCTGGGCGGCCTGGCCGCGCCCACCTGGATCCGCGAGCGGCGCTGGATCGAGTTGCTGGCGGCGGTGGTGGTCAGCATCGTCGGCATCTCCTTCGCCCTGCAGACCCGTACCGGCCTGGTGGGCATCGGCTTTCTCGCCGCCCTCGGCGTGCTCTTCGCCTTTCCGCGCTTTCCGCTGCGCACCCTGGCGCTGGTCGTCCTGGTCAGTGCCCTGATCGCCGGAGTGGTCCAGGTGGTGCATACCGAAGCCTGGTTTGTTGCCTTCTGGGGCCGGGCGGATTCCGGACGCATCGAGCTGTTCCACTTCATGATCAAGGACTGGGAGTCCTGCGGCTGGTGGCTGGGCTGCGGCCTGGGTTACCAGAGTCACGACCTGCTGCATGGCACCGAGGCCATCCAGCACCCGCACAACATCTTCGTGTCCTTCGGCATCTACACCGGCCTGGTGTCGCTGCTGATCTTCGGCGTGCTGATGCTGGCCAGCCTGGGCGCGGCTCTGCGCCAGCGCGATCCCTGGGGTCTCTATCTGGCCGTGGCGCTGCTGATGCTCAATTTCGACGGCGCCAAGCTGATCGGCAATCCGGACGAGTTGTGGCCGCTGGTGCTGTTGCCCGCGGCGATGATCGCCGGGGCCGAGGTGCAGCGCCGGCGTAAGCTGGCACTAGGACAGGCGGTGCCGGTCCAGTCCTGATCTAGTCCTGCAGCTGCCGGTCGAGTTCGCGCCAGTCCAGGGGCTGGCGGCAGGCTTCGGCATAGGCCCTGAGGAAGGGTTCGCGACCGGGCTCGAACAGCCAGTCGCGGTCCTCGCTGTAGCGCAGCAGGTGATGGAAGTTGCGCACCCGCAGGCGCAGCGGCAGGCGCCGCGCATGGCAGCGCAGATCGGCGATGTCGATCAGACCCAGCTCGCCGTCGGGCGTCAGCACTACGTTGCCCAGATGCAGCGACCGGAAGTAGACGCCGCTGTCATGCAGTCCAGCGATGAAGCGACCCAGGGCAGGTCGCAGCGCCGCGGCCTGGGGCGAGTTGCGCAGTTGCCGCAGGGTGTCGCCCGGCAGCGGGCTGTAGTGCACCAGATCGCGCTGCAGCGAGGCGGCGCGATAGACCTCCAGCACCCGCGGACAGGGAATGCCGCGTTCGGCCAGCTGGCGGGCGTTGTCGGCGAAGCGCTGGGCATAGGGAAACAGAGCGGCCGAGGTCAGCAGCCGTTTGCGGCGGAACAGCTTGAGGTAGCTGCCATCGGTGAGGCGCAGGACCTTGTCGCCGTGGTGGTCGGCTTCCACTACCTGGGCGGCGTCGCGCAGTTCGAGATAGCGCGAATGTTCGAGAGGCTTCATGCAGGACCCGTCAACGTCAGGGCGAGCATGTTACCCGAAGGTGGCAGGCTGTGAAGTGACCCTTACGCCCTATCCTGCCGCTTGTTGTTAGAATCGACTTTTTGCCGGCACTCTTACATGCGCCCAACACGTCAACTCCTGTACTTCGTCTATGGCGGTGCTCAGGCCTATCGGCAGGAGCTGAAGTTCAGCCTGCTGAGCGTGCTGCATTGGCGGCAGCAGCAGGACATCGCCATCCGTATCCTGACCGACCGGCCACAGGACTATCGCGGCTGGCCGGTGGAAGTGCTGGCCATCGAGGGGGCGACACTCAAGGCCTGGCAGGGGCAGCACGGCTATCTGCACCGCAGCAAGGCCTGCGCCATCGCCTGGGCGCTGCCGCGGGCCGGCAAGACCCTGTTTTTGGACAGCGACACCGTGGTCCAGGCGCCCCTGGCTCCCCTGTTCGACGGAATCAATGACCAGCGCGGAGTCATGGATGTCGAGGAGTGGCCGTGGCGCAAGGCTCGCAGCCGCCCAGAGTTCGCCCGTTTCGCTGCTGCCCTGGCCGCGCGCGGACAAGAGCCAGTGGAGGACACCCGACTCTACAACAGCGGGGTCTGCGGTTTGGCCCGGACGCATCTGCCGCGGATCGAGCGGGCCATTGCCCTGATCGATGACTGGCATGGCCACGACGAGGAGGTCCACACCCTGGAGCAGATCGCCCTGTCATTCAGCCTGGCGGATTTGGCCATCAGCGAGGCCCGGGGATCCATTCGCCACTACTATGCGGAAAAGCGCTTTCTGCACTTCATGCTGGCGCACTTCTTCGAACGCTATGGCGAAGACTATTCCCCAACGCTGCAGAGCAGCTGGCAAGAGGTGCCCTTGACCAAGCCGCTGCCCGATGTCTGGACGCGGCTGCGGGTGAAGTGGCAATTGGCCGGACTGGACAAACAGCGCGCGAGCCTGGGACGCAAGCTGCTCTATGGCTGCCTGGCGACCCAGGACAGCTACGCCCGCGCCTGTCGCCACGTCTGGTGGGAGCGGGCCCTGAGCGAACGTCTGGGCGGCGGCGACCGCCAGGCCTTCGCCGAAGGCATCTGGCCCAACGACCTGCCGCGTCCGCACCTGGCCGACGAAGCCAGCGCGGCCCTCGACTACCTGCGCAAGCGGGTGCGCGGCTAGGCCGCCATCCTCAGGAAAGCCCATGCGAACGCTCTTTCTCGTCGTCCTCTATGGCTTGCGTCCCGGGGAGTCGGCCACCCTCGCCAGCCTGCTGGCCCAGCCCGCGGGCAGCCTGCCGGCCGACAGCGTCCTGCTGGTCTGGAACAACGGGCCTCAGCCCCTGGATCAGGCGGATCGCCAGGCGCTGCTCGCCGCGCCGGGCTGGACGGAGGTGCTCATCAGCGAGGACCTCGGCAATCCGCCGCTGAGCCGGGTCTACAACCAGGCCTTGCGACTGGGCGCGGAGCGCCTGGTGATCTTCGACCAGGACACCGTGGTGGACGGGCGCTATCTGCAGGCGCTCGGCCAGGAGGCCGAGTTGCTGGTCCCCCTGGTGCTGGGGGCCGGCGCCATCCGCTATCCCCACCAGTACAAGGCGGTGGTGACCACCGAAGGACCTCTGGATCCCCAGGCCACCGTGACCATCAGTTCGGGCCTGTGCCTGACGCAGGGCCTGGCCGCGCGTATCGCGGCCCGCCACGGCGATGTCTTCGACGAGCGCTTCGCCCTCTATGGCGTCGATGTCTCCTTTTTCCTGCGCGTCCAGGCGCTGGCCCGGGAAGAGTCAGTCGAGCTGCTCTGCGCGGGCATCCTCGACCATTCGCTGTCCGAACTGGAAGCCGAGACCCCGGCCCAGCGGCGCTTTCGCGACATCGAGAAATTCTATGTCGCCCTGCTGCTGCGTCTGCACTACAAGGGCGCTTCCCGCGGCAAGGTGCTGCGCTACCTGGGGCGGCAGCTGCTAGGCAATCGTCTCTATCTGTATGGCGTGCTGCCGCGGATGCTGCGGACCATCCTCAGCGGGCGGCATCCCCGGGCGTAGCGCCCGGCAGCGGCCGGATCACCGCCTCGTGGCGGCTGTAGTAGAGGCTGTCGGCGGGGATGTCGCGCATCACCAGGGCGCCGGCCCCGATCACCACGTTGTCGCCGATGGTCAGGTGGTCGCCGACGATGCAGACGTGGGCGCCGAAGCTGACGTTGTCGCCGATGAAGATGCCGACGAGTTGCGCCGGATCGTCGCTCTTGATGCCGATGGTGGTGTGCTGACGGATCATCACGTTGCGCCCGATCACCGCCAGATTGGACACGCAGATACCCATGCGATGGGGCAGGCGCAGCCCGGGCCCGATACGGGCGCCCAGCAGGATCTCGATGTTGTGCCGGCGGATCAGCCGGCGATTGATCCGCTCGGCCAGCTTGCGATAGTTGAGCAGGCCACGCGGGCGGCAGTAGAGGAATTGCGCCAGGCGATACCAGAACAGAAAGCTCGGACTCTCTCCCGCAGTGACGCGCCGGAGCAGACGCTTGAGTCGCAAGGGCTTGCCGGGTGCGTCCAGCACCTCCAGGCGCCAGTAATCCTTGAGTTCGGCGAAGGTGGCGATCAGCGGCGGCATGCTAGGTGTTCCGTGGCGGGGGAGGGCCAGCCTAGCGGAAAATCCCCTGGCTGGGTCAGCGGCGGGTGCGTGTTAACATGGCGCTTTTGCGTCACGACGAGACCATGAGCCAAGACTCCCCTGCGCAGACCTCCAGTCTGAAGATCTATTTCCGCCTGCTCGGCTACGTGCGGCCCTACATCGGCATGTTCGCCCTGAGTATCGTCGGCTTTCTGATCTTCGCCTCCACCCAGCCGATGCTGGCGGGCATCCTCAAGTACTTCGTCGATGGCCTGAACAACCCCAACGCCTCCATGTTCCCGGGCTGGCCCATCGTCGGTGGTCTGCACCTGGTGCAGGCGGTGCCGCTGATGATCATCCTCATCGCCGCCTGGCAGGGCGTCGGTTCCTTTCTCGGCAACTACTTCCTGGCGCGGGTCTCCCTCGGCCTGGTGCACGACCTGCGCGTGGCGCTGTTCAACCACATGCTGCGCCTGCCCAATCGCTATTTCGACGCCAACAATTCGGGCCACCTGATCTCGCGTATCACCTTCAACGTCACCATGGTGACCGGCGCCGCCACCGAGGCGATCAAGGTGGTGATCCGCGAGGGCATGACCGTGATCTTCCTGTTCGCCTCGCTGCTGTGGATGAACTGGAAGCTGACCCTGGTGATGGTGGCCATCCTGCCGCTGATCGCCCTGATGGTGACCAGCGCCAGTCGCAAGTTCCGCAAGCAGAGCAGCAAGATCCAGTCGGCCATGGGCGACGTCACCCACATCACCTCCGAGGCCATCCAGGGCTATCGGGTGGTGCGCAGCTTTGGCGGCGAAACCTACGAGCAGCAGCGCTTCCTCGATTCCAGCACCGCCAACACCGACAAGCAGCTGACCATGACCAAGACCGGCGCGGTCTATACGCCCATGCTGCAGCTGGTCATCTATTCGGCCATGGCGGTGCTGATGTTCCTGGTGCTCTGGCTGCGCGGCGAAGCCTCCGCCGGCGACCTGGTGGCCTACATCACCATGGCCGGCCTCTTGCCCAAGCCGATCCGCCAGCTTTCCGAAGTCAGCTCCACCATCCAGCGCGGCGTGGCCGGTGCGGAAAGCATCTTCGAACAACTCGACGAGCCCGCCGAGCGCGACGACGGCCGTGAAGAACGCGAGCGCGTCCAGGGTCGGCTGGAGGTACGCAACCTGACCTTCCGTTACCCGGGCACCGACAAGCCCGTACTGGAAGGCATCGACTTCGTCGCCGAGCCCGGCCAGATGGTGGCCCTGGTGGGTCGCTCGGGCAGCGGCAAGTCGACCCTGGCCAATCTCATTCCGCGCTTCTACCAGCACGAAGAGGGCGAGATCCTCCTCGACGGCCTGGAGATCCAGGACTATCGCCTGAACAACCTGCGCCGGCACATCGCCCTGGTGACCCAGCACGTCACCCTGTTCAACGACAGCGTCACCAACAACATCGCCTATGGCGATCTGGCCGGGGCGCCCATGGAACAGGTCAGGGCGGCGGCCGAGGCAGCCTATGCCGACGAATTCATCCAGCGCCTACCGCAGCAGTACGACACCCAGGTCGGCGAGAACGGCGTGCTGCTCTCCGGCGGTCAACGCCAGCGCCTGGCCATCGCCCGGGCGCTGCTGAAGAACGCACCGCTGCTGATCCTCGACGAGGCCACCTCGGCGCTGGATACCGAATCCGAGCGCCATATCCAGGCGGCACTGGACCGGGTCATGCAGGGGCGCACCACCCTGGTGATCGCCCATCGCCTCTCCACCATCGAGAAGGCCGACCTGATCCTGGTGATGGACCATGGCCGCATCGTCGAGCGTGGCAGCCATGGCGAGCTGCTGGCGCTGAACGGCTACTATGCGCGCCTGCACGCCAAGCAATTCGAGGAAGTCGCTCCCGCGACGCCCACGTCCCATGCTGAATAGCTTCCGTTTCTGGCGCGAACGCGGCTGGACGACGATCTCCGCGGCCGACTACGCCGCCACCTGGCAGCGCCATGGCGGCAGCGTCGCGACTCACCCCGAGATCGTCGCGCGTCTGGCCGAACTGGCCGGCATCCCGGTGCGCTACCTGGGCTGGCCCGGCGTGGATGGCCTGCAGGCCGCGGTGCCCTGCTGGGGGCGCGAACTGGCGCTCTCGCGCAGCGTGCTGAAGAAGCGCCGCCAGCGCGCCCTGTTCGACCTGGGCAATGCCGAGATCATCCTGCCCGCTGCGCCGGGTAGCGCGGCGCCCCTGCGGCAGCGCGCCCGCTATCTGTCGCCACTGTGCGACGAGCGTTTCGCTGGTCTGCGTCGGCAGAGCGAAGAACTGGCTATGCTCCGCGAGCCGGAAGCCTGGTCGAAGAAATTCCGCTACAACCAGCGTCGCGAGCAGCGGCTCTTCGAAGATGCTGGCGGTCGTGCTGTACCCATGGCCGAGCTGGACAGCACCGAGCAGGCGCGGATCTATGCCGAGCTGTTCGAGGCGCGCTGGGGCTTCGAGGTCCCGGGTAAGGAGCGCCTGGCCGAGGTGTTCGCCCTGCTGCGGGAGTTCATGACCGGGTCGCTGCTCATGCTCGGCGAGCGCCCGGTGGCCATCCAGGTGCTCTATCGGGTGGAAGCGCCCGAATGGATCAGCGTCGAATACGTCAACGGCGGTGTCGACCCTGCTTCCAGCGACCTGAGTCCCGGCAGCGTCCTCACCTATTTGAATACCCAGGCCGCCTGGCAGGATGCCCGCGCCCTGGGCAAGGCCTTGCGCTATTCCTTCGGCCGCGCCGATCGCGACTACAAGGACCGCTGGTGCCATCGCGTCACCGTCTTCGAGAGCTGAGATGACCGCCCGCAAACAAGCCCTGCTCAAACGTCACCGCCGGCACAAGCGGTTGGCCCTGGCGGTCATCGCCGTCGTGCTGCTCGGCTGCCTGGCGCTGGGGCCCTGGTGGAGCGCGCCGCTGCTGGCGCTGCTGGTCTGGCTCGGCCACGAGGCCTGGTTCGCCGACCATCTCTTCTATTCGCCGCGTGACAACTACAGCTACCAGTTCCCCACCGACACCCTGGTGCTGGGCCTGCATCTGCAGCACGGTCGCCTGGCCGCGGTGGAATTACCGCCGGGCGAGCTGACGCTGTTCCTGGAATGCCGCCTGCGTGCCGGCTGGCTCGGCCGACTGTTGGATCCCCAGGTGCGGCTGCGGGCGGGCGACGACAGTGATCGCCAGGACTTCGAGCGCGGCGTCGCCGGGCGGCGCTATGTCAATCTCAGCGGCTATGCCGAGGCCCTGCGCCGTGGCGAGCTGCACCTCTGTACGCGCTTCTGTCGGCTGCAGGGCGAGTTGCGCCTGCACGTCTTCGCCCAGCCGGACTTCCGGGAAAAAAGGGTCATGGTCATCGCGCCCCATGCCGACGATGCCGAGCTGGCCGCCTTCGGGCTCTACAGCCAGGCACGGGAAGCCAGCATCGTCACCCTGACCCAGGGCGAGATCGAGGCCGAGCACTACCAGCGCCTGGGCCTCGACCGCCAGGCCGCGGCCCGGCTCAAGGGCCGACTGCGTACCTGGGACAGTCTGGTCACGCCGCTGTGGGGCGGGGTACCGCCGGCGCGTTGCGTGCAGCTGGGCTACTACTGCCTGCAGCTGCTGGCCATGCGCCAGGCGCCGGCGGAGGCCTTCGGCTCACGCGAGTCCGGCGACAGCGATGTGCGCAGTGCCCGCCGTCACAATCCCCTGCAGCTGCCCGGCGATGTCGACGGCGCCCCCACCTGGCGTAATCTGGTCGCCGACCTGGTGGCGCTGCTGGAGCACTTTCGCCCCGAGGTGGTGGTGCTGCCGCATCCGCAGATCGATCCCCATGCCGATCACGTGGCCAGCACCCAGGCCCTGCGCGAGGCCCTGACCCTCAGTCAGTGGCAGCCCGAGCTCGAGTTGCTCTACGCCAACCACCTGCACGACAACGACCGCTGGCCCATGGGCCCGGCCGAGGGCGGCATCGCCCTGCCGCCGGCCATCGAAACGCCCACGCCCCTGGTACCCTGGAGTCCGTTGCTGACGCCCGAGCGGCGGCTGGACAAGGCCATGGCCCTGGGTATGCAGCACGACCTGCTGGTGCCGCTGCCGGCCAAGAAGCGCCTGCGTCGGGCCATCCAGTGGCTGCTGGCTGGACGCCGCTGGCCGCGCACCGGCGAAGACGAGTTCTTCCGCAAGGCCGTGCGCCGTCATGAGCTGTTCTGGATAAGCCGCCGCGACGAGCCCTGACCCCAGCGTCTCCCGCTGGCAGGCGCTTCCGGGGCGCCTTGGCCCCTATGCTATGATCGCCGCCATTTTCGCGCTTTGGAGCCTGTCCCTATGAAGCTGACCATGCCTCGCTTCGATCTCGCGCCGGTCCTGGTGGTCGGCGACGTGATGCTCGACCGCTACTGGCACGGCACCACCTCGCGGATATCCCCCGAGGCGCCGGTGCCCGTGGTGCGGGTCGACCAGCACGAGGATCGTCCCGGTGGCGCGGCCAACGTCGCCCTCAATATCGCCGCCCTGGGCGCACCGGCCTATCTGGTCGGCGTCACCGGCCAGGACGAAGCCGCCGATGCCCTCACCGACAGCCTGAGAGCCGCCCATGTGCAGGTGCGCTTCCAGCGCATCGCCCAGCAGCCGACCATCGTCAAGCTGCGCATCATGAGTCGCCATCAGCAGCTGATCCGCGTCGACTTCGAAGAGCCCTTCGACACCGATGCCCAGGCGCTGGCTTCGGACACCGCCGCCATGCTGGCCGGGGTCAAGGTGCTGGTGCTGTCCGACTACGGCAAGGGCGCGCTGAAGAACCACCAGGCCCTCATCCAGTTGGCCAAGGCGCGCAACATCCCGGTGCTGGCCGATCCCAAGGGCAAGGACTTCTCCATCTATCGCGGCGCCAGTCTGATCACGCCGAATCTGTCCGAATTCGAAGCCATCGTCGGCGTCTGCGCCGACGATGCCGAACTGGTGGCCAAGGGCAGCGAACTGATGTCGCGCCTGGACCTGGGCGCCCTGCTGGTGACCCGCGGCGAGCATGGCATGACCCTGCTGCGTCCCGCTCAACCGGCCCTGCACCTGCCGGCGCGCGCACGCGAGGTGTTCGATGTCACCGGCGCAGGCGACACCGTGATCTCCACCCTGGCCGCTGCCCTGGCCGCCGGTGAAGACCTGCCCCAGGCCGTGGGGCTGGCCAACCTGGCCGCCGGCATCGTCGTCGGCAAGCTGGGTACCGCCGCCATCAGCGCCCCCGAGCTGCGGCGCGCGGTGCAGCGTTCGGAAGGCTCCGAGCGCGGCGTCCTGACCCTGGAGCAGTTGCAGCTGGCCATCGAGGACGCCCGCGCCCACGGCGAGAAGATCGTCTTCACCAACGGCTGCTTCGACATCCTCCACGCCGGTCACGTGACCTACCTGGAACAGGCGCGGGCCCAGGGCGATCGCCTGATCGTGGCGGTCAATGACGACGCCTCCGTGACCCGCCTCAAGGGCCCGGGCCGACCGATCAACAGCGTCGACCGGCGCATGGCGGTGCTGGCCGGCCTCGGCGCGGTGGACTGGGTCATCCCCTTCAGCGAGAACACCCCGGAGCGCCTGCTGGAGCAGGTGCGTCCGGATGTGCTGGTCAAGGGTGGTGACTACAAGAGCGTCGAAGAGGTGGTCGGCGCCCAGATCGTGCAGGGCTATGGCGGCGAGGTACGCATCCTCGGCCTGGTGGAAAACAGCTCCACCACCGCCATCGTCGAGCGCATCCGCAACCGTACCTGAGCGCGGACGCTCGGGTTAAGCTGGCGCAGAACCGCTACGGAGCTGCGCCATGTCCTCGACGACCCTGCTGATCCTGGGTACCGCCGTTTCAGCTGACCAGAACGCTGGCCACCCCCTTGGCCACCCCCTCAAGCTGGCCAACCGCCACGGCCTGATCGCCGGCGCCACGGGCACTGGCAAGACCGTGACCCTCCAGCGTCTCGCCGAGGCCTTCAGCGATGCCGGTGTCGCCGTCTTCGCCACCGACATCAAGGGCGATCTCTGCGGCCTCGGCGCGGCCGGCGCGCCCCGGGGCAAGCTGGCCGAGCGTATCGCCACCCAGGGCCTGCCGCATCTGTCCCGCGCCTATCCGGTCACCCTCTGGGACGTCGACGGCCAGCGCGGTCATCCGCTGCGCACCACCCTGAGCGAGATGGGGCCGCTGCTGCTGGGCAATCTGCTGGAGCTGACCGACAGCCAGCAGGCCGCCTTGCACGCTGCCTTCACCGTGGCCGATCGCGAAGGCCTGCTGCTGCTCGACCTCAAGGACCTCAAGGCGGTTCTCAATCACCTGCGCGAACAGCCCGAGATCCTTGGCGAAGACCGCGCCCTGTTCACCGGCGCCTCGGCCCAGGCGCTGCTGCGTCGGCTGGCGACCCTGGAGCAGCAGGGCGCCGAGGCCTTCTTCGGCGAGCCGGCGTTGCAGCTGGAAGAGGTGCTGCGCCCCGAGCCCGATGGCCGTGGCCGCATCCACCTGCTCGACGCCAGCCGCCTGGTGCATGAGGCGCCCAAGGTCTATGCCACCTTCCTGATCTGGCTGTTGGCCGAATTGTTCGAGCAACTGCCCGAGCGTGGCGATGCCGACCAGCCGGTGCTGGCGCTGTTCTTCGACGAGGCCCATCTGCTGTTTGGCGATACCCCCAAGGCCCTGCGCGAGCGTCTGGAACAGGTGGTACGGCTGATCCGTTCCAAGGGCGTCGGCGTCTATTTCGTCACCCAGTCGCCCAGCGACCTGCCGGATGCCGTTCTCGCCCAGCTGGGCTTGCGCATCCAGCATGGCCTGCGCGCCTTCACGGCGCGGGAGCAGAAGGCCTTGCGCGCGGTGGCCGACGGCTTCCGACCCAATCCGGCGTTCGACAGCCTGGAGGTGCTGACCGAACTGGGCATCGGCGAGGCCCTGGTAGGCAGCCTGGAAGACAAGGGGACGCCGGCGATGGTCCAGCGCGTGGCCATCGCCCCGCCGCAATCCCGGGTCGGTCCCTTGAGCGAAGCCGAGCGTCAGACGCTGATCCGCCAGTCGCCCCAGGCGGGTCGCTATGAGCGGGCGGTCGATCGTGAGTCGGCCTACGAGATTCTGCGGGAGCGTCGGGCCGAGCGGGGACCGGCGGAGGCGCCGGCTGCGGAAAAGACCAAGGCGGGGCAGGGCGGTGCCCTCAGCGATCTGGTGGGGGAGCTCGCGGGGAGCGCGCTCAGGAGCGCGGCGCGCCAGGCGGCCAATCAGCTGGGGCGGCAGCTGGTGCGTGGGCTGCTCGACTCCTTGCTGGGCGGCAAGCGCCGCTAGCCGATTAGCAGGCAAAAAAAGACCCCGCCTGGCGGGGTCTTTTGCTTTCACGCCGCCATTACATGCGCGGGGCGACGGGATTGGCGTCGTTGGAGATGGTCACTTCCACGCGACGGTTCAGGGCGCGATCGGAGGCATTGCTGTTGCTGGCCACCGGGAAGGCCTTGCCATAGCCACGGGTCTGGATGCGGCTCGGCTCGACACCGGCACTGACCAGGGCGGTCTGGATGGCCTGGGCGCGACGCTCGGACAGCTGCTGGTTGTAGGAGTCGCTGCCGACGCTGTCGGTGTAACCCTCGACGATCACCTTGCGCTCGGGATTCTGCTTCAGGTAATCGGCCAGCTTCTGGGCATTGGCGTAGCCCTGGGGCTTGAGCTCGGCCTTGTTGAAGTCGAACAGCACGTTGCCAAAGGTCACCACGGTGCCACGCTCGGTCTGCTTGGCCTGCAGGGCGTCCTGCAGTTGCTTGAGCTGGGCGGTACGGGCGTCCAGGCGGGCCTGGGTGCGCTCGGCGTCGACGTTCTGCATCTGGGCTTCGGTCATGCGCAGCTTGATGGTCTGCATGGCCGTCTGGATGCGCTGGTTGGTCAGGTAGGCCAGCTGGTCGACGGTCTTCTCGTTTTCACCGTCCTTGTAGGCCTTTTCGGCCTTCTGCAGCCAGGCACCGGCATCCTTGGTCTCCAGGGCGGCCAGCTGGGCAGCCTGGGGTTGGGACTCCAGTGCGGAATAGTCGGATTTGGCCTGTTCCAGGTTGGGGTTGGGCGGCGTGGAGCAGGCGGCCAGGGCCAGGCTGAGCAGCGACACGGCAGGGATCAGAATGTGTTTACGCATGATGGTCGTCCTTTGAGTTCGTGAAGGGAGGAAAGGGGCGGTCGCTTACTGCTGGACCTTCTTCTGCAGGTTCTGCTGGAGCTGCAGGTTGATCTGACCTTCCTCACGGATCTGCTGGATGCTGTTCTGGGCATCCTTGAGCGCGGCGTCGGCCTTGGCGGCCTGGGTCTTGCGGGTGGCCAGACGGGCATCCCACTCGGCCTGCTCGGCCAGTTGCTTGGCTTCTTCGTACTTCTCGTTGGAGAGGGCGGTCTGGGCCTGGGTCCACTTGTCCTGGGCCGACTTGGTCTCGATGGGCGCGAACTGGTTGCCACCGGAGCTCACGGCCTCGTTGACGGCGGACTGGGTCACGGCCATCTGCGCGGTCGGCGGATTGCCGGCGCAACCGGCCAGCAACAGCGAGCTGCCCAGGGCAAGGGCTGCCAGTTTCAGGGTGCAGGCTTTGGAAAGGGACTTTTGGGCAGTGGCACTCTTCATGGATTCAAGCTCCGTTGTTGATCCGAAAAGCGCGCCGCCGGCACGGGCAGGGCGGGCGCCTGGTCATGGAAAGCCGCATGTGGAAACAAGCCCGGCGCGACCCCGAGAGGTCCGTGGCGGGTGCTGACAACCAGCCCTCGTCCAGCGCTGCGGTCTGACTCTGTGACCGCTCATCCGACAAAAATGTTCACTGGCTATCGAATTTTGCCGTGGCGTGGAGGTGCTTGGCAGAGCGGTAGCGGCGTAGGTAAAGCTGCAGGTCGGCGGTTAATCCGCCGTGTCGGACTGCAGTCGATGCAGGTGCTTGCGCGCCAGTTCCAGGAAGCGCGGCGTCGTGCCGGCATCGGCATAGAGGGGGTCGCCGAGTTCATCGGTGGCCACTACTTCCTCGCCCTGCACATAGGGAAAGCTGGCTTCCAGTTCTTCGAAGGCGGCCGCCAGCAACTCGCTGAGCAAGGCTTCGGGCGTACGCTGGGGATAGAGTTCGCAAAGGGCCTCAAGACGGGCCGCGGTCTCGACTTCCAAGTCGAGGCGGTAGCTGCGGGTGGTGCCGGAGGTGGTGGCCTGCTGCTCCCATTGGTGAGCGAGTTCGCGAATCTTCATGGGTATCTCCCGTGGCTTAGGCAAAGGTCGGATATTCAGGTCGGACGCGGCTGGGCACCCTGCAACGACCGGAGCTTGCAACCGCGTCACTAGGGTGCTGTCCTCTGCGCTAGACCGCAGCGGTTGCCGTGAGGTCCGAACCGGTACTTTCGAGGAGCACGAGATGGTGGAAATCGATATTCGCCTGCGCGAGCAGGTGCGGTTGCTGGGTGAGCTCCTGGGGCAGACCATTGCCGACCAGCATGGCGCGGCCTTTCTCGACAAGATCGAGCGGATCCGCAAGGGCGCCAAGGCCGCCCGTGGCGGCTCCGCGGAGGGTGCCCGCCAGCTGGGCGACACCCTGGATACCCTGGCCGAAGACGAACTGCTGCCGGTGGCGCGGGCCTTCAGCCATTTTCTCAACCTGGCCAATATCGCCGAGGAATATCACCGGGTCAGACGGCGCACCGAAGATGAGCTGCCACCCTTCGAGCAGCAGGTGCTGCCGGAGTTGCTGGAGCGCCTGGCCGCGGCCGGTCACTCCGGCCAGGAGCTGGCCGAGCGGGTCGCGGCGCTGGACATCGATCTGGTGCTGACCGCCCATCCCACCGAGGTTTCGCGGCGCACCCTGATCCAGAAATACGACGAGATCAGCGCTCAATTGGCGGCCCTCGATCATCGCGACCTGACTTCCGCCGAGGTGGCTGCCATCGAGGCCCGGCTGCGCCGGCTGATCGCCGAGGCCTGGCATACCGAGGAGATCCGCCGCCAGCGCCCGACGCCGGTGGACGAAGCCAAGTGGGGCTTCGCGGTGATCGAGAATTCGCTCTGGCAGGCGATCCCCAGCCTGCTGCGCAAGCTGGACGACTGCCTGCAGGAGCGTACCGGCCAGCGCTTGCCGTTGACGGCAGCGCCGGTACGCTTCTCGTCCTGGATGGGCGGCGACCGCGACGGCAACCCCAATGTCACCGCCGCCATCAGCCGCGAGGTGCTGCTGCTGGCCCGCTGGATGGCCGCCGATCTCTACCTGCGCGATGTCGATCGGCTGGCCGCCGAGCTGTCCATGCAGGCGGCGAGTCCGGCCCTGCGCGAGCAGGCCGGCGATCATCCCGAACCCTATCGCAAGGTGCTCAAGGTGCTGCGCGAGCGGCTGCAGATCACCCGCAGCTGGGCGGCCCATGCCATCACCGATCCCCACGCCGGCGCCCGGCATATTCTCAGCGACAACGCCGAGCTGATCGCCCCGCTGCAGCTGTGCTACGACTCCCTGCAGCACTGCGGCCTGGGCGTCATCGCCGACGGCTCCCTGCTCGACACCCTGCGCCGGGCCCGTACCTTCGGCCTCTATCTGGTCCGTCTGGACATCCGCCAGGACGCCGCGCGCCATGCCGCGGCCCTGGCCGACATCTGCCGCTACCTGGACCTGGGCGACTATGCCGCCTGGAGCGAGGCGCAGCGTCTGGAATTCCTGCGTGGCGAACTCGGCAGCCGGCGTCCCTTGCTGCCGCTGGACGCCGAGCTGGAGGCCGACACCCAGGAGGTGCTCGCCACTTGCCGCGTCATCGCCGCCTCGCCGCCCGATGCCCTGGGCTCCTACGTCATCTCCATGGCCGGTGCCGCATCTGACGTCCTCGCCGTGCAGCTGCTGCTGCGCGAATGCGGGGTGCGCCAGCCGATGCGCGTGGTGCCGCTGTTCGAGACCCTCGACGACCTGGATCAGGCTGGTAGCGCCATCGCCAGTCTGCTCGATCTGCCCGACTACCGGGCGCGTCTGGCCGGTCCCCAGGAGGTCATGATCGGCTATTCCGATTCGGCCAAGGATGCCGGCACCCTGACGGCGGCCTGGGCCCAGTACCGCGCCCAGGAAGCCCTGGTGGACATCTGCGCCAGCCGTGGCGTGGAGTTGCTGCTGTTCCATGGCCGCGGTGGCACCGTGGGGCGTGGCGGCGGTCCGGCCCATGCGGCCATCCTCTCGCAACCGCCGGGCTCGGTGGCCGGGCGCTTCCGTACCACCGAACAGGGCGAGATGATCCGCTTCAAGTTCGGCCAGCCGGCCATCGCCGAGCAGAATCTGGCGCTGTACCTGGGCGCCGTGCTGGAGGCCACCCTGTTGCCGCCGCCGGCGCCGGAACCGGCCTGGCGCGAGCAGATGGATCGCCTGGCCCGCGACAGCCTGCAGGCCTATCGCGGCGTGGTGCGCGAGGATCCGCATTTCGTCAGCTATTTCCGCCAGGCCACTCCGGAGCAGGAGCTGGGCCGGCTGCCCTTGGGCAGTCGCCCGGCCAAGCGCCGCGAAGGCGGCGTGGAAAGCCTCAGGGCCATCCCCTGGATCTTCGCCTGGACTCAGACCCGGCTGATGCTGCCCGCCTGGCTCGGCTGGGAGAAGGCGCTGGACGAGGCCGAACGCCGTGGCGAATCGCCGTTGCTGCGCGAGATGCGCGAAGGCTGGCCGTTCTTCCAGACCCGCATCGACATGCTGGAGATGGTGCTGGCCAAGGCCGAAGCCGAACTGGCGCGGCTCTATGACCAGCGCCTGGTGGAGGCCGACCTGCAGGTGCTGGGCAGCCAGCTGCGCGAGCGGCTGCGCCAGGCCGGCGTGGCGGTCCTGCGCCTGACCGGGCAGGACGAATTGCTCGAGCACCATCCGGAAACCCTGGTGTTCATTGCCGTGCGCAACACCTATCTCGATCCGCTGCATCTCTTGCAGATCGAGTTGCTGGCCCGGGCGCGGGCGGCGGGCGAAAGCCAGCCGGCCGCACTCGATCAGGCCCTGCTGGTGAGCGTGGCCGGTATCGCCGCGGGACTGCGCAATACCGGTTGAGCAGACTGTCGCTTTTGCCGGGGCCCGGGGTCGTCTGGACGGGCCCGGCACCTGCGACGCTTGGTAACTTGTGCGGCCAGGGGGCGCTGTGTATGGTTGGTCCCTTTGGCCGTCTCGTGTCGTCGACAACAATCATCGCGACAGCGCCCTGCGCGGGCTGCCAGTCCGAGACCATTCTAAGGAGCAACAGATGCGCGTAATCCTGCTGGGAGCGCCCGGTGCCGGCAAAGGTACTCAGGCCCGGTTCATCACTGAGAAATTCGGCATTCCGCAGGTTTCCACCGGCGACATGCTGCGGGCCGCGGTCAAGGCTGGCACGCCCCTGGGCCTGCAGGTCAAGGACATCATGGACAACGGTGGCCTGGTCTCCGACGAGATCATCATCGCCCTGATCAGCGAGCGTATCCTCGACGCCGACTGCGCCAAGGGTTTCTTGTTCGACGGCTTCCCGCGCACCATTCCCCAGGCCGAAGCCCTCGAAGCCGCCGGCGTCAAGATCGACCACGTGCTGGAAATCGCCGTCGATGACGAAGAAATCGTCCAGCGCCTGTCCGGTCGTCGCGTGCACCCGGGTTCGGGGCGCGTCTATCACATCGAGCACAATCCGCCGAAGGTCGCCGACACCGACGACCTGACCGGCGAGCCGCTGGTACAGCGCGAAGACGACCGCGAAGCCACCATTCGCAAGCGTCTGGACCTCTATCATTCCCAGACCAAGCCGCTGGTGGACTTCTACCAGAAGCTGGGCGCCGCCCAGGGCACGCCGAAGTGCAGCCGCATCGAGGGCGTGGGTTCGGTGGACGCCATCACCGCCAAGGTGCTGCAGGCCCTGAGCTAAAAGCCGGTAACGACCGCCTGTGCCTGCAGGCGGTCCGGTCGCGGCGCCGTCCTGGCGTCACGATCGATGGGCGGGTCCCCTCGCGACCCGTCTTCCTCTAGAATGCGCAGCCCTTTTCCCTAGTTGCGGATCTACCCCATGTCCATCCTGCTCGCCCTCGACACCGCCACCGAAGCCTGCTCGGTCGCCTTGCATCTGGGCGACGAGATCATCCATCGCTACGAGATCGCGCCGCGCCTGCATGCCCAGCGGGTGCTGCCCATGGTGCAGGAGCTGCTGGCCGAGACCGATCTGAGTCTGGCGCAGGTGGACGCCATCGCCTTCGGTCGTGGCCCTGGCGCCTTTACCGGCGTGCGCATCGCCATCGGCGTGGTGCAGGGCCTGGCCTTCGGGCTGGACCGGCCGGTGCTGCCGGTATCGAATCTGGCCATCATCGCCCAGCGCGCCTGGCGCGAGCGGGGTGTGACCCAGGTGGCCGCCGCCATCGATGCGCGCATGGATGAGGTCTACTGGGGCTGCTATCGCCTGGACGGCGCAGCCATGGTGCTGGCGGGGGCGGAAGCCGTGCTGGCACCCGAGGCCATCGCCCTGCCGGAGGCTGCCACCGGTGACTGGTTCGGAGCCGGCACCGGCTGGGGCTATGCCGGCCGCATGGCCGTGCCGCTGGTCGAGAGCGATGCCAGCCTGTTGCCCCATGCGCAGGATCTGGCGGTGCTGGCGGCCTCGGCCTGGCAGCGCGGCGAAGCCGTGTCGGCCGAATCCGAAGCGGCGCAACCCGTCTATCTGCGTGATCGGGTCGCCACTCCCAAGCAGTCGGTCTGACGTCAGGAAACCCGGCGTAATAGTCTGACGTCCAACCTGTATATGCCACTCGTCCGCCGGTCGCGACGGGCGTCCGGCCCTTGATTGTCATAGCTTTCGACCCTACTTAGAGTAGTGCCATCCGTTCGGGACCTGCCATGCGCATTGACAGCGGCTATTCCTCCTCTGCTTATCCCCTGAATCGTTCCTCGCGCGCGGTCACGCCCGTACGCGAGGTGGCGCAGGACGAGGCCGCCCGTCAGAACGCCATCGCCCGTGAGGCCACGGGTAATCCCCGGTATGACGTCGCGCCCGTCCGCCGTGTCGAGGCGACCGCGGCGACCGATACCGGCAATGGCGGTGGTAATGGTCTGGTGCTCAGCGAGCGCGAAGGGCGCTTCGCCAGTCAGCTCACCGCGCGTGCGCAACAGGCGCTGGCCAGCTACGGCAGCACCGCCGCCCTCGGCGCCGAGCCGGATGGCTCCTCCAGCGTCGTGGGCCTCGATCTCTACGCCTGATGCTGCCGTACCTTCTCGGCTGTCCCTCCTGGAACGACAACGCCTGGCGCGAAAGCCTCTACCACGGCTTGCGCCCGGGTGACTTCCTGTCGCGTTATGCCCAGGTGTTCAACGCCGTGGAGGGCAACACCACCTTCTATGCCTGGCCCTCGGCGGACACCATTCGCCGTTGGGCCGAGCTGATGCCGGCCGGCTTTCGCTTCTGCGCCAAGTTTCCCCGGGACATCAGCCATGCCGAGGATCTGCGGGTGCAACTCTCCAGCGCCCGCACCTTTCTGGAATTGCTGGCGCCCCTGGGCGAACGGGCCAGTCCGCTGTGGCTGCAACTGCCTGCGGGCTTCGGTCCGGATCGGCTCAATGAGCTGAAGGTCTTTCTTTCGGCCATGGCGCCGCGTTGCGCCCTGGCCGTGGAGGTCAGGCACCTGGCCTTTTTCGACAAGGGCGAAACCGAGCGCGCGCTCAATCGCCTGCTCATGGAGCTGGGTGTGGAACGCGTCGGCCTGGATTCCGCCGCCCTGTTCAGCGCCGATCCGAGTGAGCCGGCCGTGCGCCTGGCCCAGGCCAAGAAGCCGCGGGTACCGGCCCGTGCCCTGGCTTTCAGCGAGCATCCCCAGGTGCGCTTCATCGGTCGCCTGGAGCTGGCGGCGAACGACTACTACCTGGCCAAGTGGGTGACCCGGGTGGCCGATTGGATCGAAGGGGGCAAGGTACCCTATGTCTTCCTGCACACCCCGGACAATCGCCAGGCGCCCGAACTGGCCCTGAGATTCCATGCCCAGCTGCGCGAACGCCTGCCCGGCCTGCCGGCGTTGCCCGAGTTGAGCACCGCCGACACCGAGCAACTCGGCCTGCTCTAGCCCCTGGCGTCCGCCGCGATACGTTTGGCGACGTTTTCGCCGGCATTCCCGCTGGCCGCTCCGGTCTGATGAGGATTCCGCTTTGCGAATCCTCTTCGGCGCGCCGCATGAAAGCCAGACACCTGCTCGGTCTCGTCATCCTGCTCTACAGCGGTCTGCACACCGCCTTCGACCAGGGCTGGCTGCGCATCCCGCCGGCCTACAACCCCTGGGCGCCACTGAATATCCAGGCACCCGCCAATGCCGTCACCCGGCTCAAGCTCTGGCGTCTGCAGGCCGATGCCGACTATTGCGCGGCGTCCCTGGCCACCTCGGCGCTCAGCTTTCGCGAATTGCGCGGCAATCCCGGTTCGGCCGACTGCCCGCTGGAGCGGGCGGTACGCATCCAGCGGGGGGAAGGGGTGCGCCTCAACGGCAGCTTCGTCGCCAGCTGTCCGCTGGCGGTGAGTTTCGCGCTGTTCGAACGCCAGGCCCTGCAACCGGCCGCCGAAGCCGTCTATGGCCAGCGGGTCGCCGAGGTTGAGCACTATGGCAGCTTCGCCTGCCGCAACATCTACGGTCGCGCCAGCGGCCGGCGCAGTCAGCACGCCACCGCCAATGCGCTGGACATCGCCGGGCTGCGCCTGGCCGACGGTCGGCGCATCAGCGTGGCGCGGGACTGGAAGGGCGATCCCCAGGCCCAGCGCTTTCTGCGGCTGGTACGCGACGGGGCCTGCCGCTCCTTCAATACCACCCTGGGACCGGACTACAACGCGGCGCACCGCGATCATTTCCATGTCGACATGGGTGGCTTTCGCGTCTGCCGGTAGAATGCACGGTCTTTTCGCCAGCGAGTCGCCCATGTCCACCGCCCGCCCCGCGCTTATCGTCGAAGCCCTGGAACCCGCTTACACGGAGGCTGCCGCTGCCTGGGCCGCGCGCCTGGGCCTGCCCCTGGGTACCGCCACCACCGAAGAGTTCGCCCTGCAGTTCGGCGCTCAAGGCCTGCAACTGGTCCAGCGCGCCCCGGAGGCGCCGGGTCCGGTGCGGGTGGATTTCGTCGAGGGCGCAGCGGCCCATAGACGCAAGTTCGGCGGCGGCGCCGGCCAGATGATCGCCAAGGCGGTCGGGGTCGGGCCGGGTGTGCGCCCGCGTATCCTCGATGCCACCGCGGGTCTGGGCCGCGACGCCTTCGTGCTGGCCACCCTGGGTTGCCCGGTGACGCTGCTGGAGCGCCAGCCGCTGATCGCCGCCCTGCTCGAAGACGGCCTGGCCCGCGCGGCGCGGGATCCTGAAGCGGCCGGCATTGCCGCCCTGATGACCCTGGTGCCGGCCGACTCCACCGCCTACCTGCAGGGCGAGCAGGGCGAGACGCCCGAGGTGATCTATCTGGATCCCATGTTCCCGCACCGCGACAAGAGCGCCTTGGTGAAGAAGGAGATGCGTCTGTTCCGGCCGCTGGTGGGCGACGACCTGGACGCCCCGGCCTTGCTCGCCGCCGCCCTGGCCCGCGCCAGTCACCGGGTGGTGGTCAAGCGCCCGCGCAAGGCGCCGGCCATCGAAGGGGTGAAACCGGGCTATGTGCTGGAGGGCAAGTCCAGCCGCTACGACATCTATCCGAAGAAGAGCTTCAAATCTTCCTGAATGAAAAAGCCCGCGGGCGGAAGGACTCCGGCCGCGGGCGCGGGTGTCGCCGACCTCAGACGGTCGCGGCCTTGGGCGCGCGACGCTTGCGCCAGGCACGGTAGAAGGGCAGGGCCACCATCAGGATGCAGACGATCCAGATGGCCTGGCTGATGCCGCTCTGCCAGAGGATGCCCACTTCGCCGTTGGAGATCGACAGTGCGCGTCTCAGACTCGTCTCCATCAGCTCGCCGAGGATGAAGCCCAGCAGCAGCGGTGAGAGCGGGAAGTCCAGCTTGCGCATGATGTAGCCGAAGATGCCCACGCAGACCATCAACACCAGGTCGAAGGTGGTGGCGTGCACCGCGTAGACGCCGATGCCGGTGATGATGGCGATGGCTGGGGCCAGCGACCAGTTCGGCACCTCGAGGATCTTGGTGAACATCTTCACCATGGGCACGTTGAGGATCAGCAGCATTACGTTGGCGATGAACAGCGAGGCGATCAGACCCCACACCAGATTCGGCTCGTTCTGGAACAGCAGCGGGCCGGGGGTGATGTTGTACAGGGTCAGGGCGCCGATCATCACCGCGGTGGTGCCCGAACCGGGGATGCCCAGGGTCAGCATGGGAATCATGTTGCCGCACACCGCCGCACCGATGGCGGTTTCCGGTGCGGCCAGGCCACGCAGGTCACCCTTGCCGAACTTGCCATCGGCACCGGCCATGCGCTTCTCGGTGGTGTAGGCCAGGGCACTGGCCAGGGTCGCGCCGGCGCCCGGCAACACGCCGATGATGAAGCCGCTCACCGAGCTGCGCAGGTTGACCATGAACACGCTGCGCGCTTCGCGCACGTTGAACAGCATGCGCCCGGTAGCCTTGACCGCCACCTGACCGTGGTGGGTCTGCTCCAGCAGCAGGAGCAGTTCGCTCACCGAGAACAGGCCCAGTACCAGGATCACGAAGTCGATGCCGTCGGCCAGGTGCACGTTGTCGAAGGTGAAACGATAGACGCCGCTGTTGGCGTCGATGCCCACAGAGGCGATGGCCAGGCCGAACAGTGCGGCGACCAGGGTCTTGACCGGCTTTTCGGCGGCCATGCCGGAGAGGCTGAGGATGGCCAGGGCCATCAGCGCGAAGTATTCCGCCGGACCGAAGGCGATCGCCCACTTGGCCAGCAGCGGCGAGAACAGCACCATGCCGCAGGTGGCGATGAAGGCGCCAATGAAGGAGCTCCAGGCCGACAGCGACAGGGCTACGCCCGCCATGCCCTGGCGTGCCAGCGGATAGCCGTCCAGACAGGTCATCATGGTCGCGGCTTCACCGGGGATGTTCAGCAGGATCGAGGAGATCCGGCCGCCGTATTCGCAGCCCAGATAGACCGCCGCCAGCAGGATCAGCGAGGTTTCCGGCGGCAGGCCCAGGGCGAAGGCCACCGGGATCAAGAGGGCGATGCCGTTGATCGGCCCGAGACCCGGCAACAAACCCACCACGGTACCGATCAGGGTGCCGATCAGCGCCACGATCAGGTTGGTCGGCGTCATGGCGACGCCAAAGCCCTGCATCAGAAAATTCAAGGTTTCCATGTCAGCCTTCCAGGAATTCCAGCACGCCAAGGGGTAGGGGGACTTCCATCACCCGGTCGAACAGCACATAGAGACTTACCGAGAGCAGCAGGCTGACCAGGGCACAAGGCATCAGGCGGCCGCCATAGAGTAGGCCGCACAGGGTGGCGGTCAGGAAGGCGCTCAAGGGGAAGCCCAGCGGCTGGAAGGTCAGGGCATAGCCCAGCAGGATGACGCAGCAGGCCACCACCTTGCGCAGCGAGGAAGCGTCCAGCGGCTTCTGGTCTTCACCGTCGCCGATCGGCGTGGGACGAATGATCAGATAGGCCAGGCCCAGGCTCATCAGCCCGAACATCAGCATCGGATAGGCCCGCGGACCGACCGGCTCGTAGGAGAAGGGCGCCTGGTAATCCCGGGCGATGAACAGCATGACGAGTCCGGCCACCAGCCAGACCGCCATGAAGGCGCGTTGGAAGATCATGTCGACATCCTCGAAGGCGCCCGGAGGGGCGCCAGGGGCGGGGGCTCTGTTACTGGATCAGGCCGAATTCCTTGGCCATGCCGCGGTAGCGCGCGACTTCCTTCTGCACATAGGCATCCAGTTCGGCACCGGTCATGGCGAAGGGGAAGAGTTCGCGCTGATCACGCAGCTTGGCGAAGTCGTCGGACGCCAGCAGCTTGTCGAAGCTGGCTTTCCACCAGTTGTACTGCTCGTCGGTGACCTTCGGGCCGACATAGAAGCCGCGGACCACGGGCCAGACGATGTCGTAGCCCTGCTCACGCGCGGTGGGGATGTCCTTCATCGCCGGTTCGTCGAAACGCTGTTCGGCGAAGACCGCCAGGAGGCGCATGTTGCCGGCCTCGACATGGGGCATGGAGTCGGAGATGTCGGTGCTGCCGACCTGGATGTGGCCGCCCAGCAGCGCGGTGGCGATCTCGCCGCCGCCTTCCAGGGCCACGTAGCGCAGTTCCTTGGGATTGATACCGGCGGCCTTGGCGATCAGGGCCGTCTGCATCCAGTCCTGGCTGCCCACGGTACCACCGGAGCCGATCACCACCTTGCTCGGGTCCTTCTTCAGCGCCTCGACCAGATCACCCAGGGTCTTGTAGGGCGAATCGGCCTTGACCGCGATGGCGCCATAGCTGGCCCCCACCGCCGCCAGCCAGCGTACGGCCTTCTCGTCGAAACGACCGAACTTGCCCTGGGCCAGGTTCAGCAGCGAACCGCTGGAGAAGGCGACGATGGTGTCGCCATCGGCCGGACGCTGAGCCACCACGGTGTTGTAGGCCACCGCGCCTACCCCGCCGGGCATGTAGGTCACGCGCATGGGCTTGTCCAGCAACTTGGCTTCCACTAGGCCACTCTGGGCCAGCTTGCAGGTCAGGTCGAAGCCACCACCCGGGGAGGCCGGGGCGATGCATTCAGGACGCTTGGGTTCGGCCACGGCCTGGGCGGACAGCAGCACGGAGGCGGCCAGGGTCAGGGTGAGGTTGCGCAAGGTGGTGCTCATCGACGTCTTCCTTTTGTTGTTATTTCAGAAGCTGACAGGCGGACACGGCTCAGGCTCGCCAGGGCGGCGATCGTTCACAGAAGAGAAGGGTGAGCACGTGGAGCTGCGCGAGGGCGAGCATGGATGTCGTTCCGCTTGTTATTGTTGTTGGCCAACCAGGGGTGGCGCTTGGGCAAGCATCATGCGGTTCTGGGACCGCTACCTTTCACTCTAGACCGCCAAGCTTTCAACAGCCTTTCAATCGTGAAAGGCAGCAATAGTGCGGTTCCGGCTACAGGCCAGCTGGCCGGTATCCGGTAAACTCGAATCTTTTGAGCGGGAGCTGTCAGCGTGCGCATCCTATTGGTCGAAGATCATCCGCCACTGGCCGAAAGCGTCGCCCAGGCGCTCAAGAATGCCGGGCTCAACGTCGATCTGCTCAACGATGGCGTAGCCGCGGATCTGGCCCTGCAGAGTGAGAGCTACGCCCTGGCTATCCTCGATGTCGGCCTGCCGCGCATGGACGGCTTCGAGGTCCTGGCGCGCCTGCGCGAGCGCGGTGATCGCCTGCCGGTGCTGATGCTGACCGCCCGCGGCGAGGTCAAGGATCGGGTGCAGGGCCTCAATCTCGGTGCCGACGACTACCTGGCCAAGCCCTTCGAGCTCACCGAACTGGAAGCCCGGGTCAAGGCCCTGCTGCGCCGCAGCGTGCTGGGCGGGGATCGCCAGCAACGCTGCGGTCCACTGATCTATGACCTCAATACCTCGCGCTTCACCTTGGCGGAGGAAGCACTGTCGCTCACCTCCCGCGAGCACGCCGTACTGGCTGCGCTCATCGCCCGCCCCGGCCGGGTCATGAGCAAGGAGCAGCTCGCCTCGCAAGTCTTCGGCCTGGACGAGGAAGCCAGTCCCGAAGCCATCGAGATCTATGTGCATCGCCTGCGCAAGAAGCTGGAAGCCGGCGCGGTGCGCATCGTCACCTTCCGCGGCCTGGGCTATCTGCTGGAAGAGCAGCATGGCTGACGTGGCGAAGGCCGCTGGCAGCCTGCGTGGCCGCCTGTTGCTGCGCATGGTCATCCTGCTCGCGGTGATCCTGGCGGTCAGCAGCCTGGCCGCCTATCTCAATGGCCGGCGCCTGGCCGACGTGGCCTATGATCGGACGTTGCTGGCCTCGGCCCGTACCATCGCCGCGGGCCTGTCCGCCAGCAACGGCACCCTGCGTGCCGATGTGCCCTACATCGCCCTGGACAACTTCGCCTACGACAACGTCGGACGCATCTTCTACCAGGTGCTGGACACCCGTGGCCGACTGATTTCCGGCTACGAGGAGATCCCGCCACCTCCACCGGACGCAGCCCTGACCCGCGACTATCCGGCCCTGGCGCGCTTCTACAACAGCACCTATCGCGGCAAGGACGTGCGGGTGGTCAGCCTGGCCCAGCCGGTCAGCCAGCCGGATCTCACCGGCATGGCCGAGATTCGTGTCGCCGAGACCGCCGAAGCCCGCGAAGAGGTGGCCCGCAGCCTGCTCACCGACACCCTGATCCGCCTGGGGCTGATGGGGCTGGGTGCCATCCTGCTGGTGTGGATGGCGGTGGGCGCCGCTCTGCGTCCCCTGGAGCGCCTGCGCCAGGCCGTGGAAGAGCGTGGGGTGGACGACCTGCGCCCGCTGCCCGAGGTGCGCGCGCCCCAGGAACTGCTGCCGCTGGTGCATGCCCTGGAAGGCTTCACCCTGCGTCTGCGCCGACTGTTCGAGCGCCAGGCCGACTTCATCGCCAACGCCGCCCATGAATTGCGCACCCCGCTGGCAGCGATCAAGGCGCGGGTCGAACTGGGCTTGCGCGAACGCGAGCCCCAGGCCTGGTACGCCACCCTGGAAGAAACCCGCACCAGCACCGATCGCCTGGCGCGCCTGGCCAATCAGCTGCTGTCGCTGGCACGGATCGAGAGTGGTGCCCAAGCCATCGCCGAAGGGGGCGCCGAGCGCCTGGAACTCAGCGAGCTGGCCAGGGAGCTGGCCATGGCGCTGGCCCCGCTGGCCCATGCCAGGGGCGTCGCCCTGGCCTTCGAGCCGTTCGCCAAGGCGCCGGTGATCGGCGAGCCGACGCTGCTCAACGAGCTGCTCTGCAATCTGGTGGAAAACGCCCTGGCCCACAGCCAGTCAGGTGGCAACATCGTGGTGCGGGTGTTGGCCCCGGCGGTGCTGGAGGTCGAGGATGACGGTCCCGGCATTCCCGCCAGCGCGCGGGCCAAGGTCTTCGAGCGCTTTCAGCGCCTGGATCCCCAGTCCGGTGGTGCCGGCCTGGGGCTGGCCATCGTCGGTGAGATCTGCGCCGCCCATCGCGCCCGCATCCAGTTGCTGGACGGCGCGCTCGGCGGGCTACGGGTAAGGGTCGAATTTCCCGCCGAGGAAGCCTAGGCCTTGTCTAAGAGTGCCTGTGCTTGGCCATGCTGCGTTAAAAATTCGCTGGATCGCCAGCCCGGCCGGAATGCTCATTTACCACTCGTAAACTCGTTCGCGAGCCCGGTCCGCTTCCTCACGGATTTTTGCCTTCCCTGACCTTCGCTCGGCGACTTTTCAGACAGGCCTAGACTCAGCCGAGCAGGGTGCGCGACTGTTCCACCGCGTCCCAGAAGGCCGGATCCTGAGCGGGGTCCGGCTGATTGTTCAGCCCCAGGCGGATGCCGGCGGGCAGCGTCTGGACCGAGCTCTCCTGCTGACCCTGACCCTGACGCTGCGCGTGCAGCTGCGAGGCGACCTGCACGATATCGGCATAGTCGGCCGCGGCGGGCTGGCGCTCCAGCGCCAGGTACTCCCGAGGTACGCAGGCGATGTCGGCCGGGAAATCCCAGACCTTGAGGATGCGTTCGCCGATCTGCGGATGGATGCGCGCGGTCACCTGATCGAGGGTGATGGCGTTGGCCAGCAATTCTTCCTGCTCTTCGGCATAGGTCAGGATCGGCAGCACGCCGATCTGGTGCACCAGACCGGCGAGCAGGGCGCGGTCGGCCATCAGGCGAGTGTACCTCTTGCACAGCGCATGGCTGATGGCGGCGATCTCGGTGCCCTGGCTCCAGACCTCGCGCATCTTGCGATCCACGGCGTCGCTGGTGGCCTGGAACATCTGCTGCATGGCCAGACCCGTGGCCAGATTCGCCGTGTAGTTGATGCCCAGGCGTCCGACCGCCATCTGCAGGTCGGTGATCTCCTTGCTGGTGCGCAGCAGCGGGCTGTTGACCACCTTGATCAGGCGCGCCGTCAGGGCTGCGTCCATGGCGATCACCCGACTCAGCTCGGCGACGCCCACGTTGGGGTCTTCGGCCGCTTCTCTGACCTTCAGGGCCACCTCGGGAAGGGTGGGCAGCACCACGCGGTCCGTGTCTATCGCGTGGAGAAGATCCTGAACAACTTTTTCAGCAAGAGGAGTCATGACATACCTGTGTGAGGAGCGGAAAAGGCGATCCCAACCTTCAGCGCTTTATTTCACGATCGCTGTCGAGAGAGTAGGGCAAATCGAGTAAACGGCAGTTTGGCCCGTCCGAGCTGCCCAGCGCGATGCGCCCGTCAGCCACGGCATCGCCCTGCAGCACGGCCAGGAACTCGCAACCCTCGGCGCTTGGCGCGGCCAGTACCACCTCGCCCACGCTGCTGCCATGGACTGGCGAGAACAGCTCGGTACCCACGGCAGGGGGCTGGTCGCTGCCGGCCAGGCGATAGAGACGCCGCTTGAGCTTGCCCAGGTACTGCATGCGCGCGACGATCTCCTGGCCGGTATAGCAGCCCTTGCGAAAGCTCACGCCATCCAGGGCCTGCAGGTTGATCATCTGTGGGACGAACAGCTCGCGGGTCGCGCCGAACAGCTGGCCCACGCCGGCCCGCACCTGGGCCAGCAGCCACTCATCGAGCGCGACCTCCGGCAAGGCCGGCACCGCTGCGTCCGCCGCGCGCCAGGTCTCGACCCGGCCATCCTCCAGCCGCAGGGCGAAGCCGTCATCGAGCGGCGCCACGGCATTGGCCTGGTCACCCAGCGCGATGTCGGGATAGGCACTGGCGAAGCCCGCAGCCGAGAGCCCGAGGCGTTGCCATTGGGCGCTTTCATCCGCGAGCGTCGACTTGGAGAAGACCGCATATTTCTTCAGATCGGTCAGCAGTGGCTCGACCAGTTCCGCGGCCATCGCCAACAGATAGCCGTCGGCCTGCTTGACGATGCGGAAGCTGGAGACCAGACGGCCCTTGGGCGTGCAGCGACCGCCCAGACCGGCCTGGTCGTCAGCGAGATAATTGAGGTTGCAGGTCAGCTGCCCCTGGAGAAACTTGGTCGCATCGACCCCGCGGATGGCCAGGACGCCTTCGTGGGTCAAGCGGCAGAAATACGGCGAGTTGGCCATTGCGGCTGCAGCTCCGTGTCGAGTGAAGCCGCTCATCATAGGCGCGCCCAGGGTGAATGTCAGGCGCACTGCGCGATGGGGCGCTTCAGGCTTATACTGCGCCGATTGTCGCAGGAGTCCCCATGAGTACCGAAGCTACCGAACTCAATAGATTGTACTGGCACAGCCGCCGCGGCATGCTGGAGCTGGATGTGTTGTTGGTGCCCTTCGTCAAGGAGGTCTATTCCTCCCTGACTGGCGAAGACCAGGCGCGCTATCGCAAGCTGCTCGAGTGCGAGGATCAGGACATGTTCCACTGGTTCATGCAGCGCGGCGAACCGGAAGACGCCGACCTGCAGATCATCGTGCGCATGATCCTGGACCGTGTCCAGCCGGCTTGAGCCCTTCGAATGCCGCTGGAGCGCCTCGGCGGGCCTCCTGCGGCTGCATGCCGTAGCAGCGTTCGCTGCAGGGATCAGCCCCTGGCTGACGGCCATTCCCTGGACGCTCAAAGCTCTCCTGACGCTGCTGGTGCTCTGGTCCTGGCAGCGTGTGCGCCAGCGGCAGCTCCAGCAGCGCTATCCCGAGGTTCCGCGGCGGCTGCGGCATGGCGCCGAGGGGTGGCAGCTCTGGTCGCCGGCCAGTGGCTGGCAGGCTGTGCAATTATGCCCGGACAGCCTGGCATTGCCGCTGCTGGTGGTCCTGCGCTATCGCCTGCCTGGCGAAAGACTCACTCGCAGTCTCTGCATCGCCCGTGACAGCCTGACCGCGGACGCCCATCGCCGCCTGCGGGTCAGGCTTCGCTTCGCCCCGCGCCGGTTCGCGGCACCAGAATAGTGTCCCGGGCGGCGTCGCTGGCGAGCTGCGGATAGTCCAGGGTGAAATGCAGGCCGCGACTTTCCTGGCGGGCAAGGGCGCTCTCGATGATCAGCTCCGCCACCTGCGCCAGGTTGCGCAACTCGATCAGGTCGCGACTGACTCTATAGTTGCTATAGAACTCGTCGATCTCGTCCATCAGCAGCCGGATGCGATGGCGGGCGCGTACCAGGCGCTTGGTGGTGCGCACGATGCCGACGTAGTCCCACATGAAGCGCCGCAGTTCGTCCCAGTTGTGGGCGATGACCACGTCCTCGTCCGAGTCCGTCACCTGGCTGGCATCCCAGTCGGGCAGGTCGCGCGGCATGACGATCTCGGCCTCCTGCGCCTGGATGTCCAGCGCCGCCGAGCGGGCATAGACGAAGCACTCCAGCAACGAATTGCTGGCCATGCGATTGGCCCCATGCAGACCGGTGCAGCTGGTCTCGCCGATGGCGTAGAGGCCGGCGAGATCCGTGCGCCCATGCGCATCGACCCGCACGCCGCCACAGGTGTAGTGCGCCGCCGGTACCACCGGGATCGGATCGCGGGTAATGTCGATACCCAGCTCCAGGCAGCGCCGATGGACCGTGGGAAAGTGCTCCTGCACGAAGTCCGCCGGCTTGTGGCTGATATCGAGGAAGACGCAGTCGACGCCCAGGCGCTTCATCTCATGGTCGATGGCGCGGGCCACCACGTCCCGCGGTGCCAGATCGGCGCGGGGGTCGAAGCGCGGCATGAAGCGTTCGCCATCGGGCAGGCGCAACACCGCGCCCTCGCCACGCAGGGCTTCGGTGATCAGAAAGCTCCGCGCATGGGGGTGATAGAGGCAGGTGGGATGGAACTGGTTGAATTCCAGGTTGGCCACCGAGCAGCCGGCGCGCCAGGCCATGGCGATACCGTCGCCGCTGGCGCTGTCCTGGTTGGTGCTATAGAGGTAGGCCTTGCTGGCCCCGCCGGTAGCCAGCACCGTGAAGCGTGCGTGCAGGGTGTCCACCTGATCGCTGGTCCGGTCGAGCACATAGGCGCCCAGGCAACGGGCGCCCGGCCGGCCGAGCTTTTCCGTGGTGATCAGATCCACCGCCACGCGCTGGCTGAGCAGCTGTATGTTGGGGCGGCCTTCGGCGATGCGCAGCAGGGTGTCGAAGATGGCCATGCCGGTGGCATCGGCGGCGTGAATGATGCGTCGGTGGCTGTGGCCGCCTTCACGGGTCAGGTGAAAGCCCAGGCCGCCCTTGCCGGTGTCCTGTTCGCGAGTGAAGGGCACGCCCTGGTCGATCAGCCACTGCATGGCCTCGCGACTGTGCTCGACGGTGAAGCGCACGGCCCCTTCGTCACACAGTCCGGCGCCCGCGATTAGGGTATCCTGCACGTGCGCCTCGACGGTATCGCCCTCGTCCAGCACGGCGGCGACGCCACCCTGGGCCCAATAGGTCGAGCCTTGCGCCAATTCGCCTTTGCTCAAGACCGCGATCGACAGCGTCGCCGGCAGATTGAGCGCGAGCGTCAGGCCCGCGGCGCCGCTGCCGATTACCAGGACATCGAATTCCAGATGACGCGCCATGACGTTTCCTTCTCACCGAGACGGCGAGTATAGGAACAAGGCGGCTGACGGCATAGCCATCGCGCGGCATCGAGCAGGGAACTCGCGGGCGTGGAGCAGGGTCTATGTACAGATAATTGCTCATCCGTGCGGCGGGAATGCCCAGACGAGAATGAGCCATCTGCCAAAGCTAAATCAGTGACACCCAGGAGCGATCAGCAGCCATATTAGTGCTCGCTCATCAACTGCTGTGGAGGGGAGAACTTTCGTGCAACAGCCCAGTCTAGCAGCGCGCGTCGATAGTGAAAGCAAGGACGATAAAGAGCTGCAAGCCAAGGACAGCAAGCAAGCCCTGCCCACCCAGGAGCAGGATCAACAACTTGTCGAGCGCGTCCAGCGTGGTGACAAGCGTGCCTTCGACCTGCTGGTGCTCAAGTATCAGCACAAGATCCTCGGTCTGATCGTGCGTTTCGTCCACGATACCCAGGAAGCCCAGGACGTCGCTCAGGAGGCTTTTATCAAGGCCTATCGCGCGCTCGGGAACTTCCGCGGTGATAGCGCTTTCTACACCTGGCTTTATCGCATCGCCATCAACACGGCGAAAAACCATCTGGTTGCCCGGGGTCGTCGTCCACCGGACAGCGACGTCAGTGCCGAAGATGCGGAATTTTATGAAGGCGACCATGCTCTAAAGGATATCGAGTCCCCAGAGCGGTCCCTCTTGCGGGATGAGATCGAGGCCACCGTGCACCGTACCATCCAGCAACTCCCGGAAGATCTGCGTACCGCGCTGACCCTTCGTGAGTTCGAAGGCCTCAGCTACGAAGACATTGCTAATGTCATGCAGTGTCCGGTTGGAACGGTCCGGTCTCGGATTTTCCGAGCTCGGGAAGCGATAGACAAAGCATTGCAGCCCCTGCTGCGTGATGCATAGACAGCGGCGACAGCTTTTAGAGAGGTAATACGTATGAGTCGTGAAGCCCTGCTGGAATCCCTGTCCGCTGTTATGGATAACGAAGCGGACGAATTCGAAACCCGGCGTGTCATCGCCGAGGTCAGCAAGGACCCGGAATTGCGCGCCACCTGGTCGCGCTACGCCATGGTCAGCGCCGTGATTCGCGGCGAGCCCATGATGCCGAATCTGGACATCGCCAAGGGCGTTACCACCACGCTGGAGCGTGATGAGGTCGCCGCAGCCCCGGCAGCGCCCGTCGCTGCTCAGGTCAGCAAGGGTCGCTGGTCGAGCCTGGGTCGTGTCGCGGTTGCCGCGTCCGTGACCTTCGCCGTACTGGCGGGTGTGCGGATGTACAATCAGTCTGACGTCTCTACCCAGGGTCTGGCCCAGCAGGCGCCGAGCCAGCTGACCGTGCCGCAACCTGCGCGTAGCCCGGCCGTACTGGCCAGCTTCAGCGAAGAAAGCACCAAGGCCAACGCCGAAGCCAAGGCTGATCAGCCGGCGGTTGGTGAAAAGCAGGATGTTCCTGCCCAGCGTTGATTCGCTGGTCTCACCGCAGAAAGGGCGCCTGGAGTTAAGCTTCAGGTGCCCTTTTTTTGCCTGAAGGATTTTCGACCAGGTCGCAAAAAAGCTTCGAAAGCTATCGTTCAGCAAGGGCGTGCTATTTCTGCTGCCAGTCGTCACTGACTATGCCTCCCATCCGGGAAGGGCTGGTCGCCAGCGATGTGTTCAAGTCATTGGATAGAGTGGAGCTGCATGCGCATGCGCAATCTAAAGCATTACACGGCGGCCCTGATGGGGCTCTGGCTGATGGGACTGACGGCCATGGCTCGGGCCGATCTGCCGGATTTCACCGGCCTGGTCGAGGCAGCGTCTCCCGCGGTCGTCAATATCAGCACCCGACAGAAAATTCCCGAAGGTCGCGGCGCTGGCGCCATGACCATGCCGGACCTGGAAGGTCTGCCGCCGGGCATCCGTGAATTCTTCGAGCGCAGCATTCCGCAAATGCCGCGCAGTCCCCGTGGCAAGCAGGAGCAGGCCCAGTCGCTGGGTTCCGGCTTCATCATCTCTGCCGATGGCTACATCCTGACCAATAACCACGTGGTCGCCGATGCCGACGAGATCCTGGTGCGTCTCTCCGATCGCAGCGATCACACGGCCAAGCTGATCGGCGCGGATCCCCGTACCGACGTGGCCCTGCTGAAGATCGATGCCAAAGATCTGCCCACCCTCAAGCTGGGCAGCTCCGATCAATTGAAGGTCGGCGAATGGGTATTGGCCATCGGCTCGCCCTTCGGCTTCGATCATTCGGTCACCGCCGGTATCGTCAGCGCCAAGGGCCGTAGCCTACCCAACGAAAGCTACGTGCCCTTCATCCAGACCGACGTTGCCATCAATCCGGGCAACTCCGGTGGCCCGCTGTTCAACCTCAAGGGTGAGGTGGTCGGGATCAACTCGCAGATCTTCACCCGCTCCGGTGGCTTCATGGGGCTGTCCTTCGCCATCCCGATCGACGTGGCCATGAACGTGGCCAATCAGCTGAAGACCGAAGGCAAGGTCAGCCGTGGCTGGCTCGGTGTGGTCATCCAGGAAGTAGACAAGGATCTCGCCGAGTCCTTCGGCCTGGATCGTCCGGCCGGTGCCCTGGTCGCCCAGATTCTGGACGACGGCCCGGCAGCCAAGAGCGGCATCAAGGTCGGCGACGTCATCCTCTCGGTCAACGGCCAGAAGATCGAGGAATCCGCCGACCTGCCGCACCTGATCGGCAACCTCAAGCCGGGCGCCAAGGCCGACATGGAGGTCATCCGCGAAGGCAAGCGGCAGAACCTCAGCGTCACCGTGGGCGACATGCCCAAGGACGACCAGGCCACGTCCGGTGGCGAACGCGGTTCCGATCGGGCCAGCAATCGCCTGGGGATCGCCGTGGCCAACCTGACCGCCGAGCAGAAGAAGACCATGGATATCCAGAGCGGTGTGGTCATTAACAAGCTCAGTGGCGACGGTCCCGCCGCGGCCATCGGTCTGCGTCCGGGCGATGTCATCACCCATCTGAACAACCAGCCCATCGAATCCGCCACGGCCTTCGAGAAGATCACCTCGGCACTGCCGGCGGGTCGCTCCATCTCGATGCGCGTGGTGCGCGAGGGCCGCGCCAGCTTCATCACCTTCAAGCTGCCAGGCAAGTAAGGACCGGGTAGGGGAGTGGGGGCAGGTGACTGCCCCTTCTTTTTGTCCGCTCGAACGGCGCGAGTCCCCTTGTTTGCCGCATTCAGGTAAACTCCCCCGCTATTTTCCCGGCGGATGTTCCGCTGCTGGCTATTCGAGTGCTGATTCGTGAGTGATCTGAGCCATATCCGCAATTTCTCCATCATCGCCCACATCGATCACGGCAAGTCGACGCTTGCGGATCGGTTCATCCAGATCTGTGGTGGTTTGAGCGACCGAGAAATGGAGGCCCAGGTCCTGGATTCCATGGATCTCGAGCGCGAGCGCGGCATCACCATCAAGGCCCACAGCGTCACGCTGTACTACAAGGCTCAGGACGGCAAGACCTACCAGCTCAACTTCATCGATACCCCCGGCCACGTCGACTTCACCTACGAAGTCAGCCGTTCGCTGGCCGCCTGCGAAGGCGCGCTGCTGGTGGTGGATGCGGGCCAGGGCGTGGAAGCCCAGTCGGTCGCCAACTGCTACACCGCCATTGAGCAGGGCCTCGAGGTCATGCCGGTGCTGAACAAGATGGACCTGCCCCAGGCCGAGCCGGACAAGGTCAAGGCCGAGATCGAGCACATCATCGGCATCGACGCCACCGACGCCGTGCCCTGCAGCGCCAAGAGCGGCATGGGCGTACCCGAGGTGCTGGAGCAACTGGTCAAGGTCATCCCGCCGCCCGAAGGGGAAATCGACGCGCCCCTGCAGGCGCTGATCATCGATTCCTGGTTCGACAACTACCTGGGCGTCGTCTCGCTGGTGCGCGTCAAGCACGGGCGGGTCAAGAAGGGCGACAAGATCCTGGTCAAGTCCACCGGCAAGGTGCACCAGGTCGACAGCGTCGGCGTCTTCTCGCCCAAGCACACCGAAATGCCCGATCTGAAGGCCGGTGAAGTGGGCTTCATCATCGCCGGCATCAAGGAAATTCTCGGTGCCCCGGTCGGCGATACCCTGACCCTCAGTGCCACCCCCGACGTGGCCATGCTGCCGGGCTTCCAGCGGGTCAAGCCGCAGGTCTACGCCGGTCTGTTCCCGGTCAGCTCCGATGACTTCGAGGACTTCCGCGAAGCGCTGCAGAAGCTCACCCTCAACGACGCGGCCCTGCAATACGAGCCGGAAAGCTCCGAGGCCCTCGGCTTCGGCTTCCGCATCGGGTTCCTCGGCATGCTGCACATGGAGATCATCCAGGAGCGCCTGGAACGCGAATACGATCTCGACCTCATCACCACCGCGCCGACCGTGGTCTTCGAGGTGGTGCTCAAGGATGGCAGCACCATCTATGTCGACAACCCGTCGAAGCTGCCGGACCTGGCCTCCGTCGCCGAGATGCGCGAGCCCATCGTCCGCGCCAATATCCTGGTGCCCCAGGAGCACCTGGGCAACGTCATCACCCTGTGCATCGAGAAGCGTGGCGTCCAGCGCGACATGCAGTTCCTCAGCAGCCAGGTGCAGGTCAGCTACGACCTGCCGATGAACGAGGTGGTGCTGGACTTCTTCGACCGCCTCAAGTCGGTGAGCCGTGGCTATGCCTCGCTGGACTACAGCTTCGATCGCTTCGAAGCCGCCAGCCTGGTCAAGCTCGATGTCCTCATCAACGGCGAGAAGGTCGACGCCCTGGCCCTGATCGTCCATCGTGACAAGGCGCACTACAAGGGTCGCGCCCTGACCGAGAAGATGAAGGAATTGATTCCCAGGCAGATGTTCGACGTGGCGATCCAGGCGGCGATTGGCGGTCAGATCGTCGCCCGTACCACCGTCAAGGCGCTGCGCAAGAACGTTCTGGCCAAGTGCTACGGCGGTGACGTCTCCCGTAAGCGCAAGCTGCTGGAAAAGCAGAAGGCGGGCAAGAAGCGCATGAAGCAAGTCGGTAGCGTGGAGATTCCTCAGGAGGCCTTCCTGGCCGTGCTCAAGGTGGATAGCTGAAGCCCATGTCTTTGAACTTCCCTCTGTTGCTGGTTCTCGCGGTCGCCGTCTGCGGCGCCCTGGCCCTCATCGACCTGCTGGTGCTCGCACCGCGTCGTCGCAAGGCGATCCAGACCTACGGGCAGCAGGTCAGCGAGCCCGATCCGGCGGTACTGGAGCAGTTGAACAAGGAGCCGGCGCTGGTCGAGTACGGAAAGTCCTTCTTTCCCGTCCTCGCCATCGTGCTGATCCTGAGGTCGTTCCTGGTTGAGCCCTTCCAGATTCCGTCGGGCTCCATGAAGCCGACCCTGGAAGTGGGCGATTTCATCCTGGTGAACAAATTCGCCTATGGCATTCGCCTGCCGGTGATCGATCTCAAGGTCATCCCGATCGGCGATCCCCAGCGTGGTGACGTCATGGTGTTCCGCTATCCTAGCGATCCCAGCGTCAACTACATCAAGCGCGTCATCGGTGTGCCGGGGGATACCATCCGCTACACCAGCGACAAGCAGCTGTACGTCAACGGCCAGCGCGTCAGCGAGGAGCTGGTGGGCGACGAGCCGGGTTCGCTGGGCAGCGTCAAGCTGTTCAAGGAACAACTGGGCAAGGCCGAGCACCTGATTCGCGAAGAGATGACCCGCTACCGCGTGGAACCCGACCATGAGTGGAAGGTGCCTGCCGGTCACTACTTCATGATGGGTGACAACCGCGACAACTCCAACGATAGTCGCTACTGGGACGATCCCAGTATTCCCCGTGACCTGCTCGGCATGGTTCCCGACCGCAACATCGTCGGCAAGGCCTTCGCCGTCTGGCTGAGCTGGCCGGAGCCCAAGCTGCAGAGCATGCCCACCCTGTCTCGCGTAGGTATCATCAGATGAATGAACGCAGAGTGCCTGGTCGTCCGTCGCGTCAGCAGGGGCTGTCGTTTCTCGGTGGTCTGCTCGCACTCTGCATCATCGCTTTCCTGGCCAGTACGGCCATGAAACTCGCGCCCCATTACCTGGACTACAATGCTCTGACCAAGGTCATCGAATCCATCGGCGACAATCCCGATAACCAGATTCGTAGCGTGTCCGACGTCTACAGCTATGTGGGGAAGGGGATGCAGGTAAACGACATCCGTGATCTCGATCTGCAAAAGGCCATGCGCGTCGAAGCCGAAGGCAATCACCTGCAGATCCACCTCGACTATGAAAAACGTGAACACCTGATCCGCAACATCGATCTGGTCGTTCGTTTCAATCGTGATTTCCGTATAAATCTCCCGTGACTTTATCTCTAGATCACCTCGAGCGTCGGCTGGGTTATACCTTCAAGGACCCGGACCTGATGCTGCTCGCCCTCACGCACCGCAGCTTTGCCGGTCGCAACAACGAACGCCTGGAATTTCTCGGCGACGCCATCCTCAACTTCATCATCGGCGAAGCCCTCTACGATCACTTCCCCCAGGCCCGCGAAGGTCAGCTGTCCCGCCTGCGGGCCAAGCTGGTGAAGGGCGAGACCCTGGCGCTGCTGGCTCGCAGTTTCGAACTGGGTGATTACCTACGCCTGGGCTCCGGTGAACTCAAGAGCGGTGGCTTTCGCCGCGAATCCATCCTCGCCGATGCCATGGAAGCTCTGATTGGCGGCATCTATCTGGATGCCGGCATGGACGCCGCTAAGGATCGGGTCATGGCCTGGCTCGGGCCGCAACTACGCGAGTTGACGCCGGTGGATACCAACAAGGATCCCAAGACCCGGCTGCAGGAGTTCCTCCAGGCACGCGCCTGCGACCTGCCGCGCTACGAGGTGGTCGCCATCGAAGGAGAGCCCCATTGCCGGGTCTTCTTCGTCGAATGCGAGATCGCCATGCTCAATGAGAAAACGACGGGGCAGGGCGTCAGTCGCCGCATCGCCGAACAGATAGCTGCCTCGGCGGCCTTGATCGCCTTGGGCGTGGAGAATGGTCATGAATGATGAGCTGAAGGCATCGCGCTGCGGCTACGTAGCCATCGTGGGTCGCCCCAACGTCGGCAAGTCCACGCTGCTCAACCATATCCTCGGGCAGAAGCTGGCCATCACCTCGCGCAAGCCGCAGACGACCCGGCACAACATGCTCGGCATCAAGACCGAGGGTGAGGTGCAGACCATCTATGTGGATACCCCTGGTCTGCACAAGGAAAATCAGAAGGCGCTCAACCGCTTCATGAACAAGACGGCCGTCACCGCCCTGCGCGATGTGGATGTTGTGGTGTTCGTGGTCGACCGTACCCGCTGGACCGACGAAGACCAGATGGTGCTGGAGCGGGTCCGCTTCGTGAAGTGCCCGGTGCTGCTCGCCGTCAACAAGATGGATCGCTTGGAAGACAAGGCTGACATGCTGCCGCACCTGCAATGGCTGCAGGAGCAACTGCCGGAAGCGACGCTCATTCCGGTTTCCGCCCAGCACGGCCATAATCTCGATGCCCTTGAAGAGCTAGTGGCCGAGCGCCTGCCGGAAGGCGACCACTTCTTCCCCGAAGACCAGATCACCGACAGATCCAGTCGCTTCCTGGCGGCCGAGTTGATTCGCGAAAAGATCATGCGTCAGTTGGGGGCGGAATTGCCCTATCAGGTCGCCGTCGAGATCGAGGAATTCAAGTACGAGAACGGAGTGTTGCACATCCATGGCCTGATCCTGGTCGAGCGCGATGGCCAGAAGAAGATCCTCATCGGTCAGGCTGGCGAGCGCATCAAGCGCATCGGCCAGGAAGCCCGCCAGGACATGGAAACCCTGTTCGACGCCAAGGTCATGCTCAATCTCTGGGTCAAGGTCAAAGGCGGCTGGTCCGATGACGAGCGCGCCCTGCGCTCTCTAGGTTACTCCGACCTCTAGCGATGCAGGCGTCCGAGCCGCTGTTCGTCCTGCATGCGCGCCCCTATCGGGAAAGTAGTGCGCTGGTGGATGTGTTCGGCGCCTTCGGCCGGGTCCGCACGGTGTTGCGCGCGGCCCGCTCCCGCTCCGGAAGTCTGGCCAGGCCCTTCATTCCCCTCGAAGCCCAGCTCAGCGGGCGCGGGGAGCTGAAGAATCTGCAGAAGGTGGCGGCCCTGGCGCCGCCTTTTCTACTCCAGGGGCAGGCGCTATTCAGTGGCTTCTATCTCAATGAGCTGCTGGTCAGGCTGCTACCCGCCGAAGATCCCTATCCCGCCCTCTTCGAGCTCTATGGTCTGACCCTCGCTGCCCTGGTCCAGGGTCGTCCGGTCGAACCCCTGCTGCGCACCTTCGAATGGCGTCTGCTTGATCTGCTGGGCTATGGCTTCTCGCTGTCCCTGACCCTGGATGGCCAGGCCATTGACGCCCAGCGCCTCTATCGCTTCATTCCGGACCAGGGCTTCGAGCCCGTCGACGAGGTGCGCCCGGGTTGTCTGGCCGGTGCTGAAATCCTGGCACTGGAGCGTGGCGAATGGGACGATCCCACGGTAGTCCGCGCTGCCAAGCGCTTGATGCGCCAAGCCCTGGCGCCGCACCTGGGCAGCAAACCCCTCATGAGTCGCGAATTGTTCGCCAAGCCAAGTGAATAAGCCATGAAAGACTTCAGTCGTGTTCTGTTGGGCGTCAACATCGATCATGTCGCCACCCTGCGTCAGGCGCGGGGTACCCGCTATCCCGATCCGGTCAAGGCGGCGCTGGACGCCGAGGAGGCGGGAGCGGATGGCATCACCCTGCATCTGCGCGAGGACCGTCGCCATATCCAGGAGCGGGATGTCCGCCTGCTGCGTGACCTCCTGCAGACCCGCATGAATCTCGAAGTGGCCCTGACGGCTGAAATGCTGGCATTCGCTCGCGAGATCCGTCCCGAGCACGTCTGCCTGGTGCCTGAACGCCGGGAAGAACTGACCACCGAAGGTGGCCTGGATGTAGTGGGGCAGGTCCAGCGTATCCGCGACGCCATCGCTGCACTGCCCGCTTCGGAAGTATCCCTCTTTATAGATCCCGATCTGCAGCAGATCCAGGCGGCCAAGGACAGCGGTGCTCCGGTGATCGAGTTGCACACCGGTCGCTATGCCGAAGCCGAGACCCAGGAAGCGCAGGCCCATGAGCTGCAGCGCCTAACCAGGGCGGTGGAATTTGCCACCGGCCTCGGGCTGGTGGTCAATGCCGGTCATGGCCTGCACTATCACAATGTCCAGCCCATCGCGGCGCTGCCAGGTATCAACGAGCTGAACATTGGCCATGCCATCGTCGCCCAGGCGGTCTTCGTCGGCTTCAAGCAGGCGGTCAGGGACATGGCCGAATTGATCCGCTGCAACTCAGTCGTAAAATAACTGTTGACCTGCTCTGAAA